>CAYOJR010000001.1:0-8094 GCA_964404335.1 uncultured Aquabacterium sp.
GAAATCCGCGAGCCCATCGTGACCGTGCACCTGTACATGCCGCAGGACTACGTGGGCCCGGTGATGACGCTGGCCAACCAGAAGCGCGGCGTGCAGATGAACATGGCCTACCACGGCCGTCAGGTCATGCTGACCTACGAAATGCCGCTGGCCGAAATCGTGCTGGACTTCTTCGACAAGCTCAAGTCGGTCTCGCGTGGCTATGCCTCGATGGACTACGAGTTCAAGGAGTACCGCGCTTCCGACGTGGTCAAGGTGGACCTGCTGATCAACGGCGACCGGGTGGACGCGCTGTCCATCATCGTGCACCGTGCGCAGTCGCAGTATCGCGGTCGCGCCGTGGCCGCCAAGATGCGTGAGCAGATTCCCCGCCAGATGTACGACGTGGCGATTCAGGCGGCCATTGGCGGCAACATCATCGCGCGTGAAAACATCAAGGCACTGCGCAAGAACGTGCTGGCAAAATGCTATGGCGGTGACATCTCCCGTAAGCGCAAGCTGCTCGAAAAACAAAAGGCCGGCAAGAAGCGCATGAAACAGATTGGCGCCGTCGAGGTGCCGCAAGAAGCTTTCCTGGCCATTCTGCAAGTGGACGATTGATGAGTTTGATCACGGGTGTGTTGTATGCGGTGCTGATCGCATACCTGGGGGGCTGGTACACCGGTCAGTGGCAGGGCAATTTTTCGTTGCTGCTGTTCCTGATGACGGTGGTCACGCTGGTGTACTGGCTGGCCGAGCGCTACAAGTTCAAGCCGGCCCGTGAAGCAGCGGCTGCGGCCTTGTTGGCGCAGGATCATGCACGCCGTGCGCAGTTGGCGGCCAAGGGCATCACCCAGGTCGATGGCGATGTGTCGACCGCGCGCGAGCGCCTGCTCATGCAGCCCTGGTGGCTGGACTGGACCGCCGGTCTGTTCCCGGTCATCTGCGCTGTGTTCTTGATGCGCTCCTTCCTGTTCGAGCCTTTCAAGATCCCCTCGGGTTCGATGATTCCAACGCTGATGGTGGGTGACCTCATCCTGGTCAACAAGTACCACTATGGTGTGCGCCTGCCGGTCATCAACAAGAAGATCGTGGCCAACAACGACCCGCAGCGCGGTGATGTGATCGTGTTCCGCTACCCGGTCAACCCGAGCCTGGACTACATCAAGCGTGTGGTCGGCCTGCCGGGTGACGAGGTCGCCTACATCAACAAGCAGTTGACCGTGAATGGCAAGGCGGTTGTGCAAACGCCGTTGCCCGAGTTTTACGACCCGGACAGCCTGCGCTACGCATTACAGTACACCGAACAACTCGATGGACAACCGCATCGCATACTCGTGGACAAGGATCGACCACCTTTTGTGCCGCCGCAAGCCATCGAAGATTTCCCATTCAAGGACAACTGCCGATACAGTGGTGAAGGTGTGGTGTGCAAGGTGCCGGCTGGTCACTATTTCATGATGGGTGACAACCGGGATAATTCGCAGGATTCTCGATTCTGGGGTTTTGTGCCCGATGAGTACATTGTGGGCAAGGCCTTCGTGATCTGGATGAATTTCGGCGACATCAAGCGCATCGGATTTTTTCATTGATTCAAGTTTGAGAGGATGACCGTCATGTTTCGTACTTCCACTTCTCCTCGTCGTCAGTCGGGCGTCACTCTGATTGGCCTGCTTTTCTGGGCAGTGTTGCTGTCATCGGCTGCGCTGTTGGCCATGAAGGTTTTCCCCGCAGTCAGCGAATATCGGACCATTTTGTCGATGGTGAACAAGATCGCTGCCTCAGGAGGTACGACGGTACCGGAGATTCGAGCGGCTTTTGGGCGTGCGGCACAGGTCGAATATGGCGTGACTTCGATCAAGGGCCAGGATCTGGTGGTGACGAAGGAAGACGATCGTGTTGTGATCAGTTTTGCTTACGACAAGGAAATTCCGCTGTTCGAGCCGGTGTACCTGCTGATCAAGTTTGAGGGACGCTCTCGCTGAGCTTGTTACCGGCGTCACGCTCTGAAATTGGTTCCCGGGCCTGATGAGATCAGGCCCGATTTGCTTTCTGGCCTGCGGCCCTTGTTTTCTTTCCCGTTCTGCAATGTCTCGTCTCTTGTCGCCTCCTTTGCAGGCCTTACAGCAACGCCTGGGGCATGAGTTTGCCGATGCCGGCTTGCTCACTCGTGCGGTCACGCACAAGAGTTTCGGGGCCGATCACTACGAGCGATTGGAGTTTCTGGGTGATGCCGTGCTCAGCCTGGGCGTGTCGGCACTGCTGTACCGGCGCTTTGACCGCAGTGACGAAGGCGACCTGACCCGCGTGCGTGCCCACCTCGTGAGACAGGACACGTTACACCAGTTGGCGCTGCAACTGGGGTTGCCCGAGGTCATGCGTCTGAGCGAGGGCGAGGCCAAGGGAGGAGGGGCTCAGCGGGCGTCCATCTTGGCCGATGCGCTGGAGGCCATCATTGGCGCGGTGTACCTGGACGCCGGCTTCGACGCTGCGCGTGATCTGGTGCTGCGCCTGTTCGAGCCGCTGGTGGCCGAGTCCACCATGGAGGTCTGGCGCAAGGATGCCAAAACCACCTTGCAGGAATGGCTGCAGGCGCGCAAGATGGCAGTGCCCACCTATCGCATTGAGGCCACGCGCGGCAAAGCGCATGCGCAGACCTTTGTGGTGGCTTGCGATTTGCCTGAGTTGTCGTTGAGCATGCAGGCCGAGGGTCTCTCGCGTCGTGCGGCCGAGCAAGCTGCTGCCGAGTTGATGATGGCGCACCTGCACTCGCTGCCGAACAAGGCGGTGTCATCCGGCAAGCCGACCCCGAAGGTGGTGGTCAAAAAATCTCGCAAGCCCCAACAGGGCTGAGCCCTTTTCACTGAGCGATCCCTGAGAAACATCCCCCTATGTCGAAGAAAACCCCTGTATCCACGCCAACTTCTGCGAGCGCCGATGAACTGAATCCATCGCTGGACGCCATGCTGTCCAACCTCGCCATGGCACGCAAGGGGGGGGATGCCACGCAAGGGGGGCAGGCGGAGGTGCAGCGCTGTGGCCTGATCGCCATCATCGGGCGCCCGAACGTCGGCAAGTCCACCTTGTTGAATGCGTTGGTGGGCCAGAAAGTGTCCATCACCTCGCGCAAGGCGCAAACCACGCGTCACCGCATCACGGGCATCCGCACAGATGGTGATACGCAGTTTGTGTTCGTTGATACCCCGGGCTTCCAGACTCGCCACACGGTACGGGGCACTGCCGCACTCAACCGCAACCTGAACAAGACGGTGCAGGCGACTTTGTCGGACGTGGACGTGGTGCTGTTCCTGGTCGAGGCGGGCCGTTATGGTCCGGATGATGCCCAGGTCCTGGCGCTTTTGCCCAAGGACAAGCCGGTCATTCTGGTGGCGAACAAGCTTGACATGGTGCACCGCCGTGAAGACCTGTTCCCCTGGCTGCAGACCATGCAAGGGCATCATCCCTTCGCCGAGTTCATCCCGCTCACCGCCACGAAGGACGAAGACGCCAAGCGTTTGGCCGATGTGGTGCGCCGCTACCTGCCGGAGCAAGGCTGGTGGTACGACGCCGAGGCGCTCACCGACCGCACCGACCGCTTCATGGTCAGCGAGATGATCCGCGAAAAGCTCTTCCGACTGACCGGCGACGAGTTGCCGTACACCTCTACCGTGGTCATCGATTCGTACAAGGAAGAGCCCCCACTGCCTGGCAAGCCCAAGTCCACCGGCCTGGTGCGCGTGGCCGCCACCATCATCGTCGAGCGCGAACAGCACAAGGGCATGATCATTGGCGACAAGGGTGAGAAGCTCAAGCGCATCGGCACCGAGGCACGGACCGAACTGGAACGCCTGATCGGCTCCAAGGTGTTTCTGGAGATCTGGGTGAAGGTGCGCTCAGGCTGGGCTGACGACGACGCCCGTTTGCGCACCTACGGCTACGAGTAAAGGCCTGTTGCTGACACCATGGCCCGCGCCGCTTCGCGCCCCGGTACCGCTGCGTATGTTCTGCACAGTCATGACTGGAGCGAATCCAGTCTGATTCTGGAGCTGTTCACGCGCGACCATGGCCGGGTGGTGGCGGTGGCCAAGGGTGCCAAGCGGCCGTACTCACAACTGCGTCCGGTGTTGATGCCATTTCAGCGCCTGGTGGCGAGCTTTGGGGTGAAGCGCTCGGAAGATGCGGAGGTGTGGCTGCTGCGTCAGGCCGAATGGGCCGGTGGGCCGGCCTGGCCGGGCGGCGCAGCTTTGTTGCCCGGTTTCTATCTCAACGAGTTGCTGATGCGGTTGATGGTGCGACACGACCCACACCCGGCCTTGTTTGACGCCTATGCTCAGACCTTGCAGGCCATGGCCGATCCTGCTTTGCTTCAAGCCGCGTTGAGGGCCTTCGAGCTCATTTTGCTGCGTCAGCTCGGACACCTGCCCGACCTGTCAGCGCAGACGGTCAATGGCCAGTCGGTGCTGGCCGGTCAGAACTACGAAGTCCATCCGGAGCTGGGCATACTGGCCGCACGTTGGGCAGGCGAGCCGGGGGCAGGGCCGGTGGTGATCGACGGCGGGGTGCTGACTCACATGGAGGCTGCCTTGTCCCGCACCATGCCGCAACCCGACACCTTGACGGTTCACTCCGATCTTCTGCCTTCACGCCCGGCGCCCACGGCTGTGCCTTCTCTGATGGCCGCGTGCATGCCAGTTTTGTCCGAACTCAAGGCCGTGTTGCGCACACTCATTCACTATCATCTCGGTTCCCAGACGCTGCGCACACGCCAGTTGATGATGGAACTTCAACAATCATGACCTTCTCCGGCTCCCAACTGACCGCTCTGCACGCCCCCTTGCTGGGCGTGAACATCGACCACGTCGCCACTTTGCGCAACGCGCGTGGCGGGCGTTTTCCGGACCCGGTGGCGGCTGCGCTCTTGGCTGTGGAGGGCGGGGCCGACATCATCACCTTCCACCTGCGCGAAGACCGCCGTCACATCCGCGATGAAGATGTCGTGCGTCTCAAAGAGGCCATTGCCGTGCCCTTGAATTTCGAGGCAGCGGTTACCGACGAGATGCTCGACATCATCGAGCGTACCGCCCCCGAGCATGTTTGCCTGGTGCCAGAGCGTCGCCAGGAAGTCACCACCGAGGGCGGCCTGGACGTCGCCGGTCAGTTCAAACGCATTCAGGGCGCTTGCGCACGCTTGGCTGCAGCGGGCAGCCGGGTGTCCTTGTTCATTGGCGCCGACCCGGTGCAGATCGAAGCGGCGGCTCAAGCGGGCGCCCCCTGTGTCGAGCTGCACACCGGTCCTCTGGCCCATGCCTGGTGGGATGCCGATCAGGCAAGCCTGCAACGCGAACTCACGCGCCTCCAGGAGGGTTTGCGTTTAGCACGCAGCTTGGGGCTGCGCACCCACGCCGGTCATGGTCTGGCCTTGTCGCAAAGCGAGCCCGGGCAGGCCGATCATGTCAGCAGCACAGCCTTGGTTGCCGCTCAGCCGGATGTAGCCGAGTTGCACATCGGCCATGCACTCATCGGTCATGCCGTGTTCGTGGGCCTGCGCCAAGCCATTGCCGATTTCAAGGCCGAGGCCATCCGCGCGCGCAGGGCGCCAGCGGCCTGAACCGGCCAAGACGGCATCCAAGATGATTGCAGGTATCGGAACCGACCTGTGCGACGTGCGCCGCATCGAGGCGGCCGAGGCGCGCCTGGGTGAGCGCTTTGCCCACCGTATCCTGGGCGACGCCGAGCAAGAGGTGTATGCCCAGCGCCGTCAGGCACATGCGCAACGTGCCTCGCGTTACCTCGCCAGCCGCTTTGCCGCCAAGGAGGCGTTTGCCAAGGCCATCGGCCTGGGCGTGCGCCACCCCATGAACTGGCATGATTGCCAGGTTGTCAGCGACGACCGGGGGCGACCCCATTTCCAACTCAGCGGTGAGCTTGCCCACTGGTTTGCCAGCCAGTCGTGGTGCGCACACCTTTCTCTGTCCGACGAGGGCGATCACGCCCTGGCCTTCGTGGTCATCGACCTTCTTCCTTCTGCCACATGAGCACCAGCAAACGATCCAAGTCCGTCGCCGCCACCCAGCCCGTTCATGACGATCACGACGCGGTGCTGCATGCCCCGGTGGTGCTCGACATCGAAGGCCTCAGCCTCAATGACGACGACCGTCGCCGCCTGGCGCATCCGCTCACGGGCGGTTTGATCCTGTTTGCGCGCAACTGGGCCTCACGAGCGCAACTGACAGCCCTGTGCGCCGAGATCAAGGCCATCCGGCCGGATGTGCTGATCTGCGTGGACCATGAAGGCGGGCGCGTGCAGCGCTTCAGGACCGATGGTTTCACGCATGTTCCCGACATGCGCCGCCTGGGCGAGATGTGGATGAAGGACGGCAAGGGCGGGGAGGGCGCAGGGGCCATGCAGGCCACCGATGCAGCCACTGCTTGCGGCTACGTGCTGGCCAGCGAGTTGCGCGCCTGTGGCGTCGATCTGACTTTCACACCCGTGCTCGACCTGGACTGGGGCGAAAGTGGTGTGATCGGCGACCGTGCCTTCCATCGCGACCCGCGCGTGGTCACGGTTCTGGCCAAGAGTGTGATGCACGGGCTGTTGCTGGCCGGCATGGCCAACTGCGGCAAACATTTCCCGGGACACGGTTTCGTCAAGGCCGACTCCCATGTGGACGTGCCTGTGGACAAGCGCAGTCTCAAGGCCATCCTCGCCGACGATGCCAAACCGTACGAATGGATGAGCACCTCGCTGACCAGCGTGATGCCGGCCCATGTCATCTATCCCAAGGTGGACAGTCTGCCGGCAGGTTTCTCCCCGCGTTGGCTGCAAGACATCCTGCGTGGCCAGATGGGCTTCACAGGTGCCATCTTCAGTGATGATCTGAGCATGGAAGGCGCCAGCGTGGCAGGCAACCACACACAAGGTGCCATTGCCGCGCTCAACGCTGGTTGCGACATGGTGCTGCTGTGCAACCAGTCGCTCAACGGCGGCAAGGCCGTGGACGAGTTGCTCGATGGCCTGACCAACGCGCTGGCTCGCGGCGAGTGGGAACTGAGTCCCGACAGCGAAGCGCGCCGCCTTGACCTGCTGCCGCAGACAGCGCCCTTCCCATGGGATGAACTGATGCACCTGCCTCAGTATCAGCAGGCGCTGGCCAAGTTGCCACGCTGAGTCAGATCAGCGCGTTCATCAGGCGATCAGGGTGGGGCAGCCTCAGTGGCTGCCGTTGGCGTACATCGCGTCGATCAGGGCGCGTTGCCGCTCCATCACCACCTTGCGCTTCACCTTGAGTGTGGGCGTCAACTCGCCAGCCTCGACGGTGAGTGTGGTGGGCAAAATCGTGAACTTGCGCACCTGGTACACACGCGTCAGTTTGGCGTTGACCCGGTCGATTTCCGCTTGCACCTCCTCCAGCACACGGGGGTGTTTCTGCAGGCCCTGGCCACCACAGATTGCCCTGACTCAAGGCCACCGCCTTGGATGGGCCGGTCGTGCCCGAGGTGTAGATCAGGGTGCCAATGTCGTCAGGGCTCAGTTCGGCCATGCGCGCGTCCAGAGCCTCATCCGTCACCGTCTGTGACAAGGCGAGAAAGCCCGACCAGGGCAGTTGCGGTAGGGGAAAGTCGGAAGGCGCGTTGTCCGTCTTGAACAACACCACTTGTTGCAGGTGGGGAATGCGGTCGGCACAAACCTTCACGCTGGCCAGTCGCTCGGGGTTCTCCACCATCAGCACCTTGGCCTTGGAGTGGTTCAGCACATACGCCATGTCATCCACCGAACTGGTCCAGTAGATGCCGGCGGGCTTGGCCCCGATCGACATGGCGGCAAAGGCGGTAATGGCCCACTCAGGGCGATTGAAGCTCAGGATGCCTACTGCATCGCCACGCTGTACACCCATGCTGAGCAGCGCACGGGCAGCCTGACGTACCTGCAGGCCATACTCTCGCCATGATGTGCCTTCCCAGCGCTCTGGATTGCGTACGAAGTAGGCAGGACGATCGCCGAGGCGTGCGGCAGTGCGCTGAAGCACCACAGGGGGGGGACAAAGCCTGCCAGAGGGTCCACCCGATCGCTCACCCTGGCATGCGATGTCGGGCGCTGGACGGGCTTGTCAGACG
>CAYOJR010000001.1:8194-47682 GCA_964404335.1 uncultured Aquabacterium sp.
GTGACCGAGGGCGGACCCTAGGGTGTCAAGAGGACTCAGGCCGAGGCCGATTCCTCAAAAGGCAGAGCGATGTCCTTCAGGTCCTTGCGCGTCTCCACCAGAACCAGCGGACCTTCGTCCAACTGAACCGGGGGTTTGCGTTCACGCGGCACATGCACGGGCTTGGGCTCGTTGGCAATGGCTTCCTGAGCGGCGCGGATCTTGTCGGCGTCAGAGTTCACCCACTCCAAGCCGGCATTGCGCGCAATCGTTTCCAGATCGGACAGCGGCAGCACGAATGGCGCAACCATGGCGGCAGGGGCCACCTCAGGTTGTGCAGCGGGCTCGGCGAGCGTCGTCACACTGGTTTCTGCTGCGGGAGCTTCAGACACCGAGGTGGTGACAGGCGCAGCGACAGCTGCGATCACGGGCTCGTGGGCTTGCGCAACGGCGTCGATGACGACAACCGTCTCTGCAGGC
The DNA here is from genome assembly GCA_964404335.1 of uncultured Aquabacterium sp. Classification (GTDB taxonomy): domain Bacteria; phylum Pseudomonadota; class Gammaproteobacteria; order Burkholderiales; family Burkholderiaceae_C; genus Aquabacterium. The sequence goes on from CAYOJR010000001.1 coordinate 8,654, forward strand.
GCTGGCGCCTCCGCCACGGTGGCCGCTGCCGTCTCGACGCTCGCTTCAGTGCGAGGGCGCTCTGACTCATTCGAAGCGCCCTCGGTACGTGGCGCACGCTCCGAGCGGTTGCGACCACCACGACGGCGGCGTTCACCTTCGGCGGGCTCGCCATCCTGGCCAGCTTGGGCATTGACGCCAGCCACCTCTTCACCCTCGACGCCAGTGGTTGCCGGTGCGTTCAGGCCGTCCTCTTGCATCTGCGCTTCGTCGCGCTCGCTGCGGCCACGACCGCCACGGCGGCGGCGGCGACCATTCTCGCGTTCCGCTTCGGCCGTCGCAGCGACCTCGGTGACGCCAGGTTCAGCGGTCAGGGCCAGAGCTTGCGCTTCGGCCGCATTGGCTTCGCGGTTGGTGGGCGCGCGTTCACCGCTGCGTTCACCACCACGCCCGCCACGGCTGCGGCGACCTTCGCGTGCGCCTTCGTCCGAACGAGGCGCTTCGTTACCGCCTTCCGCATTCACCGGACGGTCCTCACGCGGTGCGCGACGACCTTGACGGGCTTCGCCCTTCTCGCCGCGCTCACCCTGGCGTTCGCGACGGCCTTCGCCGTTACGTTCACCGCGTTCGCCACGTTCACCACGACGTTGGCCGTCACGGCGACCACGTCCTTGTCCCTTGCCAGCCTCCTTGGCGTCAGCGGCAGGCGCTGCGACCGGCGTCGCCACCACTGCGGGGGCTTCCTCGGCCGTCGTGCCCATGCCGAACAAGCGCTTCAACCAGCCAAAGAAACCGCCGCTTGCGGCTGTGGCTGCAGGAGTGGCCGGTGTGTGGCTCACGTGGGGAATCGCTACATTGGCTTCCAGAACGGGCTGGTGCTGCGGCATGGCCATCGGGGCGGGCTGATCCGGCAGCACGCCCTTGATGATGGGCTCCTGCTTGGCCTTGGCCTTCTCGCGACGGGTGATGCCCACCTCGTCGTCCGGCTCCTCGATCATCGAGTAACTGGTCTGGATGTTTTCCAGACGCGGATCGTCGTGGCGCAGGCGTTCCAGCTTGTAGTTCGGCGTTTCGATGTGCTTGTTGGGGATCAACAGCACGGTCACGCGTTGCTTGAGCTCGATCTTGGTGATCTCGGTGCGCTTTTCGTTCAGCAGAAAGGAGGTCACTTCCACCGGCACCTGCACGTGCACAGCGGCGGTGTTGTCCTTCATGGACTCTTCCTGGATGATGCGCAGGATCTGCAGCGCCGACGACTCGGTGTCACGGATGTGGCCAGTGCCGTTGCAACGCGGGCAGGTGATGTGCGAGCCTTCCGACAGGGCGGGGCGCAGACGCTGACGCGACATCTCCAGCAGGCCGAACTTGCTGATGGTGCTGAACTGCACGCGGGCACGGTCGGTGCGCAGGGCGTCACGCAGACGCTGCTCCACCTCGCGGCGGTGCTTGCTGTCCTCCATGTCGATGAAGTCCATGACGATCAGGCCGCCCAGGTCGCGCAGGCGCATCTGGCGGGCAATTTCGTCGGCCGCTTCCAGGTTGGTGCGGAAGGCGGTTTCCTCGATGTCGCTGCCACGGGTGGCGCGCGCCGAGTTCACGTCCACCGAGACCAGGGCTTCGGTGTGGTCGATCACGATGGCGCCACCCGAGGGCAGGTTCACCGTGCGGCTGAAGGCCGTTTCGATCTGGTGCTCGATCTGGAAGCGGGCGAACAGGGCGGCATCGTCACGGTAACGCTTGACGCGGTTGGCCGTGTCGGGCATGACGTGCAGCATGAACTGCTTGGCCTGCTCGTAGATGTCGTCCGTGTCGATCAGGATCTCGCCGATGTCGGCGGTGAAGTAATCGCGAATCGCGCGGATGACCAGCGACGATTCCTGATAGATCAGGTAGGCGCCCTTGCCAGCCTGGGCCGCATCGTCGATGGCGGTCCACAGCTTGAGCATGTAGTTCAGGTCCCACTGCAGCTCGGCCGGGGTGCGGCCGATGCCGGCGGTGCGGGCGATCAGGCTCATTCCCTTGGGGTATTCGAGCTGGTCCATCGCCTCTTTGAGCTCTTCGCGCTCGTCACCCTCGATGCGACGGCTCACGCCACCGCCACGCGGGTTGTTGGGCATCAGCACCAGATAGCGGCCAGCCAGCGAAACGAAGGTGGTCAGGGCGGCGCCCTTGTTGCCGCGCTCTTCCTTCTCGACCTGGACCAGCAGCTCCTGGCCTTCCTTGATCACGTCCTGAATGCGGGCCGAGCGAACCTCGACGCCTTCCTTGAAATACTGACGCGAGATTTCCTTGAACGGCAGGAAACCATGGCGCTCTTCGCCGTAATCGACGAAACAGGCTTCCAGGGAGGGTTCAACGCGGGTGACGACCGCCTTGTAGATATTGCCCTTGCGTTGTTCACGCCCTTCGATTTCGGTTTCGAAGTCGAGCAGTTTTTGTCCGTCAACAATGGCCAGGCGCCGTTCTTCGGCTTGCGTGGCGTTGATCAGCATGCGCTTCATGTGTTCTCCACAATCCAAGCGAGGCCTGACCGGGATGGCGCCGGGCAAACCTCGACTCACCCCCAGTCCGAAGACCGGAGGCAGCTTTCATGCACGAGCAACGAGCTTGAACCGTGAAGGAATTGCCTGGGACTGACAGGACGCGAGAGGCGTCAGGACAGCAGGGGCGCGCGCGCCGAGACTTGGACACGGGCCTGTCGCCAACCAGGCCCATCCAGACAGGCGAGCGCGATACGCGCTGCGGTCGGCTGAACGAGGAGGAGGGGGGCAGGGGGCGCAGCCAACAGCCAGCCGCGCAGCACCCAATGCGGCGCACTTTCTTCCAACCAGTGGAAGAAAGCCGGCACAAAGGCGAGGCGATTGAGAAGTTGAATGGGCCAGGACACGTGGGCAGTCACTCGACGCAGATCCCAGCGCGACTGCGGTGGCATGCCACCGTGGCATCGCTGAGATCCGGAAAACCTTGAATTTGGGTTCGATCTACGTTGGCTCTGACAGCCCTGACCTTGAGGCAAAACCACACCTTGGGTGGTTTTCTCCGGCAAGTCGGGGTTGTTGCATCACCATCAATTGGCGGGGCTCCCCGCCGGGCTTTGTCGTGCAGCACCACCAGATCGGCTCAAAAGGTAAAATACCGACTGGTCTTGCCTGTTGGTTGTCGCTGATACCGCACAAGCCATATCAACACACAACGAATTCACAACGTGGCCAAGACCATTATAGGTGCGAAAAACACATCTCGCCCGGCAGGGAAACCCTCCGGCAAAAACTCCTCTCGCACTGTGCGGCAGGGAATGATGGTGCGGGTGGCAACACCACCATCAGTTTCGGCCCGTGCCTCGACGGTTGAATTGCCGGCCGTCGTGCAACGTCTCGCGATCGACGAGGGCAGCGTCGGACAACGCCTCGACAACTTCCTCATCAAGGTTCTCAAAGGCGCGCCCAAAACTTTGGTTTATCGCATCATTCGCAGTGGCGAGGTGCGGGTCAACAAGGGCCGGGCTTCAGCCGATACCCGCCTGGAAATGGGGGACGAGGTGCGGGTGCCCCCGCTGCGCCTGACAGAGAAAAGCGAGGCGCACGCGGCGTCCGTGCCTGCACGCGAGTTCCCGGTGCTGTTTGAGGACGATGCCTTGCTGGTCATCAACAAGCCGGCCGGTGTGGCCGTGCACGGTGGCAGCGGGGTGAGTTTCGGTGTGATCGAGCAATTGCGGCGGGCCCGACCGCAGGCCCGCTTCCTGGAATTGGTCCACCGCCTGGACAAGGAAACGTCCGGCATCTTGCTCGTGGCCAAAAAGCGCAGCGCGCTGACCACCTTGCAGGACGTGTTCCGCAACCGTCAGGTGCAAAAAACCTATGCGGCCCTGGTGATCGGCGGCTGGCCCGCTTCGCGCAAGGTCATTGACGTGGCCCTGCACAAGTTCCTCACGCCCGAAGGGGAGCGCCGCGTCATGGCTGTGAAGGACGAAGACGAAGGGCGGCGCTCCATCAGTCTTGTGCATGTTGTGCAGCGCTACGCTCAGTTCAGTCTGCTCGACGTCACCATCAAGACAGGGCGCACCCACCAGATCCGCGTGCACCTTCAACACGAGGGCCACCCCATCGTGGGTGATGACAAATATGGTGACTTTGCCTTGAACAAAACCCTGGGTCGCGGCAGTGTCAACGAGCCCATCACCGGGATGGACCGTCGCCAACTGCCCGAGGGGCGCTTTGCACGCATGTTCCTGCACGCACGCTACCTGCGCCTGGATCACCCTGTCACCGGCGAGCCTCTGACCCTGGAGGCTCCGCTACCTGCCGACTGTGCGCAATTGCTGGTGGCATTGACACCGATTGACCCCGCTTCTGCGAAAACCCGACCATGAACTTTTCCGATGCTGGCGATCTGCGTCCACGCGCCTACGACCTGATCGTGTTTGACTGGGATGGCACGCTGTTCGACTCCACGGCGCTGATTGTGCGATCCATCCAACTGGCTTGTGAAGACATGGGCCTGCCGGTGCCGGCGCGTCAGGAGGCGGCCTATGTCATCGGCCTGGGTTTGCATGATGCCTTGGCACACGTGGCGCCCACCTTGCCTGCCGAGCAGGTGCCGGCGCTGGGGTTGCGCTACCGCCACCACTACTTCCGCCAGCAGGGCGAATTGAGTTTGTTTGATGGCACCGTCGAACTGCTGCACGCCCTCAAGGCGCGCCACCATTGGTTGGCCGTGGCCACAGGCAAGAGCCGCCAGGGGCTCAACGAGGCGCTCACCCACGTCGAACTGAGGGGCATGTTCGACAGCACCCGCACCGCAGACGAAACCGCCTCCAAGCCCCATCCGCTGATGCTGCAAGAGTTGATGGCCGAGTTCGGTGTGGCCCCGGAGCGCACCCTCATGATTGGCGACACCACGCATGACCTGCAGTTGGCGCAAAACGCTGGCACCCACAGTCTTGCTGTGAGCTATGGCGCCCACGAACCGGCCGCCTTTCGCGACTTTCCCACCCGTTTCGTGGCGCACTCGACGGCAGACCTGCGTGACTGGTTGCTGATTCATGCCTGAGGCCACTTTCGAACCTCAACTGCTGTGTGCCTCGGCCGAGCTGCAGGAGTGCGGTGATGCCGTGACATTCGATGTCATGGAAAACGGTCGCAGCGTACCTGCATTTGCCGTGCGCTTTCAATCGACGGCGGTGGCATATCTCAATCGCTGCGCCCACGTTCCGGCGCAGATGGATTGGCAGCCAGGGCGATTCTGGAACATGGACAAACGCTACATCATCTGCGCGATGCACGGCGCGCTGTACGATCCTCCCAGCGGTCAATGCGTGCTCGGTCCATGTGTCGGTGCTCACCTGACTGCCATTCCCCTCGTCGAAAAAGAGGGGCAGGTCTATTGGTATCCTTCACAGCGATTGCAGCCAGTTTTCTGAACCAGCCGCCGCGCACCCTATTTTTTTGACCATCCAGCCCCTTCATGCGCACTGATGACCCCCTCCACGCCGACCTGAACAAGGCGACCGAGTCTGCCTTGCTGACGCAGTTCGCTCGTGCCTACCTGCAACAGCAACGCAGCGAGCAGCGCTGGCGGTGGTTCTGGCGTCTGATCTGGTTGTTTGTGGCGGCATCCATCATCTGGGGCACGCTGCAGACGGTGCCATCGGCCAAGGCGCCGACAACGGCGCATACGGCTTTGGTGGAAGTGCGCGGCGCCATCGCCACCGATGCGGAAGCCAACGCCGACAACCTCATGGCGGCGTTGCGCAGCGCTTTTGAGGACAACAGTGCCCGTGGTGTGGTCATGCGCATCAATTCACCTGGTGGCAGTCCCGTGCAGGCTGGTCTGGTCCACGATGAAATCATCCGCCTCAAGGCATTGCACAAGAAGAAGGTCTACGCAGTGTGTGAGGAGATGTGCGCCTCGGCCGCCTATTACATCGCGGCTGCGGCCGATCAGGTGGTGGTGGACAAGGCCTCTGTTGTGGGCTCCATCGGGGTGCTCATGGATGGGTTTGGTTTCACGGGCGCCATGGACAAGCTCGGTGTTGAGCGTCGTCTGATGACCTCCGGATCGAACAAAGGCATGCTGGATCCGTTCTCTCCGCGCGACCCCGTGCAGGAAACCTACGCGCAGGCCATGATTGACCAGATTCACCGGCAGTTCATTGCGGTGGTCAAGCAAGGTCGCGGCGATCGGCTCAAAGAGAGTCCTGAGGTCTTCAGTGGCTTGTTCTGGAACGGTGAGCAAGCTGTCAGCATGGGTTTGGCTGACAAACTGGGCAGCCTCGATCAGGTGGCCCGCGAGGACATGAAGGCCGAAGACATCATCGACTACACCCAGAAAGAGAATCTGGCCGAGCGTCTGGCCAAGCGATTCGGGGCGTCCATTGGTGCTGGAATGGTGCAAGCCATGCGCGAAACGGTCAGCATCCGCTGATCCGCCTTGTTGCGGCGGGGGCGCTCAGCTGTCGAGCGCTCTCAGCAACCGTTGCGCTGCTTCAGGAGAAAGTGTCAGCAACCGCGCCACTTCTTCAACATCGTCGTGCAGTGCTGCTTGCGCATGTGGCGCTTCCCAACCATGTTGGGTGTGTCGTGCAATCTGAACGGCGAGAATCACGCTGCGCACCTGGGGGTCTTGTGTGCGACGGTCGTCGGTGCACTTGACCAGCAAGTCTGGCAATTGCCAAACCCGCATCAATTCATTCGCGATGGCGCTCAACGGTGTGCCCAACACCACTTTCTGCACAGCGGACGAGCGCAGCGTGTGGTCTCCTTGCAGCCGCTCTGCGATCTCTTGGGCCAGTGAGGGCGCATGACACCACAGCAGCATTTCAGCAAAGTCATGCAGCAAGGCCGCCTGGTACACGACGGCTGCGTCTTCATCCTGTCGACGGATGGCGAAGTGCATCGCGAGGTTGGCGCTGCGCCGTGCGCGTGTGATGACCTTGAGCAGTCCGCTGACGGCATCGGGCCTGGTGTCTAGCCAGTCGATGATGGTCGGAACGTTGCTGAACGCATTGAAAAATGGTTCGATGCCCAGCATCACGATGGCACCGGTGAGTGTTTCCGGCGGTTCGACGCTCAGGCGTGTGCAAAAGCGCGAGACATGCGCCAGCACTTTCAGGGTCATGAGTGGATCGGTGCCGATCGAATTGACCAGCATGCTGGCATCGACGTTGCCGTGTGCTTCTTCAATCTCACTCAACTGCCGCAACTCTGCCACCGTATGGGGGAGAACCGGCATTTCTGCGTTTGCCAAGGCATTGACCCAGGCAGGCAAGGTAGGCAAGGGGGAGTCGATCATGGTAAACCTCAGGCCAACACCATGTCCCCTTATCTCCTGTTTTTCGCATGTTGACAAGCTGGGTTGAGTCCCTGCTTGTCAACAATTGACAACGGTATTATTCAGCCGCAAAAGAGGGCTGAACAGGCATCAGCCGCCGAGCAGAGCCTGTTTCAGTTCGCTGTCCACAGGCGAGTTGCCCAACCAAATCTTCAGCAGGGCGTTGTAGAAGTCGTCACCAGCAATGTCGCGACCCTTCTGAGCACCGTCCACCAGCACGCGCAGGCCCGAGCCCGGCACGAGATTCATGTGAATGGTGGTGCCCTTTTTGACAGAGCCAAAGCTCTTCATCAGGCTCAGCAGTTCGTCGATGCGGGGCTTGAACTTGGTCATTTCAGCATCGCTGTGGTTCTTTTCAAAGCCTGCGATCATGGCCTCGGCGAATTCTTCTCCGGTCAGGTTACGCAACAGAACCATTTGCATGCCCTTGGCACCCGACTGCGAGATGATGCCCGCAGCGCTCTTGTCTTTTTTGGTCACGTACAGACCGGCTGCGTAGACGTCGAAAATCATCTTGACGCGAACACCCGCGCCATTCAATTGCAGGGACTGGTTGGCAACCTGGTAGGTGTCACCGAACTTGGCGCCTTTGATTTCGACGGCCATGGCTGGCAGTGCAGCAGCCAAGGCGGTGCTCAGGATCAGGGCGCGGGCGAAGGATTTCATGGGGTCTCCGGGGAAAAACGCCGAGCGTCGGCCCGGCAACATACAGGTGCCACGGATTGTGATCCGATGTCGATGCGTGTATTCATGGGGTTATCACCGGGTTTTCCCGTGAAAGTGTCTGAATTTGTGTCGTGTTGTGCGCTGATTGCCACCGCCCTCCACCGAGGCAGGGGGACATGGCGCAGAATGACGGCTCCTTTGAGTTCAGGGTTCCTACTTCTGCGAGACAGATGCATGTCCTTTCTGGTTATTGACATAGGCAATACGCGCCTGAAGTGGGGCCTGTACGCGACACCCGCGCCAGGCTCCGAATTGTTGGCGCACGGTGCCGTGGTGCTGGAGGACATCGATTACCTCTGGGATCTGTACTGGAAGAACCTGATGCACAAGCCCACCGCCATGTTGGGCTGCGTGGTGGCCGGCGAGGCCATCAAGCGTCGGGTGGAAGAGCAATTGGTCGAAGGCTGGGGGATTCAGCCCCGCTGGGTGTCGTCCAGCCAGCAGGCCGGCGGCGTGATCAACAGCTACGAGCACCCTCAGCGCCTGGGCTCGGACCGTTGGGCGGCCATCATCGGGGCGCGTCGACACGCCGTGCACCTGTACCCGGTCGACACGCCGCCCGTGTTGGCGGTGATGGTGGGCACGGCCGTGACCGTCGATGCGGTGGATGCCGACGGGCGCTTTCTGGGTGGTTTGATCCTGCCGGGCTTCGGCCTGATGTACCGCGCCCTGGAAAGTGGCACTGCGGGCCTGAAGGTGCCGACTGGCGAGGTGCGAGACTTTCCGACCAACACCAGCGACGCCTTGATGAGCGGTGGCACCGATGCGATTGCCGGCGCCATCGAGCGCAGCCTGCGGCGTCTGCGCACGCACACCGGCCGTGATCCGCTGTTGATCATGTCGGGTGGCGCGGTCTCGCGCCTGTCTCAGGACGTAATCGAGTGGCCGGCCCTCGTGGTGGAAAACCTGATTTTCGAGGGCCTGCTGACGCTGGCGTCGGCGCTCAAAGAATGAAGCGCGAGAGGTCTTCGTTGCGGGCGAGTTCGCCCAGGCGACGATCGACCTCGGCCGCATCGACCACATGCGTCTGGCCGCTCAGGTCGGGTGCCTGGAAGGACAGGTCATCAAGCAGGCGCTCCATCACCGTGGACAGGCGGCGGGCGCCGATGTTCTCGGTGCGCTCATTGACCTCGAAGGCGATCTGCGCCAGGCGTTGAATGGCCTCTGGTGTGAACTCCAGCGTCACCCCTTCGGCCGACAGCAGGGCCTGATATTGCTTGATCAGGCTGGCCGTGGGCTGGGTCAGGATGGCTTCGAAGTCACCCACCGACAGCGAGGACAGCTCGACGCGGATCGGAAAGCGTCCCTGCAATTCCGGGATCAGGTCGCTGGGCTTGCTGAGGTGGAAGGCCCCCGAGGCGATGAAGAGGATGTGGTCGGTCTTGACCATGCCGTACTTGGTCTTGACCGTGGTGCCTTCGACCAGCGGCAGCAGATCGCGCTGCACGCCCTGACGCGACACCTCGGCGCCGCTGCCCTCGGCGTTACGGCTGGCCACCTTGTCGATCTCGTCAATGAAGACGATGCCGTTTTGCTCGGCACGCTCCAGCGCCTTGGCGCGAAGGTCGTCTTCGTTGAGCAGCTTGGCGGCCTCTTCCTCGATCAACTGGGCGCGGGCTTCGGCCACCGTCACCTTGCGTGACTTGCGGTTTTGCTGCCCGATCTGCGAGAACATGCCACGCAGCTGCTCGGCCATGTCTTCCATGCCAGCCGGGCTCATGATCTCGACGGCCGGGGCCTTGGCGTCGCTCAGTTCGATCTCGATTTCCTTGTCGTCGAGCGAGCCTTCGCGCAGACGCTTGCGCATCACCTGGCGGGCGGTGTTGTCCGCCGCCGGTGCGCTGCCCAGCTCGGTGCGCGGCGGTGGCACCAGCACGTCGAGGATGCGGTCTTCGGCGGCATCCTCGGCGCGGGCGCGTTGGGCCTGCATCTGATGGGTGCGCTCCTGCTTGACGGCGCTTTCGACCAGGTCACGGATGATGGTGTCGACGTCCTTGCCCACGTAGCCCACTTCGGTGAACTTGGTGGCCTCGACCTTGATGAAGGGCGCGTCGGCCAGCTTGGCCAGGCGGCGGGCGATCTCGGTCTTGCCCACGCCGGTGGGGCCGATCATCAGGATGTTCTTGGGGGTGATTTCACCGCGCAACTGGTTGTCGACCTGCTGGCGGCGCCAGCGGTTGCGCAGGGCGATGGCGACGGCGCGCTTGGCATCGTGCTGGCCAATGATGTGGCGATCGAGTTCGCTGACGATTTCTCGGGGTGTCATGGTCATGGTGTGCTCAGCCCAGCGTTTCGATGATGTGGTTCTGGTTGGTGTAGATGCACAGGTCGCCGGCAATCTCCAGCGACTTCTTGACCATGACGGCCGCATCCAGTTCGGTGTTCGCCGCCAGGGCTCGCGCGGCGGCCTGCGCGTAGGCGCCGCCCGACCCGATGGCGATGATGCCGTGCTCCGGCTCCAGCACGTCGCCATTGCCGGTGATGATCAGGGAGGTTTCGCGGTCGGCCACGGCCAGCATGGCTTCGAGCTTGCGCAGCACGCGGTCGGTGCGCCAGTCGCGGGTCAGCTCGACCGCCGCACGGGTCAGGTGGCCCTGGTGCTTTTCCAGCTTGGACTCGAAACGCTCGAACAGGGTGAAAGCGTCGGCGGTGGCGCCTGCAAAACCGGCCAGCACTTGGTCACGGTAGAGGCGGCGCACCTTGCGGGCCGTGGCTTTGACGACGATGTGGCCCAGGGTGACCTGGCCATCGCCGCCCATGGCGACTTGCCAGCCCGTGGGGGTCTTACGCCGGATGCTGACGATGGTGGTGCCGTGATAGGAGTCCATGACGCGGTAGCGGAGTTCTGTGAACTGCGTTACATGCGGTCAGGTTCCGGATATTCAAGGTGAAGCCGGTGCAAAAGCCGCACCGGCCAGCTCCCCCGTCAAACTGTCTGAAGTTTGACGTGAGCGTGCTCGTTGATGCCCATCGCGCCGAAGAACAGGGCAATGAGGCGGTGTGGGTTGTTGAAGATCACGATGCGGTTTTCGCCGCGCCGTGCCAGCACCCAGTTGAGGAGGTCGCCTGCGGCGATGAAGTCCACGCGCAGCAGGTGCTGGCAGTCCACTTCCAGCGATACGCTGGCCCCGAGCTGGCTGTCCAGCTGAGTCAGTGTTGCGCTGATGTCCCCGACAAGTTGCCCCGACAGATTCAAGGCCGCCACCTGCACAAACTCGACTTCGTTGTGGAACTGAGACTCGACGAAACTGGTTGTGACTTTGGAGACATGTGTCAGCGGGCATGTCTGCGGGCTGAGGCCGTCACTGCTCAGGCGCACCTTGCAGGTTGTCGGTTCCCAGGATGGTGGCGAAAGCTCGTAAGTGACGCAGTAGTCGATCGCCACCTCATCGAACTGAATGGGGTTATTGCACATCCGCAGCACATCCAAGTGCAGCATCCAGTAAGCCGGATCGACGCTGCGGCTGCCTGTGGGGGCGAGGTCGCCCAACACGTTGATCAGGTTGTCAACGCCCAACCAATGAAGCTCAATGGGTTCACGCGCCCATTGACGAATCAGTTGCCCCAGATGGTCAGCGCCTTCGGGGGTGAGGTTGACGACCTTGCCCCAGTCCAACACCCACGGGCGTGGCAGTTGCAGAATCTCGGTGCGCAATTGCGCAACGGCGTCCCCGTCAATTTCTGCGGGTGCAATCCAACCGTGAGTGGGCTCGATGGCAGCTGCAGGGATGTCTTGTTCTGTTTCCGAAGCCTCAGCCGATTTTGTCTGGGTAGGCGGGGTTTCAGTCGCTGCTTTTTGCTGGGCCAGGAACTGGGCCACCTTGTCAGGCAAGGAATACCACTGCGGAGCCGAGAGGCCGAATTTTTGGGCAAAGGTGACAGCCAGATTGTCAAACTGTTGCGGCAAATCCAGGGCGCGATAGAAATCAAACAACGCCATCCAGGTTTCAGTGTGATCGTAACGAGCTGCACCTGGTTGAATCAGATCATGCAGGCAGCGCTCACACTGGTCGAAATCGGCATTGGCAAATGCGATGACAGCCTCGTCGAGTTCCGGATCGTGGACCATCTCGGCCACGTGGAAGTCTTGTTGCGGCATGAAACCGCTGGCCGCAAGCCCAGAAATCGAGGGGGGAGGGGGTGTTGCTGCGCCTGAAGCAGCAACACCAGCCACGGGGGGCAGAGATGTTGAACTGCTTGCGCCCGCAGCAGTCAGCCCGGCAGCCTGGGTGGATGTCTCGGCTGTGGCTTCCGGTAAATCAAAATCCAGAGGCAATGTCGGGACGTGAACCGGAGGACGCTGAGGGCTGCGCGGGCTACCTGCGCCCACCATTTGCTGCTCGATTTCGTCGATCTTGGCCTTGACTGCAATGTCTGACGGTGCGCCGTTGGTGTGCGGGCGGGAGTCCGGGTCAAGGTTGGAAGGGGTATTGAGGGCCAGGGCTGCGTCTGGGCTGAGTCCCTCGCGACGGATTTTGCGCAGCATGTCGAACTCGCGCTTGCGCACGAAATCATTGCGCCGCTTGCGCTCGATCATCGCCTTGATTTCAGACTTGGCGTACTCGCTTTCACCCGCTTCGGCTTCTTGCGTGTCCAACGAGGACCATTCGGTCGTCGGGTTGGCGACGAAACGCACCACCTTGCGGAAAAAACCACCGGTTTCCTTGCTCATGATGCGAGTATGCCCTTCCTGCTCACTACCGGGTGCGCTCTGTTCTCAGTCGCCGAACATCTTTTGCTTGAGTTCGCGACGTTGTTGCGCTTCCAGCGACAAAGTAGCGGTCGGGCGGGCCAGAAGACGCCCCAGGCCGATGGGTTCACCGGTTTCGTCACAAAAGCCATATTCACCCGATTCAATGCGGGCGATGGATTGCGAAATTTTCTTGAGCAACTTGCGCTCACGGTCGCGGGTGCGCAACTCGAGGGCGTGCTCTTCTTCGATCGTCGCCCGGTCGGCGGGATCGGGCACGATGGACGTGTCTTCGCGCAGGTGCTCTGTGGTTTCTCCGGCGTTCGACAGCAGGTCTGCCTTCTGCGCTTCCAGTACAGCGCGGAAGAACTCAAGCTGCTTGTCGTTCATGTACTCCGACTCAGGCATGGCCAGCAACTCGGCTTGGGTCAGGTCACGACCAGCTTTGTTCTTCCAGGCGTTGGCGAGTTTGGGGTCAACCTTGGTGGCGTTAGTGGACATGTTCTGTGATGGACTGATGTACGACGACGAGCGTCCTGAGGCCACGGACGTGGCAGCGGCGTTGCAAGGCCGGCGAGTTGGCTACCGAGCAGGAAAGATCCTGACAGGAAGCGCGCGGATTGTAGCGATGCTTGATGGCAGATTTCACCATACTATCCCTCAAGTGTTCGCAGACGTTACGCGAGGCACTGATCCAGACCTGCCTTGAAGAGGTCCTGGGGCAATTCGATGCCAATGAACACCATTTTGCTGACTTTGGCCTCACCGGCAGCCCATTTCGGGCCGACATCGCTGCCCATGAGTTGGTGTACCCCCTGGAAAACCACTTTGCGGTCCATGCCGGAGACGTGCAAGACGCCTTTGTAGCGCAACATTCGTGGACCATAAATCTGCACCATCGAACCCAGAAAGTCTTCCAGCTTGGTGGCGTTGAAGGGCTTGTGGGATTTGTAGACAAAGGACTTCACGTCATCGTCGTGGGCGTGATGGTGTGGGTGGTTGCAGGTTTCGCCGTGGGCGTGATCGTGACCGCAACTGTGATCGTGCTTGTGTTCGTGTTTATGCCCATGCCCATGATGGGTGTCTTCCTTCAGGAAGTCGGGATCGATGTCGAGCTTGGCGTTGAGGTTGAAACCCTTGAGGTCAAACACCTCGGCAATGGGCACTTCACCGAAATGCACGCGCTTTTGAGGGGCGCGCGGGTTCATGTGCTTGATGCGGTGTGCGAGGTCGTTGGCTTCTTCTTCGCTGACCAGATCTGTCTTGCTGAGGAAGATCTGGTCGGCAAACCCCACCTGACGACGCGCCTCCTGGCGTTGGTCGAGCTGCTGGTTGCCGTGCTTGGCATCCACCAGAGTCAGAATGGAGTCGAGCAGGTAGAGCTCGGCAATCTCGTCGTCCATGAAGAAGGTTTGCGCGACCGGGCCAGGGTCTGCCACGCCGGTGGTCTCGATCACGACGCGCTCGAAGTTCAGGGTGCCAGCCTTGCGCTGCTTGGACAGATCCGCCAGCGTTTCGCGCAGGTCTTCGCGGATGGTGCAGCAGACGCAGCCATTGCTCATCTGAACGATGTGCTCTTCGGTGTCGGCCACCAGGATCTCGTTGTCGATGTTTTCCTCGCCGAACTCGTTTTCAATTACGGCGATGCGCTGGCCGTGGGCTTCGGTCAGGACGCGTTTGAGCAGCGTGGTCTTGCCGCTGCCGAGGAAACCGGTGAGGATGGTGACGGGAATCAGGCTCATGGGCTCAGTGTAGTCTTGACGCCCCGGATGCAGGGGCAGGAATGCGTGGGTCTGTGGCGGAATTCTCGCGCCCATCGGGTATTCTTGCAGCATATCAACCACGACACCGCTCCTGTGTCCGATTCCCCTCCCAGTCGCCCGCCGCGAGGCGACCGACCCCAATCTTCTGTCCAGCGTCATGACAGAGACCATCGCAGCCTGTTTGTTCGCCTGGTGGAGTTCCTCTCTCCGGGCCCCGACACAACGGCTGAACTGATCGAAACCCTGGCCGATGCCGAGCATCGCGAGCTGATCGAGCCCGAATCGCGGGTGATGCTGGAAGGCGTCATCCGCATGGCGGGCATGACGGTTGCCGATGTGATGGTGCCCGTGCGCCGCATGGACATGCTCGACATTGATGCGCCCTACGAAGAGTTGTTGGCGCAGATCATCGAAGATGGGCATTCCCGCTTTCCAGTGTATGAAGGCGAGCGAGATAACATCATTGGCGTGCTCATGTCCAAGGACCTGCTGAAGCTGCAGCGGGCCCCCGATTTGAATCTGCGAACTTTGTTGCGGCCGGCGGTGTTTGTGCCTGAGTCGAAGGGCCTCAATGAGTTGCTGCGGGAGTTTCGCTCCAATCGCAGCCATCTGGCCATCGCGATCGACGAGTTCGGCATGACCTCAGGCTTGGTGACGATCGAAGACGTGCTCGAAGAGATCGTTGGTGAAATTGAAGACGAGTTCGACGAAGAAGACCGGCAATCGAGCATTTTCACCCTGGCCGACGGCAGTCAGCGCGTGGCAGGCGATGCCTTGATCGAGGCGGTCAACGAGGTGTTTGGCGTTCAGTTGCCAGATGATGAGTTCGAAACCATTGGTGGCCTCGTGGCGCATGAACTCGGTCGGGTGCCCCGGCGTGGCGAGTCGGTGGATGTCGGTGGTCTGCACTTCTTCGTGATGCTGGCGCGTGGTGGTGCCGTGCGTTGGTTCAAGGTCACGCGGACCCCTGACTCGGTTCAGGCTGTCGACGCAGGATGATGACCGCACCGAAGGTCGGGGTTCGCAGCGGGCTAGGCGGTTTGATCGGGGGCGCAGTGCATGCGTTCTCGTTGGCCCCGTGGTCTGCCCATCTGGGGGCCATGGCTCCGATGGTGCTGCAGACATTGGCGCTGCTGATTCTGCTGCGCACGTTGGCGCTGCAATCTTCGGCTCGTGGCGCGGCGGTGCTGTGCTGGCTGTATGGCACGGTCTGGTTGGTGGGGGCCACGGGTTGGACGTTTGTCAGCCTGCACCACTATGGCGGTTTGCCCGCCTGGATGGCTGTCTTGGCGGTGGGCTTGCTGTGTGCCACTTTGTCCCTGTATCTGGCCCTGGCAGGCTGGGCGTGGGGGCGTTGGCGTACCGGGGTGATCTGGCTGGATGCCGGTTTGTTTGGGGCGCTGTGGATGCTGGCGGAGGTGGCACGGGCCCTGATCGTGACCGGTTTTCCGTGGGGTGCGAGTGGCTATGGCCTGCTCGACACGCCGCTCCAGCACCTGGCACCCTGGGTGGGTGTGTACGGCATGGGCTGGGTGTGGGCCACTTTGTGTGCCTGGGCCTGGTGGTCGTTCCAGTATGGGCGGAGCGGTGGGGTTGGGCGCTGGCTGCCAGCCGCGTGCGTGTTCTTGTTGTTCGTGACGGGGGCGCTGTGGGGAGGTGTTCAGTACACCCGCCCAGTGGCGCAAGCACTGCAAGTGACCTTGCTGCAGGGCAATGTCCCTCAGGATGAAAAATTCAGTGCCGAGTTGCAGCTTGACATGCTGGTGTGGCACGCCGAGCAGTTGCGGGCTGCGCCTGGTGATCTGGTGGTTGCACCGGAAACAGCCATACCGCTGCTGCCCACGCAGTTGCCCGAAGGCTATTGGGAACAGCTTTGGTCGGCATTTTCTCAAGAGGGGCGTCATGCCCTGATTGGCGTCCCCCTGGGTGACTTTGCTGCGGGCTATACCAATTCCGTGGTGGGCTTTTCATCCCATACGGCGAAGCTGCCTGAGCAGATGTACCGCTATGACAAGCATCATCTGGTGCCATTCGGTGAATTCATCCCCACGGGGTTTCGCTGGTTCGTGCGGATGATGAACATTCCTCTGGGTGATTTTTCGCGTGGCCCACTGGCCGCGCCGTCATTTGAGGTGAAGGGGCAACGGGTCGCGCCCAACATCTGCTACGAGGACTTGTTTGGCGAGGAAATTGCTGCCCGTTTCGTACAAGCCGATCAGGCGCCCACCATTTTGGCCAACGTCAGCAATCTGGCCTGGTTTGGTGAATCCGTGGCGATTCACCAGCATTTGCAGATTGCCCGCCTGCGATCTCTGGAGTTTCAACTGCCCACCCTCCGGGCCACCAACACCGGCGCCACCGTCGTGATCGATCACCAAGGTGAGGTCACGGCTCGCATGGCGCCCAACACCCGCGGCAGCCTTCAGGCCGAGGTGCAGGGCATGAGCGGTGTCACACCGTATGCGTGGTGGGCCGGGCGATGGGGCCTGTGGCCCCTGATCGGCTTCGGCCTGCTGTGGGTGTGTGCCACGGCAATCTGGGGCCAGCGGCGGGTTGACCGCGTTGGCATTTAATAGAATCGGGCTTTTGCGCTTTGTCTGTTTGCAGGGCAGGGCGCAAGGCCATACATCCATGACACCCCTGGTGACGCTGCGGCCCCTGCGGCGCGGCGCACCCAACAAGGCAACAACATGCTGACTTTCCAGCAATTGATTCTGCGTTTGCAAAGCTACTGGGATGCCCAGGGCTGTACGCTTCTGCAACCCTACGACATGGAAGTGGGCGCGGGAACGAGTCACACCGCCACCTTCTTGCGCGCCCTGGGCCCGGAGCCCTGGAAGGCCGCTTATGTGCAGCCCAGCCGCCGCCCCAAGGACGGCCGCTACGGCGAGAACCCCAACCGCCTGCAGCACTATTACCAATTCCAGGTGGTGCTCAAGCCCGCACCGGCCAACATCCTGGAGCTCTACCTGGGCTCGCTGGAAGCCTTGGGCTTCGACCTCAAGCAAAACGACATCCGTTTTGTGGAAGACGACTGGGAGAACCCCACGCTGGGCGCCTGGGGACTGGGTTGGGAAGTGTGGCTCAACGGCATGGAAGTGACGCAGTTCACCTACTTCCAGCAGGTCGGCGGCATTGACTGCAAGCCCATCACCGGCGAGATCACTTATGGTCTGGAGCGCCTGGCCATGTACCTGCAGGGCAAGGAAAGCGTGTACGACCTGGAGTATGCCCCAGGCGTGAAGTACGGTGACGTCTTCCACCAGAACGAGGTGGAGCAGTCGGCCTACAACTTCGAGCACAGCGACGTCGAGTTCCTGCTGCCGGCCTTCAACAGCCATGAAAAGCAGGCCAAGTACCTGATGGAGCAGCAACTGGCTCTGCCGGCCTACGAGCAGGTGCTCAAGGCCGCGCACACCTTCAACCTGCTGGATGCCCGGGGCGCCATCTCGGTGACCGAGCGCGCGGCCTACATCGGTCGCATCCGCAACCTGGCCCGCTCCGTGGCGGCCAGCTACCTCGACAGCCGCGCCCGCCTGGGCTTCCCGATGGCCCCCAAGGCCTGGGCTGACGAAGTCATTGAACAACTGAACAAGAAAGCAGCCTGAGCATGAGCACCGCCAACCTCCTGGTTGAACTGTTTGTAGAAGAGCTGCCCCCCAAAGCACTCAAGAAGCTGGGCGAATCGTTCGCCTCCGTGCTGGCCGACAGCCTCAAGGCCCAGGGCCTGGCCCCGGCCGAGGCCGTGGTCACGCCGTTTGCGTCGCCGCGCCGCTTGGCTGTGCATGTGACCTCGGTGGCCGCCAAGGCGGCCGACCAGGCTGTGCAGCAAAAGCTGATGCCGGTGAGCGTGGCGCTGGACGCCAACGGTCAGGCCACGCCGGCCCTGCTCAAGAAGCTGTCGTCGATGGGCCTGGGTGCCGAGGTGGTGCCGCAGCTCAAGCGCGCCCCGGATGGCAAAGCCGAAGCCTTGTTCCTCGACAGCGTCAAGCCCGGTGCCACGCTGGCCGAGGGCCTGCAAAAAGCTTTGGATGACAGCCTGGCCAAGCTGCCAATCCCCAAGGTCATGACCTACCAGCTGGAGCAAGGCGAGGGTGCCGGCTTCCAGCCCGGGTGGACCAGCGTGAACTTCGTGCGTCCGGCCCATGGCCTGGTCGCGCTGCATGGCGAGCAGGAAGTGCCGTTGTCGGTGCTGGGCCTGAAATCGGGTCGCACCACGCAGGGGCATCGTTTTGAAGCCCGTGTCAGCCCGGTCATCCTGAAGACTGCCGACACCTACGCCGAGCAACTGCAGCACGAAGGGGCCGTGATTGCCAGCTTCGCCGAGCGCCGTGCCGAGATCGTGCGTCAGTTGAACGCAGCGGCGGCCCAGGCGGGCAACGGCCTGCATCCCATTGAAGACGAAGCGCTGCTGGACGAAGTGACGGCTCTGGTCGAGCGCCCGAACGTGCTGACCGGTCGTTTCGAAGAGGCCTTCCTGGACGTGCCGCAAGAGTGCCTGATTCTGACGATGAAGGCCAATCAGAAGTACTTCCCGCTGCTGGACGCCTCGGGCAAGCTGAGCAACCAGTTCCTGATCGTCAGCAACATCAGCCCAGCCGACCCGAGCGCGGTGATCGGCGGCAACGAGCGCGTGGTGCGCCCGCGCCTGGCCGATGCCAAGTTCTTCTTCGATCAGGACCGCAAGAAGACCCTGGAATCGCGCGTTCCGGGTCTCAACAAGGTCGTCTACCACGGCAAGCTGGGGACCCAGGGTGAACGTGCCGAGCGCGTGCGCGCGATTGCCCACGCCATCGTCAGCCAGTTGAGCCTGGGTACGCTGCCTTACACGGCAGATGTCAAGGACCACTTTGACGTGCTCGACAGCAAGGCCCAGCAGGCGGCGCTGCTGGCCAAGACCGATCTGCTGACCGACATGGTTGGCGAGTTCCCCGAGCTGCAAGGCATCATGGGCGGCTACTACGCCCGCCACGAGGGCTTGCGCGACGGCGTGGCCATTGCCATCGAAGACCACTACAAGCCCCGCTTTGCCGGTGATGCGCTGCCACGCAACAACACGGGCACCGTTGTGGCCCTCGCCGACAAGCTCGAAACCCTGGTCGGTCTGTTCGGCATCGGTCAGTTGCCCACGGGCGACAAGGACCCGTTCGCGCTGCGTCGCCATGCGTTGGGCGTGATCCGCATCCTGATCGAGAAGAACCTGCCGCTGGAGCTGCCAGCTCTGATCGAAGCCGTGCTGCCGCCTTTTGGCGAGCTGATCAGCAACCCGGCTGAGCACCTGTTGGTGTTCTTCTCCGACCGCTTGGCCGTGTCGCTGCGCGAGCAAGGCTACAGCGCCCAGGAGGTCGATGCTGTGCTGGCGTTGCAGCCGGCCCGTCTGGGTGAAGTGCCACGTCGCCTGGCGGCCGTGCGTGCCTTTGCCGCGCTGCCCGAGGCCACGGCCCTGGCAGCCGCCAACAAACGCGTCGGCAACATCCTCAAGAAGGCTGACACCGAGGTCGAGGCCAAGGTGGACGAAGCGCTGCTGCAGGAAGCCGCCGAGCAGGCCCTCTATGCCGCGCTGCAAACCGTGGCACCGCAGGCGCAGACCGCGTTCGAGCAAGGTGACTACACTGCGTCTTTGCAGGCTTTGGCTGCGTTGCGTACCCCGGTCGACGCCTTCTTCGATGGCGTCATGGTCAACGCCGAGGATGCGGCTCTGAAGGCCAACCGCCTGGGTTTGCTGGCCACCTTGCATCAGGCCATGAACCAGGTCGCAGACATTTCGAGACTGGCGGCTTGATCTGAGCGGGCGCAGCCACCATCAACCCGGAGAGGCCATGAAACTCGTCATCCTCGACCGCGACGGCACCATCAACCACGAACGGGAGGACTACATCAAGTCGCCCGAGGAGTGGGTGCCGTTGCCCGGGGCGCTGGAGGCGATCGCACGGCTCAATCATGCGGGCTGGCATGTGGTTGTCGCCACCAACCAGTCTGGCATCGGTCGGGGTTTGTTTGACATGGTGGCCCTCAACGGCATGCATGCCAAGATGAATCAATTGTTGGCGCGGGTCGGTGGGCGCGTGGAGGCGGTGTTTTTCTGTCCGCACACCCCTGAAGACCATTGCACCTGCCGCAAGCCGATGCCGGGGTTGTTCAACATGATTGGTCAGCGTTTCGGGCGGCACCTGGATGGGGTCCCGATGGTGGGGGATCTGCCGCGTGATGTGCTGGCGGCTCAATCGGTGGGGTGTGAACCTCATCTGGTGCGCACCGGGCAGGCCGCCACGATGCCTGATGTGGAACTGCAGGCCTTGCGCCAGCAGGTGCCGGGGTTGACCATTCACCCCGACCTGTCGGCATTTGCGGATTACCTCATCCTGCGCGAGCGACGTGTGCAAGGCGAAGACAGCCCTGTGTCCACGCACACCGGAGAGCTCAGTTGAGCTACCTTCACTCTGCACAATTGGGTTTGTGGGGTGAGGCCGATGCCCATGATTCAGCGCGCGATGATGCGCCCTTGGCCACACCGCGTGAATGCCAGGCAGTGGCCTACTTTCGTCATCCTGCGGCGGAGCGAGAGATCCTGCTGGGCAAGGCGGTGGTGGCATACGCTGTGCAGCGTGCCCGGCGGCGCAGCATTGGCATGGTGGTCGGCGTTGAGGGGCTGACGGTGCGGGCGCCGCGCTGGGTGGCGTGGGCCGATATTGAAACCGCCTTGCGCGCCAAGGAGCGGTGGATCTGTAAAAAGCTGGGCGAGCAGCGGGAGCGGGCGCATCGTCAACTGGCTGCGCGCATCGAATGGTGCGAGGGTGCCAGTGTGCCCTTCCTGGGTGAGTCCATCGTCGTCGTTCTGGAGCCAGGTTTGCGTGTGCCCCAATTGCGAGAGGGACATGAATTGCAGGCTGGTTTGCCCGGTGTGGCGCAGCGTGCCTTGCATGTGGGGTTGCCGCAAGACGCTACGCCAGACAAGATTCGCGACACGGTGTTGAGCTGGATGCGTCAGTACGCACGTGCTCATTTTAGTGTGCGTGTGCAGGACTACGCCGAACGTTTGCGCGTCCGTGTCACGCGCATCGCCTTGTCTTCGGCACGCACCCGTTGGGGCAGCGCCAGTGCCGACGGATCCATTCGTCTTCACTGGCGTCTCATTCATTTCAATCCAGCCGTCATTGACTACGTGGTCGCGCATGAGTTGGCGCATCTGCATGAAATGAACCACAGTCCTCGGTTTTGGGCTGTGGTGCGATCTGTCATGCCTGACTACGAGATGGCGCGGGAGCAGTTGCGCCACGCAGTTTTGCCGGATTGAGTGACTGGTTTCAACAGATTTCGAACCGCCAGACGCCTTGCTCGTCTTGCTCCCGACGCAGCAGGCCCCGATGCCACAAATGATTGAGGTGGGCCACCGCTTCGCCCATCGCAAACGTGGTCTGGTGCAGGTCGAGTGGACGCTGGAACAGGATGGGCAGCATCTCGGCGGCCGTGCGCGGCCCCTGGCGGCATGCACCCATGACGTCATCCAGGCGATCGCGGTGGTGGGCCTTCAATTGCTGAATGCGGGTGTGGATGCCGGTGAAAGGCTGACCGTGTGAGGGCAGGGCGAGTGTGTCCTTGGGCAGGTCTGCCATCCGATCCAGCGAACTGAGAAACAGCCCCAGCGCATCTGCCTCGGGCTCCATGTCGGTCACGCTCACATTGGTTGAGATCCGGGGCAGCAGCATGTCTCCGGAAATCAGCAAGCCATCGTGCTCGTTGTACAGGGCGATGTGCTCAGGCGCATGCCCGTATCCCGCCATGCAGACCCAGTCGCGCTCGCCAATCTGCAAATGCATGCCATCCATCAGTCGGTGGTAGGCGTATGGCACGCTGGGTACCATGGACGCATAGTAGCCGCCTCGCTCGCGGATCTTGGCCATGCCTTCCGGGTGGTGGAGGCCGTGACTCAGAAAGTAGTTTGCCGCCCGGTCGCCGCCGTAGCCACTGGTCTCTCGACAGGCCAACATGGCGGCCAGATGATCTGTGGCACTCATCCACAAGCGTGCCGGTTGCGTGCCGCTGAAATGGTCAATCAACCACTGCGCATTGCCGACATGATCAGGGTGCATGTGGGTTACCAACATGCGGGTGAGCGGTTTACCTGCCATCGGGCCGGCCCACAGTGTCTGCCAGAGTGTCCGAATGGCTTCGGTGGCAACGCCCGCATCCACGACAGTCCAGCCGCCCACGCCTGCCTGAGCATCGTCAAGCGCCCACAGATTGATGTGGTTCAACGCAAAAGGCAAGGGCATTCGTATCCAGTGCAGGCCTGGACGCAAAGTGAGCAACTCACCGCGGGCGGGCAGGGTGTCCGACCATGGGTAGTTCAGAACAGGGTGCTCGTTCGAAGAAACAGCCATCTCAAGCATCCTTCCGTGTGCGGTACAGCCAGGGATTCAATTGTGACGCCAGGACGCAGCCTTGATGTCCGACCAAAGGGTGGGGCCGTCCTGTATTCTGTCCACCGGCCTGTCTAAACTTCGGATCATGAACCTCGATCATCTATTTGAAAGCAATCGGGCCTGGGCACGTGATATCGAGCATCGCACCCCAGGCTTTTTCTCGCGCTTGCAGCAGCAGCAGTCACCTGAGTACCTGTGGATCGGTTGCAGCGACAGTCGCGTGCCCGCCAACGAGATCTGCGGGGTGCTCCCCGGCGAGATGTTCGTGCATCGCAATGTGGCAAATGTCGTAGCGCACTCCGACCTCAATTGCCTGTCGGTGATGGAGTTTGCCATTGACATGCTCAAGGTCAAGCACATCATGGTGGTCGGGCACTATGGGTGCGGTGGTGTGCGTGCGGCGATGGACGACATGCGCATCGGCATCGTGGACAACTGGATCCGTCACGTCAAGGACGTCCGCAACGCGCATCACGATTGGCTTTTCACGGTTCCCGAAGGCCCGATGCGTTACGACGCGCTGTGTGAACTCAATGTGCTGCAGCAGAGCTTCAATGTGTGTCAGACCACCATGGTTCAGGATGCCTGGGCGCGCGGCCAGGAGATCGTGGTTCACGGTTGGGTGTATGGCCTTCAGAATGGTCTGATCAAAGACTTGCGCATGTCGATCAAGAGCAGCGATGAGGTGATGCCCGCTTTTGAGCGGGCTGTGGCCGAGTTGCGTGAGCGTTACACAGCCGCTGTGGCAGACCTGTCATCCAAGTGAGGCACCCAATGGACCGCAGCGCGATGTTTCCGGAGCAGTTGACCGACCCGCGCGTCTTCGAGATCGCGCGAGCGCTGCTGGATGGATTTGATCGTCACTACAAGATCTTCAGTGAAACCAGCGCGCAGTCCAAACGACGCTTCGAGGAGGCCGACTGGCACGGGCAGCAGACCGCGCAGCGTGTCCGTATCGAGTTCTATGACCTGCGTGTGCGAGAGGCCGTTGAGCGGCTCGAAAGCGAGTACGGCGCCAGCAACTTGCCCATGGAGGTGTGGCACCAGATCAAGCTGTTCTACATTGGCTTGCTGACCGGTCACCGTCAACCGGAACTCGCGGAAACCTTCTTCAACTCGGTCACCATCAAAATTCTCGACCGTCAGTATTTCCGCAACGACTTCATCTTCGTGCGCCCGGCGGTGTCCACCGAATACATCGACGATGACGAAGAAGACGGTAATGGGACATTCCGGGCCTATTACCCAACACGTGAGAATCTGCTGGATACACTCAAGCAGATTGTTGTGAACTACGATCTGCAGGTGCCTTTTGAGGATCTGGAGCGTGACGTCCGGCTCGTTTATGAGTCGCTCATTGAGCAGATCGGCCACGTTCGGTTGCGCACCAATTTTCAGATCCAGGTGCTGTCCTCGCTGTTCTATCGCAACAAGGGTGCGTACATCGTGGGCAAGATGGTCAACGGTTTCCGCAGTCTGCCCTTTGCCATCCCCATCCTCCACAACTCCAAGAGCAGGCTCTACATTGATGCCGCCTTGTTCGGCGAGGACGATCTGCTGGCGCTGTTCAGTTTTGCGCGCGCCTATTTCATGGTTCGCATGCCTGTGCCGTCTGCCTATGTGCAGTTTCTGCGCTCGTTGATGCCGCGCAAGCCGCGCGCCGAGCTATACAGCGCGCTGGGTCTGCAAAAGCACGGCAAGAACCTGTTCTATCGCGATTTCCTTTTCCACTTGCGCCATTCTGGCGACAAGTTCCGCATCGCGCCAGGGATCAAGGGCATGGTCATGCTCGTGTTCGACCTGCCGTCTTATCCTTTTGTTTTCAAAGTCATCAAGGATTACTTCCCGCCGCAAAAGGAGATCACGCGCGAAGGCATCATGGGCAAGTATCGGCTCGTGAAACAGCACGATCGGGTCGGCCGCATGGCGGACTCTCTCGAGTTCACCAATGTGGCTTTCCCACGCCATCGATTCGATGACGAGTTGATCGAGGAACTCAAGAAATTTGCGCCCAGCGTGGTGGAAGAGGATGAGAACGAGCAGGTGCTCGTCATCAAGCACCTCTACATCGAGCGCCGCATGATTCCGCTCAACATCTACATTCAGGAAGCAGAGGGCGAGTCACTGGAGCATGCCGTCATCGAGTACGGTAACGCGCTCAAGGATCTGGTGGCCGCCAACATCTTCCCTGGCGACATGCTGTGGAAAAACTTCGGTGTGACCCGCAATGGCAAGGTCGTGTTCTACGATTACGACGAAATCGAGTACGTCACGGACTGCAACTTCCGCAAGGTGCCCACACCACGCAACGAAGAAGAAGAGATGTCGGGCGAGATCTGGTACTCGGTCGGGCCGCGCGACGTGTTCCCCGAGACCTTTGGCCCCTTCCTGTTGGGCGATCCGAGGGTGCGCGAGATCTTCATGCGCCATCACGCTGACCTGCTGGAGCCGGAATTCTGGCAACAGCACCAGCAGCGCATCCGCGAGGGCTATGTCCACGACGTGTTTCCGTATGACCGGAGTCGTCGCTTCATTCACAAGATCCAGAGCCAGCAACTCCTGGCGGAGCCTTCTGCTGAAGTGGCACCCGTGGAAGAGCCGGTTGACGTGCCCCCGCTCGGCGCCGCCGCGCATGATCAAGGTACCTTGTCAGGCTTTCATTCGGGCGGCACCAGCAACGCTGACTAAGCGCTCATCGGGGATGCTTACCAGAGCTGCCACCAGGGTTTGGTCTCGACCTTCAGGGCATCACCGCTCACATAGTCGCTCTGTGGAAAGCTCTGCTTGAGCACGCGCACAGCGTCATCGCGCAACTGAACCAAGCCAAGCTGGTCGTAGGCACGAGACATGATGTAGAGCGCCTCTTCAATCGCAGGAGACTGCGGATAGTCCTTGATGGCCTGCTGAGCACGGTTGGCGGCGGCCAGATAGGCACCACGGCGCAGGTAGTAGCGAGCGACGTGCACCTCGCCAGCGGCCAAAGAATTGACCACATGGTTCATGCGCAGACGGGCATCTTCCGCGTATTTGGACTCCGGGAAGCGATCCACCACCTGTTTGAAAGACTCGTAGGCGTCACGCGAAGCCTGTTGATCACGCTCGGACAGATCCTGGCGCGCCAGGCGGCCGAACAGCCCCAGATCTTCATTGAAATTGACCAGGCCCTGCAGATAGTAGGCATAGTCCATGGCCGGACTGGTTGGGTGCAAGCGGATGAAGCGCTCCAGCTTGGCGAGTGCCAAGGCCTTTTCACCGCTGCGGTAATAAGCGTAGGCCAGATCCAACTGCGCCTGCTGCGCCAGCAGTGTGCCGGAGGCGCGAGCTTCGACTTTCTCCAGCATCTTGACGGCGGTCTCGAAATTGCCGGATGCCTGTTCTTCCTTGGCATCTGCGTACAATTTGTCAGAGTTGATGTTCGCGTACTCGTCCTGTGGCGCCGTGCCGCATGCCGCCAGGGCAGCGCTCAAGGCCAATGCCAGCAACCCGGCTTGGCGGTGGGTCCAGAAGCTTGAGGATGTGTTCTTCAGCAGTTTCACGTTGAGTTTCTTGCGGATGAGTCCGCTCACAGTCACGCCATACGGCGCCACAATGCGCAGTATAGAAGCCCTGCGCCCCTTGTTGGCGCTCACCCCTGTTTTGATTGCCCTATGGCCCGAGCTCGTCCATCCGCATCGCCCCTTCTTTCCTCCCCTGTCAATCCTGGCATCGACGAGCTCTCAAATGACGAGCTCTCAAGCCTGGCTGATGACGACTGGGGCACTGAGGAATCTGATGAGGCAAGCGGTGGTGGGCGCCAGCCTGAGTTGCGCACGCTGGAGGTGCCGCTCTCAGCGCAAGGCCAGCGGTTGGATGCCTACCTCGCCGCCTGCGTGCCCGAATACTCTCGCAGCCATCTCAAGAACCTGATTGAAGACGGTTGCGTGCAGGTTAACGGCCAGACGATCACATCGGCCTCGCGCAAGGTGGTCTTCGGGCAGTTGCTGAGCGTCGTGCTCAGGCCCACTGCGCAGAGTCAGGCGTTTGTGCCTGAACCCATGAGCCTTGAGATCGTCTTTGAAGACGAACACCTCCTTGTCGTCAACAAGCCAGCCGGTCTGGTGGTGCATCCTGCCGCAGGCAACTGGTCCGGCACGCTGATGAACGGACTGTTGGCCCATCATGCAGGCGCTGCCGATTTGCCACGCGCTGGCATCGTTCACCGCCTGGACAAGGACACCAGCGGGCTCATGGTCGTGGGCAAGTCTCTGGTGGCCGTGACGGCGCTGAGCCGTGCCATTGCAGCGCGCGAGGTCAGTCGTCAGTACCTGGCGTTGGTGCATGGCGTGGTCCCGGAGGCGTTCACCGTCGAATCATCGATTGGCCGCGACCCGGTGACCCGCGTGCGCATGGCCGTTGTCCCGGCCGGTAAACCTGCCCGCACCGACGTGAAGCGCCTGCTGTGGGGCGAGTGGGCTCCTGACCAGAGCGGTGTGAAAGCCGATGACCGGCGCCCGGCGCGTTCCTTCAGTGGTGTGCTGTGTACGCTGCACACAGGGCGCACGCACCAGATACGCGTTCATTTGAGCAGTCGCCGACATCCGTTGGTGGCAGATGCGCTGTATGGGGGCGTTCCAGCCCTGGGTTTGACGCGACAGGCCTTGCATGCGGCGCGACTGTCCTTTCATCACCCGATCACAGGGGAATCCCTGCGCTTTGAGGCACCTTTGACCGAAGACATGGCCCAGGCTTGGGCGGCCCTGGAGGCCTCTGCGCACGCTGCTGCACAAAATGCGCCATCTGGTGCATAATGCGTCCTCAGATGCAGGGCTTTGAGTCCTGACTCCAGTGGCTTTGAGAAAAGCGCGACTGTTCGACCGCCAACCTCACATGTTGTCGGTCATTGCCATCTTGCGATGGCCCCCGTTTTTGACTGAGGCCCGTGCGCTCCCCCGATCCGGTAGCGCACCCGGCTTGACAAGAGTCCCTCTGAGCCAGGCCTTTCGCTGGCATTAATTTGGTTGGCGTCGCACCAGGAGCGAACGCCGCACACCTTCACGATTGAAGAGATGGAAGTCCTCGATCCTCAGGATGCCGAGCGCATCCTGGAAGCCGCACTGCTGTGTGCCAGTCAGCCCATGACGGTGCGGGACATGCGTCAGTTGTTCGATGACACCGTGTCTGCGGACGCGGTGCGCAGCATGCTCGACAAACTTTCCGCTCAGTGGGCCGGACGTGGGGTGGAATTGCGCGAACTGGCATCGGGGTGGCGTTTTCAAACCCGTGCTGAGGTGCAGGCCCATCTGGATCGACTCAATCCTGAAAAACCGCCCAGATACACACGGGCGACGCTCGAAACGCTGGCCATCATCGCTTACAAACAACCCGTCACCCGGGGTGACATCGAAGACATCCGGGGCGTTACCGTCAGCTCCAACATCATCAAGCAGCTTGAAGACCGGGGCTGGGTCGAAGTGATCGGCCACCGTGATGCACCCGGTCGTCCGGCCTTGTTTGCCACCACACGGCAATTTCTGGACGACCTGGGGCTGGCGTCGCTGGCGCAACTGCCCACGTTGGAAGGTTTGCCCGTCAGTCAAGGCTTGCTGCCTGGTTTGGACGATGTGGTGCTGTCCGATGACCCCTCCGTTGAGGCTGGCCCCAGCCTTGATCAAACCTCCATTCTCGAACTCGAAACAGGTGCTGTGGAAGTGCCCGGTTCCGATGTCGCCTCCTTTCCTTCCGCATCATGACCGCTGAAAACGTGCCCATGCAAGATCCTCAAGAACCGTCCCTGGTCACCGAAGAGGTGGTCAAACCCAAACGCGTGCGTCGAACCAAGACCGCCGAACCCGTCGAAGGCACTGCTGCCGTGGCGTCTGATGCGGCCGAAGTCGTGTCGATTGCCAAGCCCAAGCGCGCGCCCCGCAAGAAGGCGGTCGAGGGCGATGCCGATGAGAGCGGCGTTGCAGCAGCGCCAGTGTCGACGCCTGATGTCGCAGAACTTGCCGAGACCGCAGCGCCGGCTGTCACAACCAAGCGCGCGCCTCGCAAGAAAGTGCCCCAGGCGGTGGAAGCTGCTGCCGATGCATCTGTTCCCGTTGAGGCGCCGGCGGTGTCGCGCGAGATCCCGCAGGAGCAGCAAGGCTCGGACTCGACCGGTGTCGTGGTTGCGGCGTCTGATGTGGCCGAGGTGGGCGAGTCGGTTCAGCGCGGTGAGCGTGGCCGTCGTGATCGTGGCGATCGCCGTGGGCCACGTGCCGACCGTCCTGCACGTGAGGAGCGTCGACCGCGTGCCGTGGATGGTGATTTGCCTGAGTCTGCCGTCGATGCATCGGAAGAAGAGGGCGAGGCGCGTCCGGGGGCTCGGCGTGTTGCGATGGCCGCCGAGCAGGCCACAGAGGTCTTTGCCGAACTCCTTTCGGGTGAATTCGACAAGGAGCGTGAAGAGGCTGAGGAAGCCGCGACCGAAGAAGGCGGCGCCTACAAGCGTGTGTTGCTGCCTGAGCCCGATGCCCCCAAGCTCCAGAAGGTGCTTGCCCAGGCTGGGGTGGGTTCGCGTCGTGACATCGAGCAGATGATCGAAGACGGTCGCATCGAGGTCAACGATCAGGTGGCGCACATCGGTCAGCGTATCTCCTTTGGTGACCGCATCAAGGTGGCTGGCCGCCCGATCAAGGTTCGCATTGCGCCGCCTGCTGCCCGCATCCTGGCTTATCACAAACCTACCGGCGAGGTGGTCACGCACGACGACCCCCAAGGGCGCCCGACGGTGTTCCGTCGTCTGCCGCGTCTGCACAACGGCAAGTGGATGTCGGTGGGGCGTCTGGACCTGAATACCGAGGGCCTGCTGCTGTTCACCAACTCCGGAGAACTGGCCAACCAGTTGATGCACCCGCGTTTTGGTGTGGAACGCGAGTACGCAGTGCGCGTGCTGGGTTCGCTCGATGAAAGTGCGCGTGCGCGCTTGTTGTCAGGTGTCGAGATCGACGGCCAGACCGCTTCCTTTGTGTCCATCAGCAATGGTGGTGGTGAAGGTGTGAATCAGTGGTACCGCGTGGTCATCACCGAAGGTCGCAACCGTGAAGTGCGCAAACTGTTCGACGCGGTGGGTTTGACCGTGAACCGTCTGATCCGCGTGCGCTACGGCGCCATCGTGCTGCCGCGCGGTCTCAAGCGCGGCGTGTGGGTTGAGCTGGGTGAGTCGGATGTCCGGGCTGTGAAGGCGCTGGCGGGCATGGACCGTCAGCAAGAGCAAGGCCAGGGAGGGCGCGGTGGCCGTGGGCAACAAAAACCCGCCAAGCCTCGTCCGGTGCAAGCCGGTGGTCAGCCCCAGCAAGGCCGTGGCCCGCAACAAGGTCAGGGCGGGCGCCCACAGGGCAAGCCCTTTGGTGGCGAACCCGGCGCCTTTGGCAACAAGCAACGCCAGGACCGCGACCGCGATCGTCAGACGGGTCCTCGTCATGACTCGGAGGATGACGAGCACTTTGCGCGCATCCCGAACCCCCTGGAGCAGACCTTCGACCGTCGCTTCGTGAAGGGGTCCAAGCGCATCACCGCAGGTTTTGGTCGCCCGGACCAGAACCAGGACCAAGGTGGTCAGGATCGCCAAAAGGGCCCCCGTCAGCCTGATCCGCTGCAAACCTCTGTGGGCTACATCGGCGCCGATGCCTTCTTTGGCAAACCCGGTGGCGGTGGTGGTGGCCGTCGCGGTGGCGGCGGTGGTGGTGGCCGAGGCCGCCGCTGATCCCCTTGCCGGAGGCAGGAAAACATCTTTCACAGACAAGGCTTGGTCATGTCCGCACAGTAGAATGTGCGGTTTTGTCAAGCTCACTGAACCAGGAGAATCACATGGCTATCGAACGTACCCTCTCGATCATCAAGCCCGACGCCGTTGCCAAGAACGTCATCGGCCAAATCATCAGCCGTTTCGAAGGCGCTGGCCTGAAGATCGCCGCTGCCAAGCTGGTGCAACTGTCGCGCGCTGAAGCCGAACAGTTCTACGCTGTGCACGCTGCCCGTCCTTTCTTCAAGGACCTGGTTGAGTTCATGATCTCCGGCCCCGTGTTCGTGCAAGTGCTCGAAGGCGAAGGCGCGATTCTGAAGAACCGCGACCTGATGGGCGCCACCGACCCGAAGAAGGCCGAAAAGGGCACCATCCGCGCTGACTTCGCTGACAGCATCGACGCCAACGCCGTCCACGGTTCCGACGCTGCTGAAACGGCTGCTGTCGAAATCGCTTTCTTCTTCCCCGCTCTGAACGTCTACAGCCGCTGAGCTGCCGACCTCGCTGAGAGTTGAAGAAGCATGAGCGCCGTCAACCTGCTCGATTTCGACCTCGAAGGGTTGACCGCGTTCTGCGAACAACTGGGTGAGAAGCGCTTCCGCGCCACCCAGCTGTTCCGCTGGATCCATCAAAAAGGCGCGACCGATTTCGACCAGATGTCGGATCTCGCCAAATCACTGCGCAGCAAGCTCAAGGGTGTGGCCACCCTGCAAGACCTGCAGGTGATCAGTGAACACGTCTCGTCCGACGGCACCATCAAGTGGCTGTTCGACGTGGGCGCAGGCAATGCCGTCGAGAGCGTCTACATCCCCGAATCCGATCGCGGCACGCTGTGCGTGTCCTCGCAGGCCGGTTGTGCCGTGGGGTGCCGTTTTTGCTCGACCGGCCACCAAGGCTTCAGTCGCAACCTCACCACCGGTGAAATCATTACCCAGCTCTGGCATGCCGAGCATGCGCTGCGCAAGCGCCTGGGCACCACCGAGCGTGTCATCAGCAATGTGGTGATGATGGGCATGGGCGAACCGCTGCAAAACTACAACGCTCTGGTGCCAGCCCTGAAGGTGATGCTGGACGACCATGGTTATGGTCTGTCGCGTCGCCGTGTCACGGTGTCCACCTCCGGCGTGGTGCCCATGATCGAGCGCCTCCAGCACGACTGCCCGGTGGCCTTGGCCGTGTCCTTGCACGCGCCCAACGATTCGTTGCGCGACGAGTTGGTGCCGCTCAACCGCAAGTACCCGATTGATGAGTTGCTGAGCGCCTGTCAGTCTTACCTGACTGCAGCGCCGCGCGATTTCATCACTTTTGAATACTGCATGCTCGACGGCGTCAACGACACCGACGAGCACGCCAAGCAGTTGATTGCCCTGGTCAAGGGGCGCATCAACTGCAAGTTCAACCTGATTCCCTTCAATCCCTTCCCGGCGTCGGGTTTGCATCGCTCCCAAGCTGATCGCGTTCAGGCCTTTGCCCGCATCCTCGTCGATGCAGGCATCGTGACCACCGTGCGCAAGACCCGGGGCGATGACATTGACGCAGCCTGTGGCCAATTGGCTGGCGAGGTGCAGGACCGCACCCGTGCGGCAGAGCGGATGCTGCGTCAACCCGTGGCTGTGAAGGTGGCGCTACCCAAAGCGGGCGAGCGCAACAACCGTTCTGCGCACTGACGGTGGGTCAGCAAGGCCTGACACCACACTACACTGGCGCTTTTCACAAGGAGATTGCCGCATGAGGACGTTTCGCTCGTTGCTGACCTGCTGCTGGATGACTGGCTTGGTGGTCACCACTTTGAACCTGTCTGGTTGCGGCGCCACCATGCCTGCTGCCACCGCTGGCAGCCAGGGCGACATTGCGACGGCTTCAGATGAAACCGAGGTGCGCAAGCGTGCGCGCATCCGCATGGAGTTGGCTGCGACGTATTTCAGCCAGGGGCAGTTCACGACCGCACTCGACGAGTTGAAGCAGGCTGAAGCCCTCGACCCCTCGCTGCCCAATACCTATGAGATGCGTGCTTTGATCTACGACGCGATGGGGGATACGGCTCGCGCTGAGGCCAACTTCAACATCGCGGTGGATCGCGAGCCCAACAACGGCAGCGTGTTGCATAACTACGGTTGGTATCTCTGCCGCAAGGGGCAGTACCCTGCCGCAGATGCCATGTTCGAGCGGGCCTCCAGGCAACCGCAAACCATCGCCACAAGTAAAACCTTGCTGGTGCGGGGTGTGTGTCAGGTGCGTGCGGGTTTGTTCCCTGAAGCCCAGAACACCTTGGCGCGATCTTATGAGATGGACCCCACCAACCCCGCCACTGCGTTCAATCTGGCGTCGGTCTTGCTTCGCAGGGGCGAATTGGAGCGCGCACGCTTCTATGCTGCTCGTGTAAACAGCCGCGACGAACAGATCACGGCTGAATCCCTGTGGTTGGCCGCCCGCATCGAACACCGCATGGGTAATCGTGACGGAGTGCGAGATTTCGGAACACAACTGCGCAGCCGTTTCCCGGTGTCGCGAGAAGCGAATCTGTTCGAGTTGGGGCGATTTGATGACTGACAACGCTTTCCCTGGCGCCTTGAAATCAGAAATGGAAGGGGGGCAGGCGGGACATCTTTTGCGTCAGGCTCGTGAGGCCAACGGATTGACGCTTGATCAACTCGCGGGGCAGATCAAGGTGTCGACTCAAAAGCTTGCTGCGCTTGAGCAAGGGCGCTATGGCGAGCTAGGCGACAGCAATTTCATTCGCGCACTGGCCATGACGGTGTGTCGCGCCTTGCGCGTGGAAGCCACGCCCATTCTGGCTGGATTGCCAGCGGCGCGCCTGCATTCTTTGAGCCAGGATAAGACGGCCATCAATGCCCCTTTCCGTGACCATGACGGAGTGCCCGCCTTGTTTGATCGCGGGCATCGCCTGAACCTGCGAGCGTTGATGGCTCCGAAGTGGCTTGCGCCCTTGAGTCTGTTGTCTCTGGCTGGCCTCATCTATGTGCTCCCCGAGTCCATCGAGTGGCCATCCTGGATCCCGGAGCCTGACGCGATTTTCGAACCGTCAGGCGCGCAACTCCATGCGGACGCGGTGACTGCACCGTCTTCCATACAGGTGGCAGCCGACGCGGCCATCCCTGCAGCGGAGGAAGTCGCAAGCGCTGCGAGTGCGGCTGTCTTGCCGGGCGAGGTCATGGCTTCGGCGCCAGAGTTCATCGTGGAGGACAGCGTTGCCACTCCCACGGCCTTGCCAGCGCCTGCTGTGGCATCTGCCGCTCCGGGGTTTGCCACGGTTCAAATCGCATTGACCGACGATTCCTGGATTGAACTCGTGGATGCCTCTGGTGTGAAGGTTTTCTCCAGAATCGCGCGCGCTGGCGAAGCCTTGGAACTGCAGGGGCAGGCCCCGCTCAAGTTGCGCATTGGCAATGCCAGTGCCGTACAAGTCCGCTTCAATGGGCAGCCCGTCACCTTGACCGGGATCACCCGCAACAACACCGCACGTGTTGAGTTGAAATGACCCTCGAAAACTTCTCCTTCATCAACGTTTCCCGACCGGCTGCACGGCGCTCCCGGCAAGCCAAGGTGGTGTGGGGCTCTCGGGTGGTCACCATCGGGGGGGATGCGCCCGTACGTGTGCAGTCGATGACCAATACCGACACCGTCGATGTCATTGGCACCGCTATCCAGGTCAAGGAGCTGGCTCTGGCGGGCTCCGAGCTGGTCCGCATCACGGTCAACACGCTGGAAGCGGCCGAAGCCGTGCCCCACATCCGCGATCAGCTCGACCGGATGGGCGTCGACGTGCCACTGGTGGGCGACTTCCACTACAACGGTCACCGCCTGCTCACCGAGGTGCCGGCTTGTGCCGAGGCCTTGTCCAAGTACCGCATCAACCCTGGCAACGTGGGCAAGGGAGAGAAGGGTGACAAACAGTTTGCTCAGATGATCGACGTGGCGATGCGCCACGACAAGACCGTGCGCATCGGCGTCAACTGGGGCAGTCTGGATCAGGAACTGCTCGCGTCCATGATGGACGAGAACGCTCGCAGTGCCCAACCTTGGGACGCTCAGCAGGTCATGTACCAGGCGCTGATCAGCTCGGCCCTGCAGTCGGCCCGTGATGCGCAGCAACTGGGCATGCGACCCGAGCAGATCATTTTGTCGTGCAAAGTCAGTGGTGTGCAGGACCTCATCAGCGTGTACCGAGGTCTGGCTGCGCGTTGTGACTATCCCTTGCATCTCGGTCTGACCGAAGCGGGCATGGGCACGAAGGGCACCGTGGCTTCGGCCACCGCCTTGTCCATTTTGCTGCAAGAGGGCATTGGGGACACGATCCGCGTTTCGCTCACGCCGCAACCTGGCGAAGCACGCACACAAGAGGTCGTGGTCGCGCTCGAAATTCTGCAGGCCCTGGGGCTGCGCACCTTCGTCCCCAGCGTCACGGCGTGCCCCGGTTGCGGTCGAACCACCAGCACCACCTTCCAGGAGCTGGCCAAACAGATTGACGACTTCCTGCGCGCCCAGATGCCTGTCTGGCGCAGCCAGTATCCTGGCGTCGAGAACCTCAAGGTGGCCGTGATGGGCTGCATCGTCAACGGCCCCGGCGAAAGCAAGCATGCCGACATCGGTATCAGCCTGCCGGGCACCGGCGAGGCGCCGGCCGCTCCGGTGTTCATCGACGGCGAAAAGGCGCTCACGCTGCGTGGCGAACGCATCGCCGAAGAGTTCCAGCAACTCGTCCAGACCTACATCGATCGCCGTTTTGGCGGGGCCACCCAGGCCTGATCTCCTTTCAGATAACAAGAAGCAGACGCTCTCATGGCAGAAAAGCTGACCGCCATCAAAGGCATGAACGACATCCTCCCGCCGGAATCGGCGCGCTGGGAATGGCTCGAAGACAAGGTGCGACACCTGATGCGCCGCTACGGCTATCAGAACATGCGCACGCCCATCGTCGAGCCCACCGCCTTGTTCGTACGTGGCCTGGGCGAAGTCACCGACATCGTCGAAAAGGAGATGTACTCCTTTGAAGACAGCCTCAACGGCGACAAGCTCACGCTGCGCCCGGAGGGGACGGCCGGCTCGGTGCGCGCCATCAACGAGCACAACTTCCTGTACGAAGGCGGCAAGCGCCTGTACTACATCGGCCCCATGTTCCGCCACGAGCGCCCGCAGAAGGGACGCTACCGCCAGTTCCACCAGGTCGGTGCCGAGGTGCTGGGCTTTGCCGGCCCTGATGTCGATGCGGAACTGATCCTCATGACCGCCGCTTTGTGGCGCGACCTGGGTCTGACCATCGGGCAGGATGTGAGCCTGCAGATCAACAGCCTGGGTCAACCCGATGAGCGCAAGGCCCACCGTGCGGCCCTGATCACCTACCTCGAAGCCAACGCCGAGCAATTGGACGAAGAGGCGCGTCGCCGCCTGCACAGCAACCCGCTGCGCATCCTCGATACCAAAAATCCGGCTATGCAGACCCTCGTCGAGGGTGCGCCCAAACTGATCGACTTTCTGGGTGAGGCGTCGCTGGAGCACTTTGGTGCTGTGAAGTTTGCCCTGGAGGCGGCCGGTATCCCCTATCTTGTCAACACCCGATTGGTGCGTGGCATGGACTACTACAACCTCACGGTGTTCGAATGGGTGACCGACAAGCTCGGCGCACAAGGCACAGTGTGCGGTGGCGGACGTTACGATGGCCTCATTGAGCAGTTGGGCGGCAAGGCGGCCCCTGCGGTCGGTTGGGGCCTGGGCATGGAGCGTCTGCTTCTGCTGTTACAGGAAATCGGCGTCGAGCCGCCTTCCACAGCCCCTGACGCCTACGCCATGGTTTTTGCCGGCACCCCCATGCCGGTGGTCTTGGCCACACTCGAAGTCTTGCGTGCGCAAGGCGTTCGCGTGCAACTGCACCCAGCCGGCAAGGACGGCCCAGCCAGTCCCAAGTCGCAGTTCAAGAAGGCCGATGCCAGTGGAGCCCGCTTTGCCCTGGTGTTCGGACCTGACGAAGTGGCGCAAGGCCTGGTGGCCGTGAAGCCTCTGCGCGACGCGGGTGAGCAGACATCCCTCAAATTGGCCGAGGCCGCAGAGTGGGCGCACCAACTCATTGCAGCGTCCAAGGCGTCCTGACCGTCATAATCAGCGAATCAACCTCTTACCTCTCATTGCGGCAGACATGGCAACCTACGACAACGAACAACAGGAACAACTTGAGCAGTTCAAGCACTTCTGGAAGCAGTACGGCAACCTGATCACCTGGGTGCTGGTGCTCGTGTTGGGCGCCTATGCCGCCTGGACGGGGTACCAGTACTGGCAACAAAAGCGCGGCATGGCCGCAGCTGGCTTGTACGAGGAAATGGATCGGGCGGTGAGCGGCGGGCAGGCTGACAAGGCGGCGCAGGCATTTGCCGACCTCAAGAAGGATTACGCCGGCACCACGTTTGCTGCGCAAGGCGCCCTCCTGGCAGCCAAGGTGGCACTGGATCAGCAGAAAAATGATGAGGCCAAGGCGGCCTTGCAATGGGCGGTCGAAGAAGGCAAGAATCCCGATCTGGTCGCCATTGCCCGACTGCGTCTGG
The DNA here is from genome assembly GCA_964404335.1 of uncultured Aquabacterium sp. Taxonomy (GTDB): domain Bacteria; phylum Pseudomonadota; class Gammaproteobacteria; order Burkholderiales; family Burkholderiaceae_C; genus Aquabacterium. The sequence continues at coordinate 45,880 of CAYOJR010000001.1, forward strand.
CAGGCGTTCAAATGGACGCCAAGGCCTATGACGATGCATTGAAGACGCTGTCCGCGAGCGTTCCTGTCGAATTTGCACCGCTGGCGGATGATCGTCGAGGTGACATTCTCTCCGCACAAGGCAAGAAGGAAGAGGCCGTCAAGTCTTATCGTGCGGCATGGGATGCCATGCCTCATGACGTCGAGTATCGTCGTTTCATCGAAGGCAAGCTGACCGCCTTGGGCCAAGCCCCCGTCACAGAGGGCAACGAGACTGCGTCTTCCGTCGCCGCATCGGCTCCGTGATTTCTCATCCGCGAATGACCCCATGAATTTTGCTCACTTCACACCGGTGACGCTGTCTCAGCGTGCAACACGCCTGTTTGGCGCCGCCCTGAGCGCCTTTGCCATCGCGACCTTGACGGCCTGTGGCTCCAGCAAACCAGCTCCGGCTCCTCTGGAGTCCTTGAAGCCCGAGGCCAGCCTGACCACGGTCTGGTCTCAGCGCCTGGGTGCGGTCAGCGGCGCGTTGAGCCTGTCCACGAGCCAGGGTGTCATCACCACGGCCAGCACCGGTGGCGAAATTGTGGCCTTCGATGCTGTGACGGGTTCGGTGAAATGGCGCGCGCAGGCCAAGGGTGATCTGTCGGCAGCAGTCGGCAGCGATGGGCGTCATGCCGCGGTGGTGACCGACAACAACGAATTGCAGGTTTTCGATCAAGGCAAATGGCTGTGGACGGAGCGCCTGCCGGGGCGCGTCATCACGGCACCCTTGGTGGCAGGTGAGCGTGTGTTTGTTCAGGCCGTAGACCGCAGCGTGCGTGGCTACGATGTCCTGGATGGACGCTGGCTGTGGCAATACCAACGTCCAGGCAGCGAGCCTTTGGCGCTGGCGACCTCGGGGGTGTTGGCGGCGTTTCGCGATACCTTGCTTGTGGGGCAGGGCGCACGCCTGGTCGGACTGGATCCGCTCCAGGGCAGCGTGCGTTTTGACGTCAATGTCGGCACGCCGCGTGGCACCAACGAAGTCGAGCGTTTGGCTGACCTGATTGGACCTTTGGCCCGCGCTGACGATGAAGTCTGTGTGCGTGCTTTCCAACTGTCGGTGGCTTGCCTGGAGTTGAATCGTGGCAGCTTGCGCTGGAGCCGTCCTCAGGCGGGCACCGAGGGCGTGGCTGCCAACGAACGTCTCGTGGTTGGCGCAGACAGCGCCGATCGCCTCACCGCCTGGAAGGCTGAGAACGGCGATGTCTTGTGGCGTGTTGACCGCTTTACCCATCGCAACCTGAGCGCTCCGGCCATTCTCGGTGAGCGCATTGCGGTCGTCGATGCTGAAGGTTATCTGCATCTGCTATCGGCAGCAGATGGTCGTACTCTGGCGCGCGTCGAGCTCGACAGCGCGGCCGCTGCAGCGCCGGTGGTGAGCAACCAGATCCTGTACATCGCCACACGCAAGGGCACCTTGTACGCCTTGCGCGTCAACTGATTTTTTTGACTGAGATTTCATGAAACCTGTCATTGCGCTGGTCGGACGACCCAACGTCGGCAAGTCGACGTTGTTCAATCGCCTGACCAAGAGCCGCGATGCCATCGTGGCCGACTTCGCAGGCCTGACCCGCGACCGTCACTATGGTGAGGGCCGCATGGGCTCGCATGAGTTCATCGCCATCGATACCGGTGGCTTCGAACCTGACTGCACGGCCGGCATCTTCAAGGAGATGGCCAAGCAGACTCGGCAGGCTGTGGCCGAGTCTGATGCGGTCATCTTCGTGGTCGATGCCCGAAACGGATTGTCGGCACAAGACCACGACATTGCCCGCTACCT
>CAYOJR010000001.1:47782-54004 GCA_964404335.1 uncultured Aquabacterium sp.
TGGTGGCGTTTGACCTGCCGGGCACCACCCGCGATGCCATCAGCGTGCCGTTCGAGCGTGATGGACAGCGCTTCGAACTGATCGACACGGCGGGTCTGCGCCGCAAGGGCAAGGTCTTTGAGGCCATCGAGAAGTTCTCGGTGGTCAAAACCCTGCAGGCCATCTCCGACGCCAATGTGGTGCTGCTTTTGATTGACGCCACCCAAGGGGTGACCGAGCAGGATGCCCACATTGCCGGCTTCGTGCTGGAAGCCGGACGTGCCGTGGTCATCGCCGTCAACAAATGGGATGCTATTGACAGCTACCAGCGTGAACTGTTGATGCGCTCCATTGAGCACCGCCTGTCTTTCCTGAAGTTTGCGCCGGTACTGCACATTTCGGCCATCAAGCGCCAAGGCCTGGGCCCGTTGTGGAAGTCCATTGCCGCGGCGTGGCGTTCGGCCACGTGCAAGATGCCGACGCCGGTGCTCACGCGCCTGCTGCAAGAGGCCGTGCAGTTCCAGCAGCCCAAGAAGGCGGGCGCCTTCCGTCCGAAGTTGCGTTATGCACACCAGGGCGGGCAGAACCCACCCGTCATCGTGATCCATGGCAACTCGCTGGAACACGTGACAGACGCCTACAAGCGCTTCTTGGAAAGTCGCTTTCGTGAGCACTTCAAGCTCACCGGCACGCCTTTGCGCATCGAAATGAAGTCTTCCTCCAACCCCTTCATCGGGGAGTGAGGCTTCATTGCCTGCGTCAGACCACACAACCCGTCAATCCATGAGATCGGGGGGACTGTGTTAAGGTCTGACCCTCAACAATTTTTCAACACGGAGCATATCGTGAGCAACAAAGGCCAACTCCTGCAAGACCCTTTCCTGAACCTGCTGCGTCGTGAGCACGTGCCAGTCTCCATCTACTTGGTCAACGGCATCAAGCTGCAAGGTCACATCGAGTCTTTCGATCAGTACGTGGTCTTGCTGCGCAACACCGTCACGCAGATGGTCTACAAGCACGCCATCTCGACGGTCGTGCCCGGTCGTGCAGTGAACTTCCACGCTGGCGACACGCCTGAGGCCTGATCCGCCTTGCAGCGGAACTCGGATCTTTTCACCCTGCCTTGCCCAGTACTGACGCCTTGACACCTTCTTCGTCTGCGCCGAACCCGTCCAATGACCCACGGGTTGTGCTGGTGGGGGTCGACTTCGGCCCCGGTTCCTCCTTTGATCCCACCCTCGACGAACTGGCCTTGCTGGCCGAATCCGCCGGGGATCATCCTGTCGCCAAGGTCACGACCAAGCGTCGTGCGCCTGATGCCGCATTGTTTGTCGGGTCCGGCAAGGCCGATGAAATCAAGGAGCTTGTGCAGCTCTATCAGGCGCATGGTGTCCTGTTCGACCAGGCACTGTCGCCCGCGCAGCAGCGCAATCTGGAGAGGCATCTCGGTGTCGAGGTGCTTGATCGCACCGGCTTGATCCTCGAGATCTTTGGCGCACGCGCACGCAGCCACGAAGGTAAGTTGCAGGTTGAACTCGCCCGTCTGAAGTACCTGTCAACCCGACTGGTGCGTCGCTGGTCTCACCTGGAGCGTCAGCGAGGCGGGGTGGGGCACCGGGGTGGGCCGGGCGAAACGCAAATCGAGCTGGACCGACGCATGATCGACCAGAAGATCAAGTCGCTCAAGCTGCAACTCGCCAAGGTCAAGCGCCAGCGCAACACCCAACAGCGTTCACGCGAACGCACGGGCACCTTCCGGATATCGCTGGTGGGTTACACCAACGCTGGCAAGTCCACCTTGTTCAATGCGCTGACCAAGGCAGGCACCTACGCTGCCAACCAGTTGTTTGCCACACTCGACACGACCACGCGGCAAATGTTCCTCGCACAGGCTCAACGCAGCGTGACACTCTCCGACACGGTCGGCTTCATTCGCGACCTGCCTCACTCCCTGGTGGAGTCTTTCGAGGCTACCCTGCAAGAAGCTGCCGAGGCAGATGTGCTTTTGCACGTGGTCGATGCGGCCAGCCCGGTGCTGCTGGAGCAGATTGACGAGGTACTGAGGGTGCTGGACAGCATCGGTGCAGGGCAACTGCCACAGGTGTTGGTTTTCAACAAGTGTGATTGCCTGCCCGAGCACCAGCAGCCACTGCATCAGCGCGACATCTACGAGCTCCCCTCAGGGCGGCGTTGCCACCGTGTGTTTGTGAGCGCGCTCAAGGGTGAAGGTCTTGATGTGCTGCGCGATGTGCTCGCCGATGCCGCATTGCATGGTCTGGAAGGGGGGCTTGATGCCCCGCCTCCGCGAGATCCGCGTTTCGACATGCACAATGCAACCCATGAGCCGGTGCCCGATGCGGCACCCCCAGAAATTCCTACTGACCGATCATGAACATGCCATCTCTGGATGAGGGCCGACGCCCCGCACCACACCGTCACTGGGTGATGAATGCTGTGTCCCTGGCAGCCAGTCTGCTTGTGGGCGTTGGACGGCGCGTCACCTGGTTGACCGCCCACGCTGTCAAACAAGCCATCCCGGGTGTTGCCGGTGGCCAGGCCAGCTACAACGGTCGTCAAGATGGCCCCCCTGATCTCGACGAGCTGTGGCGGGATTTCAACCGCAAACTCAGCGGTGTGTTCACCGGCAACAAGGGCGATGGCAGTGGCGGCAAGGGCGGTGGTTTCACGCCCGACCCCAAGGGGGCCGGCATCGGAGCGGGCCTCATCGTCGGCTTGATCGCGCTGGTGTGGGCAGGGAGCGGCTTCTTCATCGTTCAGGAAGGCCAGCAAGCCGCTGTGTTGTCTTTCGGGCGTTTCAGCCACACGGTTGACGCCGGCTTCCAGTGGCGTGCGCCGTATCCCTTCCAGTCTCACGAAATCGTCAACCTCACGCAGTTGCGATCCATCGACGTCGGCAGCAACACGGTTCTGCAGGCCACGGCTTTGCGGGACTCGTCCATGCTCACGCGTGACGAGAACATCGTCGACATTCGTTTCACCGTGCAGTACCGCTTGGCCGATACCCGGGACTACCTGTTCGAGAATCGCAGCTCCGATGAGGCGGTTCAGCAGGCAGCCGAGTCTGCCGTGCGCGAGATCGTTGGCAACAGCACCATGGATTCCGTGCTCTATGAGCAGCGCGACGCCATCGCCGCTGAGTTGGTCAAGTCCATCCAGGGGCAACTCAACAAGCTCAAGGCCGGCGTCACTGTCGTCAACGTCAACGTGCAAAGCGTTCAGGCGCCCGAGCAGGTGCAGGCCGCGTTTGATGACGCTTTCAAGGCCGGGGCGGATCGTGAACGCCTGAAGAACGAAGGTCAGGCTTACGCCAACGACGTCATCCCCAAGGCCCAGGGTACGGCCGCCCGTCTGCGCGAAGAAGCTGCCGGTTATGCCGCCCGTGTGGTTGCGCAGGCTGAGGGTGATGCCGAGCGCTTCAAGTCGGTGCTGACCGAGTACAAGAAGGCGCCGGGGGTGACCCGCGACCGCCTCTACACCGACACCATGGCACAGGTCTACAGCAATGTGACCAAGGTGATGGTGGACAGTCGCCAGGGCTCCAATCTGCTGTACCTCCCCCTGGACAAGATCATGCAGATGTCTGGCGCCACTGGCGCTGCGGCAGCCTCGGCGACTCCGGCATCCGAGCCGGTTGTCACACCCAATCCTGCCACCGCATCCACAGATGCCCGTTCGCGTGACGGCCTGCGCAGTCGCGACCGCGAAGTGCGCTGAGTGCAATCCACCAGACAGGCAAGGAATCTGACATGAATCGTATTGGTACCCTTCTGGTCGGCGCGTTGCTGGCCCTCATCCTCGCGGCTTCCACGCTGTTTGTGGTTGATCAGCGGCAGTTTGCTGTGGTCTATGCACTCGGCGAGATCAAAGAAGTCATCAGTGAGCCGGGCTTGAAAGCCAAGTTGCCTGCGCCCCTGCAAAACGTGGTGTTCCTCGACCGACGTATCCAGACCCTCGACAGCCCGGAATCGCGCCCTATCTTCACTGCCGAGAAGAAAAGCCTCGTGATTGACTGGCTGGTCAAGTGGCGCATCACCGAACCCCGTCAATTCATCCGCAACAACGGCGCCGACATTCGCAACGCCGAAAACCGTCTGGCTCCTATTGTCCAGGCGGCCCTGAACGAAGAAGTGACCAAGCGCACCGTCGGTGCCATGCTGTCGGCTGAACGTGAAAAGGTCATGCAAGGTGTGATCCGCCGTCTGACCGATGACGCCAAGTCCTTTGGCATCGAGATCGTTGACGTGCGCATCAAGCGCGTGGACTTTGTGGCCAACATCACCGAATCGGTGTATCGCCGCATGGAGTCCGAGCGCAAGCGCGTGGCCAACGAACTCCGCTCGACTGGCGCTGCCGAAGGCGAAAAGATCCGCGCCGATGCAGATCGGCAACGTGAAATCATCGTGGCCGAAGCTTATCGCGACGCCCAGAAGCTCAAGGGTGAGGGCGATGCCAAGGCGTCTGCCCTGTACGCCGAGGCCTTCGGCAAGGATCCGCAGTTCGCGCAGTTCTACCGCAGTCTGGAGGCCTACCGTGCGAGTTTCCGTAGCAAGACTGATGTGATGGTGGTTGACCAGAGCAACGAGTTCTTCAAGAACATGCGTGGCAACGCGACGGGCCCTGCGCGCTGACGGTACGGAGCCATGCAGGATGCACTCTGGATCGCACTGGCCTTGGTGCTGGTGCTGGAGGGCCTGATGCCCGCCATCAATCCCCAAGGATGGCGGCGCATGTTCACCCAGTTGTTGCAACTCAATGATCAGCAGATTCGCCAGGTCGGACTTCTGAGCATGGTGCTCGGGTTGGTGCTTTTGTGGGTGCTGCAGGCACTCAGTTGAGCAGCCTGCCACGGAGATGATGAACCGGGGCTGTCCAAGTTTCATCAGACACCGGTAGAATCTCGTTTTTAACCCCCACACGTTTTCTTATGTCGTCTGCTTGGCTGTTGCCAGAGCACATCGCTGACGTTTTGCCTGCGCAGGCGCGTCGCGTGGAAGAGCTGCGCCGGGTCTGGCTCGATGCGGCTCGCTGCTACGGGTATGAACTCGTGATGCCTCCCATGCTGGAGCACTTGGAGTCCCTGCTGTCCGGAACCGGTCATGCATTGGGCCTCAAGACCTTCAAGCTCGTGGATCAACTCAGTGGCCGCACGCTGGGCCTGCGTGCTGATACCACGCCGCAGGTGGCGCGCATCGACGCGCACCTGCTCAACCGCGATGGTGTGACCCGTTTGTGCTACTGCGGTCCGGTGTTGCACACTCGCCCTGAAGGCCCGCACGCCACGCGCGAGCAGCTGCAACTGGGGGCCGAAATCTATGGCCATGCCGGACTGGAAGCTGACCTCGAGGCCGCCGAACTGGCACTCGAAGGCTTGAAGGTGTCCGCGCTGCAGGGGCTGGTCGTTGACTTTGCCGATGTTCGGTTGGTGCAAGGTGTGCTGGCCGGCCTGGGGGTGTCGAACCTCGAGCCCGCGCTGCACGATGCTCTGGTTGAGTCCTTGACCAACAAGGATGTCGCCACCTTGCGTGAGCTGGCTGGGCAGGGCGCTTTGCGTCAGGCGCCCGATGCGGCCAAGGTGCTGGTCAGCCTGACCACCTTGTTCGGTGGCACCGAAGTACTGGCCCGTGCCCGAGACGTGCTGCCTGAACATGAGCTGATTCACCAGGCCCTGGCCGATCTGGTCTGGCTGGCCGAGCATCTGCAGACTTCCCATCCGGATGTCAGCATCGGCTTCGACCTCTCCGATTTCAGTGGCTACGCCTACTACAGCGGCATCCGCTTCGCGGTGTACGGGGCCGGTCATGCCAACGCGCTGGTGCGCGGTGGACGTTATGACGAGGTCGGCGCCGTGTTTGGCCGCCGTCGCCCGGCCGCCGGCTTCAGCCTGGATCTGAGGATCCTTGTTGACCTGCTCGCCAGCCACCAGGAACAGGTCGCCCACACGGCGGTCCGTGCCCCTTGGGGCAGTGATTCTGCTTTGCGGCAGGCCATCCGCGAACTGAGAGGGCAGGGCCACACCGTGGTGTGTGTGCTGCCCGGACATGAACACGACGTCCAGGAATTTGACTGCGATCGCGAACTCGCGCTCGTCGATGGACGCTGGTCGGTGCGCGCGCTCTGAAGCGCGCCCGATCCATTTTTTGCGAAACAGGATTCCGCCATGCAAAGCACTTCCGCGTCGGCTCGCCCCGGCAACGCATCTGCCCGCAACGTTGTTGTCGTCGG
>CAYOJR010000002.1:0-44235 GCA_964404335.1 uncultured Aquabacterium sp.
GTGCCTGGATTGTGCCCATGACCCGCCCTTTCAATTTTTCAGCCGGCCCGGCCGCCCTGCCTGAAGAAGTCCTGCAGCAGGCCGCCAGCGAAATGCTGGACTGGCATGGTTCGGGCATGGGCGTGATGGAGATGAGCCACCGCGGCAAGGAGTTCACGGCCATTGCCCATCAGGCCGAAGCCGACCTGCGCGAGATCCTCTCGGTGCCGGCTACGCACAAGATCCTGTTCATGCAGGGCGGCGCCATCGCCGAAAACGCCATCGTGCCGATGAATCTGTCGCGCGGTGGCCGTGCAGATTACGTGATCACGGGTTCGTGGTCGCAAAAGTCGGCCAAGGAAGCGCACAAGTACTGCGAAGTGCACATTGCCGCCAGCAATGCCGGCGATCACCACACCACCCTGCCCGACTACGGTAGCTGGCAGATCAGCGACAACGCGGCCTACGTACATGTGTGCAGCAACGAGACCATTCACGGGGTCGAGATGCACGAGCTGCCCGATCTGGCGGCACTGGGCACCCAAGCGCCCTTGGTGATCGACTGCTCCTCGCACATCGTCTCGCGTCCCATCGACTGGTCGCGCGTGAGTCTGGCCTATGCCGGCGCTCAAAAGAACATCGGCCCGGCCGGCCTGACCCTGGTCATCGTGCGCGAAGACCTGATCGGTCATGCCCTGCCGATCACGCCGTCGGCCTTCGACTACAAGATCGTGGCCGACAACGGTTCGATGTACAACACGCCGCCCACCTACCCCTGGTACCTGGCCGGCCTCGTCTTCCAGTGGATCAAGCGGCAACGCGAGGGCGAGCTCACCGGTCTGGCGGCCATCGAGGCACGCAACGTCGCCAAAGCCACACTGTTCTACGATTACGTCGATGCCTCGGGCTTCTACGTCAACAAGGTGGCCGGCAACTGCCGCTCGCGCATGAACATCCCCTTCTTCCTGCCGTCAGACGAGCTGAACGACGCCTTCCTGAGCGGCGCCAAGGAAGCTGGGCTGCTGCAACTCAAGGGCCACAAGAGCGTGGGCGGGATGCGCGCCTCCATCTACAACGCCATGCCGCTGGCCGGCGTTCAAGCCTTGGTGGACTACATGAAGACCTTTGCCGCACGCCATGGTTGATGCCGCGCACTTCCAGCCCGACGGTCGCCCGGTGGACGAGCAACTCGCCGACCTGCGCGTGCGCATCGACGCGCTGGATCGACAACTGCTCGATCTGGTCAACCAACGCGCCCGCTTGGCACAGGCAGTGGGTGAGGTCAAGAAGATCGACGGTTCACCCGTGTTCCGCCCCGACCGCGAAGCGCAGGTCATCGACCGCATCAAGGCACAGAACCCAGGGCCTCTGCGCGAAGACAGTCTGGCGCCCATCTGGCGTGAAATCATGTCGGCCTGCCGTGCGCTGGAAGCGCGCCAGCGCGTGGCCTTCCTCGGCCCCATCGGCACCTTCAGCGAACAGGCCACGCTGAACTACTTTGGCTCGTCTCTTGAAGCACTGGCCTGTCCGTCGGTCGACGAAGTGTTCCGCGCCACCATCGCGGGCTCGGCCGACTACGGTGTCGTGCCGGTCGAGAACTCCACTGAAGGCGTCGTGGCCCGAACACTCGACCTGCTACAGGCCTCGCCGCTGACCATCGTCGGCGAAACCAGCCTGCTGGTGACCCACAACCTGCTGCGCCAGACGCCATCGCGCGAGGGTATCAAGGCCGTGTGTGCCCACCCACAAGCGCTGGCGCAATGTCACAACTGGCTGAGTCAGAACCTGCCTGATGTCGAACGCCGCCCGGTGTCCAGCAATGCAGAGGGTGCCCGACTGGCAAGCCAGGATGACACCATCGCGGCACTGGCCAGTGAACGCGCGGCGGCTCAGTATGGTTTGCATGTCGTGCAGGGGGCCGTGCAGGACGAAGCCCACAACCGCACGCGCTTTGTGATCGTCACCCGACCGGGATCACACGTCGGCGTGGCGCCCACCGGGCACGACTGCACCAGCCTCATCGTCTCGGTGGACAATCGACCTGGAGCGGTGCATGACATGCTGGTGCCTTTGAAGCGCCACGGTGTTTCCATGACCCGTTTCGAGTCACGCCCGGCACGTTCGGGCAGCTGGGATTACGTTTTCTTCATCGACCTGGCCGGCCATCCGGCGCAGGACAATGTGGCCGCCGCCCTGCAGGAGCTGCGCGCCCAGTGTTCATTCTTCAAGGTGCTCGGCAGCTATCCGCTGGACGTGCACTGAATTCCAAGGATCTTGCAGCATGTTCAACCAACTTGGCCTGATCGGCTGTGGCCTCATGGGGGGCTCCTTTGCCCTGGCCCTGAAAAAAGCCGGGCTGGTCAAGCGTGTCGTTGGCTACAGCAAATCTCCTTCCACGGTTGAGAAAGCGCGTCGCCTGGGGGTGATCGACGTGGCCGCCGAGTCGGCACTGTTGGCCGTGTCGGGTTCCGACATCGTGCTGATCGCCGTGCCGGTGGCAGCCAGTGAAGGCACCTTCAAGTCGATTCGCCACCTGGTCAACCCCGGTGTGCTGTTCATGGACGTGGGCTCGACCAAGCGCGATGTGGTCGATGCCGCACGCCGCGTGCTGAAAGAGCGCCTGCCCTCATTCGTGCCCGCGCACCCGATTGCCGGGCGTGAAGTGGCCGGCATCGAACACGCCGACCCGACCCTGTACCAGGGCCGCAAGGTCATCCTGACCCCCTTGCAGCAGACCGATCCGGTGTTGGTGCAAAAGGCCACTGACGCATGGGCGGCTGTGGGCTGCCAGGTGCTCAAGATGAGCCCGGAACACCACGATGCGGCCTTTGCCGCTGTGAGCCATCTGCCGCACCTGCTGGCCTTTGCCTACATGAACGCCATGGCTGAGCAGCCCGCTGGGCAGGAGTACCTGTCCCTCGCGGGCCCCGGCTTCCGGGACTTCAGCCGCATCGCGGCGAGCGACCCCACCATCTGGCGTGACATCCTGCTCTCCAACCGCGAGGAAATCCTCAAGCAGTCCGAAACCTTCCGGCACGCGCTGGAAGATCTGGAGCGCCAGATGCGCGACTGGAACGGCCCTGCGTTGGAAAATCTGATCGAGACAGCATCGACCTCCCGCAGTCAGTGGCAATTGAGCCCCAAGTCCACGTTCTCTCGTCTCTGAGGACCGTTCCGCATGACGCGGAACACAGCAGTGCCTTTTCGTCGCCCTTTCGCATGTACACCACCGCCTTCCTCGACCTTCCTCCGCTGCTGTCTGCCGGGGGTGCCGTGCGCCTGCCCGGCTCCAAGAGCATTTCCAACCGGGTGCTGCTGCTCGCCGGCCTGAGTGAAGGCACCACCGTGGTCCACGATCTGCTGGCCTCCGATGACACCCACGTGATGCTCGAAGCCTTGCGCATCCTGGGTTGCGATCTGGAGCAAAGTGGTGACACGGTTCGCATCACCGGTCTGGGTGGGCAATTGGCCGTGAAGCAAGCCGACCTGTTCCTGGGCAATGCCGGCACCGCCATGCGCCCGCTGACCGCCGCCTTGGCTCTGCTGTCGGCCACGCAAGGTGGCGTCTTCACCTTGTCGGGTGTACCGCGCATGCACGAGCGCCCCATCGGTGACCTGGTCGACGCGCTACGCCCGTTGGGTTGCACCATCGAATGCACTGGCAGCGAAGGCTATCCGCCATTGCGCCTGGCCGGTGGTCAACTCGAGCTGTCAGCGCCCATCAAGGTGCGCGGCGATGTGTCCAGCCAGTTTCTGACCGCCCTGCTGCTGGCTCTGCCACTGGTGTCGCAGCAACAGGCGCTGACCATCGAGGTGGTGGGCGAGCTCATTTCCAAGCCCTACATCGAGATCACGCTGAACCTGCTGGCCCGCTTCGGCATCCGGGTCGAGCGCCAGGGCTGGGAGCGTTTCATCATCCCGCAGGGCAGCCGCTACCAGTCGCCCGGTGAGATCCACGTCGAGGCCGATGCCTCGTCGGCGTCCTATTTCATCGCCGCCGGCGCCATCGCTGGCATCGACACGCCGGTGCGCGTCGAAGGCGTGGGGGCCGCCTCCATCCAGGGTGACATCCGCTTCGTGGAGGCCGCCCAGGCCATGGGGGCCCAGGTCACCTCTGGCCCGAACTGGCTGGAAATCTGCCGTGGCGCCTGGCCGTTGACCGCTGTCGACATGGACTGCAACCACATCCCGGACGCCGCAATGACCCTGGCGGTGATGGCCTTGTACGCCCAGGGCACGACTCGCCTGCGCAACATCGCCAGTTGGCGCGTGAAGGAAACCGACCGCATCGCGGCGATGGCCTGTGAACTGCGCAAGCTGGGCGCCACCGTGGTCGAAGGCGAGGACTTCATCGAGATCACGCCCCCCGTCGCCAGTGGCTGGGAGCACGCCAGCATCCACACCTACGACGACCACCGCATGGCGATGTGCTTCTCGCTGGCCGCCTTCAACCCGTTGGCCCCCACAGCGATTCCCGGCAAACCCATTTCGGTGCGCATCGACGATCCACGCTGCGTCGGCAAGACCTTCCCCGACTATTTCGAGTCGCTGTTCCAGGTGGCCCAGACGGACCCCGACCTGATCCCCGTGATCACGGTGGACGGCCCCACCGCCTCGGGCAAGGGCACGCTGGCCAGCGCCCTGGCGCATCGCCTGGGTTACAAATTCCTGGATTCAGGTTCGCTGTACCGCATCACCGCGCTGCTGGCCCTGGAGCAAAACGTGGATCTCGACGATGCCACGGCGCTGGAAGTCCTGGCTCGCCAGGTCGGCACGGACATCAGTCTGCGTTTTGACGGCATGCACGTCTGGGTCGATGGTCGCGACGTCAGTGACGACCTGCGTCGTGAAGATGTGGGCCAGACGGCCTCCCGCATCTCGGCCGTGCCCGGTCTGCGTCAGGCGCTGGTCGAATTGCAGAAAGCCTTCCGAGGGTTGCCCGGCCTTGTGGCCGATGGTCGCGACATGGGCACCGTGATCTTTCCGGACGCCGCACTGAAGGTTTTTCTGACCGCCACGGCGGCCGAGCGCGCCGAGCGTCGGTACAAGCAATTGATCCAAAAAGGATTTTCTGCTAACCTAGACGAGATTTGCGCAGATTTGGAAGCGCGCGACTTGCGGGATCGCACCCGCGTTGTGTCGCCTCTCGTGCCTGCTGCAGATGCCCGCAAACTCGACAATTCGGCATTGACCATCGAAGAATCGATGGACACCGTGCTGGGTTGGTGGGTGGAAGGCTGGCCTCACGTGATCGCCGGGCACTGAGTTCGCGACACGAAGCAGGCCGTTATCAAGGCTGTGACAGCCGGCTCTGGCCGCCAGGTCGGAGCATGATTCGTCTGGGTCGACACCTCGTTGGCCTGGTTGTCATGTTCTACAACCCAACCCGTTCCGGTCGTTCCTGTCGATCTGAGCGTTTCCGCTGGTCTCAAGCCAGCACAGGAAATTCAATGTCTGAATCTTTTGCCGCCCTTTTTGAAGAGTCGTTGCAGCGCGCCAATATGCGCACCGGCGAAGTCATCACTGCTGAAGTGGTCGCCGTGGAACACAACTTCGTCGTGGTCAACGCCGGTCTGAAGTCCGAAGCGTATGTGCCCATCGACGAGTTCCGCAACGACACGGGCGAGATCGAAGTCCAAGTGGGTGACTTCGTGTCCGTGGCTGTTGACGCCATCGAAAACGGCTACGGCGACACCATCCTGTCGCGCGACAAGGCCAAGCGTCTGGCTTCGTGGCTGTCCCTGGAAACCGCTCTGGAGTCTGGCGACTTCGTGACCGGCACCGTCAATGGCAAGGTCAAGGGCGGCCTGACCGTTCTGGTCAACGGCATCCGTGCCTTCCTGCCGGGTTCTTTGCTCGATACGCGCCCTGTCAAGGACATGTCGCCGTTCGAAGGCAAGACCATGGAATTCAAGGTCATCAAGCTGGACCGCAAGCGCAACAACGTGGTGCTGTCGCGCCGCGCTGTGGTCGAAGCCTCGATGGGCGAAGAGCGCGCCAAGCTGATGGAAACGCTGCGTGAAGGCGCCATCGTCCAAGGCGTGGTCAAGAACATCACCGAATACGGTGCGTTCGTGGACCTGGGTGGCATCGACGGCCTGCTGCACATCACCGACATGGCCTGGCGCCGTGTCCGTCACCCCTCCGAAGTGGTGACCGTGGGCCAAGAGCTGACCGCCAAGGTCCTGAAGTTCGACGCCGAGAAGAACCGCGTCTCGCTGGGCCTGAAGCAAATGGGCGACGATCCGTGGGTTGGCGTGTCGCGCCGTTACCCCGCTTCGACCCGCCTGTTCGGCAAGGTCACCAACATCGCTGACTACGGCGCGTTCGTCGAGATCGAACCCGGCATCGAAGGCCTGGTGCACGTCTCCGAAATGGACTGGACCAACAAGAACATCGCTCCCAACAAGATCGTCAACCTGGGCGATGAAGTGGAAGTCATGGTCCTGGAAATCGACGAAGACAAGCGTCGCATCTCCCTGGGCATGAAGCAGTGCAAGCCGAACCCCTGGGACGACTTCGCTCAGAGCTTCAACCGCGGTGACAAGGTCAAGGGTCCCGTCAAGTCGATCACCGACTTCGGCGTGTTTGTGGGTCTGGCCGCCGGCATCGACGGTCTGGTTCACCTCTCCGACCTGTCTTGGAATGAGCCCGGTGAAGCTGCCGTGCGCAACTACAAGAAGGGCCAGGAAGTCGAAGCCATCGTTTTGGCCATCGACGTCGAGCGCGAGCGCATCTCCCTGGGCATCAAGCAGCTGGACAGCGATCCGTTCACCAACTTCACGACCCTGAACGACCGTGGCGCTACCGTCACCGGCACCGTCAAGACCGTGGATGCCAAGGGCGCCGAGATCAACCTGGGTGACGACATCATCGGTTACCTGCGCGCTTCCGAAATCAGCCGCGACCGCGTCGAAGACGCACGCAACGTGCTGAAGGAAGGCGACGAAGTATCGGCCGTGATCATCAACATCGACCGCAAGACCCGCAACATCCAGTTGTCGATCAAGGCGAAGGACAGCGTTGAAGAGCAACAAGCTCTGCAACGTCTGAGCTCTGAGACCACCAAGGAAGGCGCCGGCACCACCAGCCTGGGCGCCCTGCTGAAGGCCAAGCTCGACCAGAACAACGGTTGATCCGTCTTCTGCGCACCACATCCCTGCCGACCCCGGTTGGCGGGGGTTGTGATGAGCATGGTACAAAGCCCCAGGTCCTGGTCCGCCAGGCCCATGGGGCTTTTTGCTGATGCTGATCACAACCTCCTGTTTTTCGCCGTTCTGACATGACCCGTTCCGACCTCGTGGCCCGTCTGGCCGAACGCTTTGGCCAGCTCACCCAGCGCGATGCAGAATTCGCGGTCAAAACCATCCTGGACGCGATGTCCGAGGCGCTGGCGAAAGGGCACCGCATCGAGATCCGTGGTTTTGGCAGTTTCTCGATCAGTCGGCGCCCACCACGGATGGGGCGCAACCCGCGCACCGGCGAGCAGGTTTTGATCCCGGAAAAGCTGGTGCCGCACTTCAAGCCGGGCAAAGCCCTGCGTGAAGGCGTCGACCAGGTGGCGACTGTGGCCGATGCTGCTGCGGTGGCAGCTGCCGCACCCGACAACTCACACAGATGAGATACCCATGCGTACCTTGAACTGGTTGTGGCGCGGTCTTCTGTTTTTCGTTCTGTTCGCCTTTGCGCTGAACAATCAGCACACGGTGGCGCTCAAGTGGTTCCTGGGTTACCAGTGGCAAGCACCGATGGTCTTCATCGTGCTGGCCGCCTTCGCGCTGGGTTGTGTGGCCGGGGTGTTGGCCATGGTGCCGAGCTGGTGGCGTCACCGTCGCGAGGCTCGCAATCGCCTGCTGTTGATGCCGTCTGTCACCAAGACTGAAACGGGCTTTGCTGGCACACCGGTCGCCCCCCCCCAGGGCGGTGCAGCCACCGAGTTGACCCTGCCGCCTGAGCTGCCCTTTCCTCCTGACATGCCCGCGCCGCGCAAGCCTGGCAAGTAAGACGCGCGCCCTCTTTTCTCGTGCCCATGGAATTTGATCTGTACTGGTTGCTTCTGGCTGCCCCGGTGATGTTTTTGCTGGGCTGGATGGCGTCGCGCCTCGATCTGCGACAACTCAGGCGCGAAGATCAGGCATCGCCCCAGGCCTACTTCAAGGGCTTGAACCTGCTGCTCAACGAGCAACAGGACAAGGCCATTGACGCCTTCATCGAGGCCGTTCAGCACGATCCCGGGACCACCGATCTGCACTTTGCCTTGGGCAACCTGTTTCGCCGCCGAGGCGAGTACGAGCGTGCCATCCGCATCCACCAGCACCTGCTGTCGCGTGGCGACTTGAAGCGTGAAGAGCGTGAGCGTGCCCAGCATGCCCTGGCGCACGATTTCATGAAGGCGGGGCTGTTTGACCGCGCGGAAGAAGCCTTCAAGGCGCTGGAAGGCACTGCCTTCAACACCGATGCCCGGCTGGCTCTGCTGTCTCTGTACGAACGCTCACGCAACTGGCATCCCGCCATTGAGGTGGCCCGTCAACTCGAGGCCACGGGGACCGGTTCCTTCTCGCAACGCAGCGCCCACCACTGGTGCGAGGTGGCGCAGGAGGCCGATGCGCGCGGACGCACCGACGAAGCCGAACAAGCCCTGGCCCGCGCTCTGGAGGCCGGCCCCCAGGCCGCACGGCCCTTGGTGTTACAGGGCCAGCGTCTGGTACGTCAGGGCAAGCATGCCGAGGCCCTGCAGGTCTGGGACGAGTTGATGGTCAAGCAACCACAGGCCTTTGCCTTGATTGCCATGGACTACGCACACAGCGCTCAGGCTTGCGATGCGGTCCCTGCCGCGCTGGTCAAGCTGCAATCGGTGTACGCGCAAGCGCCGACGATGGACGTGCTGACCGCCATCGGTGAGCTGCAACCCGACGCAGCCGACCGCCGCGATGCCATCATGCGTCATCTGCGGCAGCAGCCCTCGCTGTCAGCCGCACAAAGCCTGATCCGTGAGCGTCTGGTCAGTCACGTGCCCCTGGAAGAAGCCGAGATCGAAGTGCTGCAACAGGCCCTGACCAGTGCCGCCAAGCCGCTGCAACGCTACCGTTGCGCGGCCTGCGGCTTCGAGAGCCAGCACTATTTCTGGCAATGCCCAGGCTGCCAGAACTGGGACACCTACCCGCCCCGGCGCCTGGAAGATCAGTGAGCCATGCCGTGATGATGCTGGACGCCCTGCCCCGGCGTACCTGGCATCATCATGTGACCCTTGATCGGCACGCTGACCGTCTGGGTGACGGCCTTGCCATCGGCCGTGCGCAGTTTCAGCGTGAGTTCGAGCGCGTCACCCTCTTTCAGCATGCCTTGAAGTTGGGTCAACATCAGGTGCTGCCCACCCGGACGCAGCACGACGGCCTGTCCTGCAGGCAGGGCCAGCGTGGAAATGGCGCGCATGCGCATCACTTGACCATCCATGGTCATTTCATGTAACTCGGGCACGCCTGGACGAGTCATGCTGAAGCCTTCCAGGGTGAGCGGCTGGCGTGCGGTCAACACCATGAAACCACCCGTCGCGGTTTGCCCCTTGACCGTGGCGCGAATCCAGGCCGAATCAACCTGCACCCACTGGGCGGTTGCAGAAGCGTTGTGACCTTGCCTGGGCGCCACATCTGGCGAAGCCTGGTTGCCTTGCGCCACACCGACCGTGAAAGACAGCGCCAGCACAGCAGCGGTTGTGCGAGAAAGCAAACGAAGAGAGCGGGACATTCAGAAACCTCCAACGTGTTGAGTCACAGCCATCAAGTCTAGTGCTGAACCGCCACATTGCGCGTCATGCGACATCAGGATGGCGACAGGGCGCGTCGGTACTGGATGGCCTCGGCCATGTGGGCGGTGGTGATGCACTCGGCTTCGGCGAGATCGGCGATGGTGCGCGCCAGTTTGAGCACGCGATGGAACGCACGACCCGACCAACCGAGGCGCGTACAGGCTGATTGCAGGAATGCCTGAGCAGCAGGCTCGGCATGCGCATGGCGCTCAAGCGAGGCGCCCTCCAGATCAGCGTTGAGCTGCCCTTGTCTGGCCCATTGACGGGCTCTGGCTGCCACGACGCGCTGCGCCACCTCGGCAGAAGAGGCGCCCTCACCGCCGCGCGCCAACACCTCGGGTGCCACAGCCGGCACCTCCACTTGCACATCGATGCGGTCCAGCAAGGGGCCGCTGAGCCGCCCCTGGTAGCGCGACACCTGGTCAGGCGTGCAGCGACAGGCTTTGAGAGGATTGCCAAAGTGTCCGCAAGGACAGGGGTTCATGGCGGCGACGAGCTGGAAACGGGCCGGGAAATCATGCCGCCGCGCCGCGCGCGAGATGGTGATGTGGCCGGTTTCGAGAGGTTCGCGCAACGCCTCCAGGGCCGCTCGAGGGAACTCGGGCAGTTCATCCAGGAAGAGAACGCCATGGTGCGCCAGCGAGATCTCGCCGGGGCGTGGGGGCGAGCCACCGCCGACCAGGGCCACGGAGGAGGCCGTATGGTGAGGGCTGCGAACCGTGCGGTGCCGCCAGCGGCTGGCATCGAAGTGTCCGGCCAGGCTGAGCACCGCAGCGGATTCAAGGGCTTCATCGGGGGTCAATTCGGGCAGCAAGCTAGCAAAACGCTGCGCCAACATCGACTTGCCGCTGCCGGGTGGGCCCATCATCAGCACCGAATGTGCGCCAGCGGCCGCGATCTCCAGCGCGCGCTTGGCCGCCGACTGCCCTTTGACCTCACACAAGTCAGGCCGGTTTGCACAGACTGATGATGCCCCCGCCAGCACCGACTGGGTGCGCACCAAGGTGGCACCCGAGCCCTGCCCGCTGGGTCGCAGGGCTTCGACGACGCCCATGAGATGGTCGGCGCCGTACAGGCAGGCACCTTCGACCAGGGCGGCCTCCTCGGCACTGGCGCGTGGCAGGACAAGGCCGCGCGCTTGTCCACTGCGGGTGTCCTTCAACAAGGCCAAGGCCATGGGCAAGGCGCCACGCACCGGACGCAGTTCGCCACCGAGCGACAACTCGCCCGCAAACTCAAGGTCACGCAGGCGACTGGCATCCAGGTGTCCCATCGCGGCCAGAATGCCCAGCGCGATCGGCAGGTCAAAACGCCCCGACTCCTTGGGCAAATCGGCTGGGGCCAGGTTGACCGTGATGCGCTTGTTGAAGGGAAACTCCAGGCCGCAGTTGCTGAGGGCGGCGCGCACACGCTCACGCGCTTCTTTGACTTCCGTGTCGACCAGTCCCACCAGGGTGAACGAGGGCAAGCCATTGGCAAGATGAACCTCGACGGTGACCTCTGGCGCCTTGAGCCCATCCAGGGCACGGCTGTGAACAATGGCAAGGGACATGAGCGGGGAGGCAGCGCGGGGCCCGTGGGGAAAAAGGGCGATTGTGGCGACCCCACGCAGCTGCCGCACTCCCTCTGAGGGGCGAACCACCGCGCCGACGCCAGCACCGTTTTGGTGAGCCTCGCGTCGAGGTCGCCCGGAGCGGTCGCTCATGCACCAGATCGGGGCGCATGTCGATGACAAGCCTGCCAGATCGCATGGTCGGCTCATCGGCTGGCACATCGTGTGCGTTGGCACGGTTCATGCAGATAAGGGGTGTCAACACATTTTTTCACCAACCTCACCGGAGTACCCATCATGAAAATGGTGACCGCCATCGTCAAGCCATTCAAGCTTGATGAAGTCCGTGAAGCGCTGTCCGCCATCGGCGTTCAGGGCATCACCGTGACCGAAGTCAAGGGTTTTGGTCGTCAGAAAGGCCACACGGAGTTGTACCGTGGCGCGGAGTATGTGGTCGATTTCCTGCCCAAAGTGAAGATCGAAGCGGCCGTCGATGACGCCATCCTTGAGCGTGTGATCGAAGCCATCGAAGCCTCCGCCCGCACCGGCAAGATCGGTGACGGCAAGATTTTCGTCACCCCGCTGGAGCAGGTGGTCCGCATCCGCACCGGCGAGATGGACAAGGACGCCCTGTGATCGGGCCGCACGCCTGATCCAACTTTCGCATCTGTGGCCCA
Organism: uncultured Aquabacterium sp.; assembly: GCA_964404335.1. Taxonomy (GTDB): domain Bacteria; phylum Pseudomonadota; class Gammaproteobacteria; order Burkholderiales; family Burkholderiaceae_C; genus Aquabacterium. The sequence goes on from CAYOJR010000002.1 coordinate 12,014, forward strand.
CATGCCCTGCGGGGATGCAAGCCCTCACACCCTACGTTTTATCAAGAGGCATTCCATCATGAAAAAGCTCATTGCGTCATTTGCGCTGGGGCTCGCGGCCTTCGGTCTGCTGGGCGTCGCCCACGCCCAGGAGGTTGCGGCATCGGCCCCCGAGATCGCGTCCGCCGTCGAGGCCGCCGTGGCGCCGGTCGCGGCCGTGGCCCCGGAGGCAGCCTCGGCCGCCGAAGCGGCTCCCACCCCCACCGTCAACAAGGGCGACACCGCCTGGATGATGGTGGCCACCCTGCTGGTGCTCATGATGGTCGTGCCCGGCCTGGCCCTGTTCTACGGTGGCCTGGTGCGCAGCAAGAACATGCTGTCGGTGCTGATGCAGGTGCTGATGGTCTTCTCACTGGTGTCGGTGCTGTGGGCTGCGTACGGCTACAGCCTGGCGTTCGGTGGGGCCGGCACCATCATCGGAGACCTGTCCAAGGCCTTCCTGAGCGGCATCACGCCCGCGTCGATGGCTGACACCTTCACGCCGGATGCGAAGATTCCCGAACTGGTCTTCGTGGCCTTCCAGTGCACCTTCGCAGGCATCACCTGCGCCCTGATCGTCGGCGCCTTCGCCGAGCGCGTCAAGTTCGGTGCCGTGCTGTTGTTCACCGCCCTGTGGTTCACGTTCAGCTACCTGCCGATCGCCCACATGGTGTGGGGTGCCGGTGGCTACCTGTTGAGCAAGGGTGCACTGGACTTCGCTGGCGGCACCGTGGTGCACATCAACTCGGCTGTGGCCGGTCTGGTGGGCGCCTACATGATCGGCAAACGCATTGGCTATGGCCGTGAGTCCTTCACCCCGCACTCGCTGACGCTGACCATGGTCGGTGCCTCGCTGCTGTGGGTGGGTTGGTTCGGTTTCAACGCTGGCTCCGCTCTGGAAGCCAACGGCAGTGCCGCCCTGGCCTTCATCAACACCCTGATGGCCACCGCCGCCGCCGTGCTGGCCTGGTGTGTGGGTGAAGCCCTGTTCAAGGGCAAGGCTTCGATGCTGGGTGCCGCTTCGGGTGCCGTGGCAGGCCTGGTGGTCATCACTCCGGCTTGCGGATCGGTCGGCCCGATGGGTGCGATCATCATGGGTCTGATCGCTGGCTTCATCTGCCTGTGGGGTGTCAGCGGACTCAAGAAGATGCTGGGCGCCGACGACGCACTGGACGTGTTCGGTATCCATGGCGTGGGCGGCATTGTGGGCGCACTGCTGACCGGTGTGTTCACAGCGCCCAGCCTGGGCGGCACGGGTGCAGAAGACTTCTCCATCTCTCACCAGTTGCTGGTGCAGGCTGAAGGTGTGGTCATCACGATCGTCTGGTCAGGCATCGTGGCAGCGATCTGCTACAAGATCGTGGACATCGTGATCGGCCTGCGCGTGCCGGAAGACGAGGAGCGCGAGGGTCTGGACATCACCTCGCACGGCGAGACCGCTTACCACAAGTGATGGAGTGAGCACTGGATGGGAGACCGTGCGACGACACGGTCTCCAGCATGAAAAGAGGGCTTCTTTCGGGAGGCCCTCTTTGTTTTTTTGCATCACTGCATTGCATGGGACTGAATGCCAAGCGGCCCCGATCTTCCTAAAATAGGTTTCCACCTTCTGAACTCACAAGGCGCTTTCCCCATGGTTCCTCACCTGATCACCGCGCTGACCGGCCCCATCAACGAACTGGAGCAACGGATGCTGGAATCCGTGCCCGCCATCGAGCGCTGGTTTCGGCTGGAGTGGATGGAGCACACACCACCGTTCTACACCTCGGTGGACCTGCGCAATGCGGGATTCAAGCTCGCCCCGGTGGATACGAACCTGTTTCCGGGTGGTTTCAACAACCTGACGCCCGAGATGCTGCCGCTGGCGGTGCAGGCGGCCATGGCAGCCATCGAGAAGATCTGCCCGGAGGCCAAGAACCTGCTGCTGATCCCGGAAAAGCACACGCGCAACACCTTCTATTTGTCGAATGTGGCGCGCCTGGTGCAGATCTTCACGCTGGCCGGGCTGAATGTGCGGCTGGGCTCACTGGACGAAACGATCACCGAGCCCACGGACATCGCCTTGCCCGATGGCAGCCACTTGACGCTGGAGCCGCTGGTGCGCACACGGCACCGCCTGGGTCTCAAGCACTTCGACCCCTGCACCATCTTGCTCAACAACGACCTGTCGGCCGGGATCCCCGACATCCTGCAAGGTTTGCACGAGCAATATCTGCTGCCACCGCTGCACGCAGGCTGGGCAGTGCGCCGCAAGAGCCAGCACTTCGCGGCCTACGATGACGTGGCCAAGAAATTTTCCAAGCTGCTGGGCATGGACCCCTGGCTGATCAACCCGATGTACTCGGTGTGTGACGAGGTGAACTTCCAGGAGGGCACGGGCCTGGAATGCCTGGAGACGCAGGTGGACGCCATGCTGAACAAGGTGCGCCGCAAGTACAAGGAATACGGCATCAACGAAAAGCCCTTCGTGGTCGTCAAGCCCGACAACGGCACCTATGGCATGGGCATCATGACGGTGCGCGATGCCAAGGAGGTGGTCGACCTGAACCGCCGCACGCGCAACAAGATGTCGGTGGTCAAGGACGGCCAGGCGGTCAACCGCGTGCTGATCCAGGAAGGTGTCGCCACCTACGAACAGATCAACGAGGCCGTGGCCGAGCCTGTGGTCTACATGATCGACCGCTATGTGGTGGGCGGCTTCTACCGCGTGCACGCCGAACGCGGCGTGGACGAGAACCTGAACGCCCCTGGCTCACATTTTGTTCCGCTGGGTTTTCCGGAACCGACGCAGTTGCCTCGCCCAGGCGTGAAACCCGGTGCCAGCACCCCGAACCGCTTTTACATGTACGGCGTGGTGGCACGGCTGGCAATGGTGGCGGCCAGTTACGAACTGGAGGCAAATGACCCCAACGCGGAGCTCTACAACTGAGGAACATGCACTGTTGCGGTGCAACAAAATTTCTGCGAACACAGGCAGAATGGCGAACTTCTAGTTTCGTGAAACACCTCTATCGTGCAGCACGCCCCTCACGCCAAACCCAATGCCAAAGACCTGGCGGCCCTCACGTTGGGCGCCATCGGCATCGTCTATGGCGACATTGGCACCAGTCCGCTGTACGCTCTCAAGGAGGTGTTCAACCACAACCACCTGCCTCTGACACCTGAGAACATCTACGGCATCTTGTCGATGATGTTCTGGACCCTGACGGTGATCGTGTCGCTGAAGTATGTGACGCTGATCCTGCGCGCGGACAACAACGGTGAAGGTGGTCTGGTGGCGATGCTGACACTGGCATCCACGGCCGTGAAAGATCGGCCCGCCCTGCGGAGCAAGTTGCTGGCCTTGGGCATCTTCGGCACGGCCATTTTCTTCGGCGACGGGGTGATCACACCGGCCATTTCGGTGCTGTCGGCTGTCGAAGGCATGGAAGTGGCCGCACCGCAGCTGGAGCGCTATGTGGTGCCCATCACGCTGGTGGTGCTGACGCTGCTGTTCATGGTGCAAAAGCATGGCACCAGCGGCATCGGCAAGTTTTTTGGACCTGTCACGGCCCTGTGGTTCATCGTCGTGGCCGTGCTGGGTCTGATCCACATCGTGCAAAACCCGGCGGTGCTGGCCGCCATGAACCCGCTGTACGCTGTGCGCTTCATGGTCGATCACCCGATGCTGGCCTTCGTGGCCCTCGGTGCCGTCATCCTGTGCGCCACCGGCGCCGAGGCGCTGTACGCCGACATGGGCCACTTCGGCAAGCTGCCCGTCCGTCTGGCCTGGTTCAGTCTGGTCATGCCGGCCCTGGTGCTGAACTACTTTGGGCAGGGCGCCATGCTGCTGGCCCACCCTGAAAACGTTGCCAACCCCTTCTTTGAAATGGCGCCGCACTGGGCGCTTTACCCCCTGGTGGGCCTGGCCACCTGTGCCACGGTGATCGCGTCACAGGCCTTGATCACGGCCGCTTTCTCGGTCACCAAGCAGGTGATCCAGTTGGGCTATCTGCCGCGTCTGCGCATCCTGCACACCTCCGAGAAGGAAACCGGGCAGATCTACATCCCCTTCGTGAACTGGGCACTGTACGGTTGCATCGTGCTGGCCGTGATCTTCTTCGGCTCCAGCGGCAAATTGGCGGCGGCCTACGGCATCACGGTCACCATCGACATGATGATCACCACGGTGATGACCTTCTTCGTCATCCGCTTTGCCTGGAAGATGTCCTGGCTGGTGTGTGTGCTGGCGACGGCCTTCTTCTTTGCAATCGACCTGATGTTCTTCAGCGCCAACGTCATCAAGGTGATCGACGGCGGCTGGTTCCCCCTGCTGATCGGCGTCGTGATGTTCAGCCTGATGATGACCTGGAAGGATGGCCGCGAGCTGCTCAGCGCCAGCCTGCGCTCCGACGCCATTGACCTGCGCCCCTTCCTGGAAGCCGTGTTCTGCAGCCCTCCCCTGCGCGTGGCCGGTACGGCCGTGTTTCTGAATGCCGATGCAGGCACCACCCCGAATGCCCTGCTGCACAACCTCAAGCACAACAAGGTGCTGCACAAGCAGAACCTGTTTGTGACGGTGCGCTCGCATGAGGTGCCCTGGATCCCGCTGAAGAACCGCATCGAGGTGGAAGACCTGGGCAATGACTGCTGGCAGGTCATCCTGCACTATGGATTCAAGAACGAGCCCGATGTACCGCGTGCGCTGAAGTTGCTCAAGGAGCACAGCGTGTTCATCGAAGACATGGAAACGAGCTATTTCCTGTCGCGCGACATCGTGATCCCGACCATGGGCGGCGACATGGCCCCCTGGCGTGAAAAGCTGTTCGCCGGCATGCACCGCAATGCCTCGGGCGCGGCCGCCTTCCTGAAGCTGCCCACCAACCGCGTGGTAGAACTGGGCTCCAAGGTGGAGATCTGAGCGAGACGCCGCTCTCCCTGCGCCAGATCGCCCGGGACACCTCCCTCACGGCGATCTCGTCCGGCTTCGTCGCCACGCTGGTGGGTTTCACCAGCACCATCGCGCTGATCTTCCACGCTGCCCAGTCGCTGGGCGCCACCCCGGCCCAGGTGACGTCCTGGGTGCTGGCGTTGGGCGTGGGCATGGGCTTGGGCACGCTGGGCCTGTCGCTGTGGGCGCGCGCGCCCATCCTCATCACCTGGTCCACGCCGGGTGCCGCCGTGATCGCGAGTGCGGCCCAAGGCGTGAGCCTGGCCGAAGCCACCGGCGCCTTTGTGCTGTGCGGTGTGCTGATGTGGTTGTGCGGGGTCACGGGCTGGTTCGAGCGCGTCATGAACCGCATCCCGGTGGCGCTGGCCGCTGCCCTGCTGGCCGGCATCCTCGCCAAGTTCGCGCTGCTGGCTTTTGCAGCAACCACGCGCCAGCCGACGCTGGTGATCGGCATGCTGTTCACTTACCTGCTGGGCAAGCGCCTGTGGCCGCGCTACGCCATCCCCGGCGTGCTGGTGATGGGGGTGCTGCTGACCGTTGGGCAGGGGCAGTTGCACACGGCCGCCTTGCGTTGGGAGCCGGCCTTGCCGGTCTGGGTGACGCCGCAGTGGTCGTGGCAGGCCATGCTGGGCATGGGCTTGCCGCTGTTCATCGTGACCATGGCGTCACAGGCCGTGCCGGGCGTGTCGGCCATTCGCGTGTTTGGCTACCGCACCCCGGTGTCGCCCTTGATGAGCTGGTCGGGGGTGATCACGGTGCTGCTGGCACCCTTTGGGGGCTATGCCTTCAACCTGGCCGCCATCACCGCCACCATCGTGCTGCAGCCGCACGCCCACCCCGATGCCCACAAGCGTTACACCGCCGCTCTGGTAGCCGGTCTGTTCTACCTCGTGATGGCCGCGCTGGGCGGTGCCGTGGCCGGCGTCTTGACCGCCTTTCCCCCCGCGCTCATCATGGGTGTGGCCGGACTGGCCTTGCTGGGTACCATCGCGAACGGGCTGGCCGCCTCGCTCCAGGACGCTCGCTACCGTGAGGCCGCCGTGATCACGTTTCTGGTGACACTGTCGGGCGTCACGCTGATGGGCGTGGGCTCGGCCTTCTGGGGCCTGGTGGCCGGCGTGTTGACGCTGTTCGTGGAACACTTCAGGGCGCGCCCCTCTGGTGCACCCTGAAACGCCTCGGCCTGCGCCAGAGACACGGCCCGGACCTGTCTGCCACGCGCGCCATCGCCCCTCCTTCACGATCGACTGCATCTCACCATGAAACTCCTGTTTGTTGCCGACCCGCTGCACACCTTCAAGACCCACAAGGACAGCACCTTCGCAATGATGCGCGAGGCCGCCTCACGCGGACATGAGCTGTGGGCCTGCGAGCCACAACAGCTCGTGTGGCAACGCGGCAGCCTGGTGCAGGCGCAGGCCCGCCGCATCACCCTGACTGGCGATGCGCACGACTGGTTCGACGAGCAGGAGCAGGCCCTGGTGGCGCTGAGCAGCATGGATGCGGTGCTGATGCGCAAGGACCCGCCGTTTGACGCTGAGTACCTGTACGCCACCCACCTGCTGACCCAGGCCGAGCGCGAAGGCGCGCGCGTCTTCAACAAACCGCAGGCGCTGCGCGAGCACCCGGAAAAGCTGGCCATCCTTGAGTTCCCGCTGCACATCGCGCCCACCCTGGTCACTTGCAGCATCGAGGCCGTGCGCGCCTTCCACGCCGAGCACCGCGACATCATCCTCAAGCCACTGGACGGCATGGGCGGCATGGGCATCTTCCGCGTGAAGGACGATGGCCTGAACCTGGGCAGCATCGCCGAAACGCTGACCAAGGACGGCACGCAGACCATCATGGTGCAGGCCTTCCTGCCGGCCATCAGCGCCGGTGACAAGCGCGTGCTGGTGATTGATGGCGAACCCGTGCCCTATGCCCTGGCCCGCATCCCGCAAGGCGGCGAGGTGCGCGGCAATCTGGCGGCCGGTGGCAAGGGCGTGGCTCAGCCTTTGAGCGAGTCCGACTGGGCGATTGCCCGCGAACTGGGGCCGATTCTGGCCGCGCGCGGTCTGCTGCTGGTGGGCCTGGACATCATCGGTGACCGCCTCACCGAGATCAACGTGACCAGCCCGACCTGCTTCCAGGAGATCACCGACCAGACCGGCTGGAACGTGGCCCAACGCTTCATCGACGCGCTCGAAAGCGCCGTGCAGCGCCAGCAGCGACAATGAACCCCTGCGCCGGCGAGGCTGGCGCCTTCTTTTTCCTCTCTGGATCGTTTCTTTCATGGCTCTTTTGACCCTGAGCGATGCCTGCCTGGCCTATGGCCACGTGGCCCTGCTCGACCACGCCGCCTTTGCGCTCGAAACCGGTGAACGCGTTGGCCTGATCGGCCGCAATGGCACCGGCAAATCCTCGCTGCTGAAAATCATGGCCGGGCTGGAGAAGCCCGACGACGGCCTGCTGCAGGTGCAAAACGGCATCGACATCGCCTATGTGCCGCAGGAGCCCAGCTTTGCCAACGGCGCCACCGTGTTCAGCACCGTCAGCGAGGGGCTGGCCGAAGTCAAAGCCGCCCGTGAGCGCTTCGAGGCCCACGAAGAAGGCGCCGATCTGGACGCCCTGATGACCTTCATCGAGGCACGCAATGGCTGGAACTGGGAGCAGCGGGTTGACGAGACCCTGCAGCGTCTGCGCCTGGATGCGAGCCTGGCGATCGACGGCCTGTCGGGTGGCACCAAGAAGCGTGTGGCGCTGGCGCGTGCGCTGGTGGCCAGCCCGGACGTGCTCTTTCTGGACGAACCAACCAACCACCTGGACCTGGACGCGATTGCCTGGCTGGAAGAGCTGCTGGTGGCCTTCAAGGGTGCCATCGTGCTGATCTCCCACGATCGCGCCTTCCTGGACAACGTCTGTACCCGCATCGTCGAGCTCGATCGGGGTGAGTTGCGCACCTATCCTGGCAATTTCACGGCCTACCAGGGGCTCAAGGCCCAGCAGCTGGCCGACGAGGCGGTCACCAACGCCAAGTTCGACAAGCTGCTGGCCCAGGAAGAGATCTGGATCCGCAAGGGTGTGGAAGCCCGCCGCACCCGCGCGGTGGCCCGCATCAAGCGCCTGGACGAGTTGCGCAGCACCCGTGCGGCGCGCCGTGAGGTGATCGGTCGCGTCAAGCTGGACGTCTCGCAAGGCGACCGCAGCGGCAAGATCGTGGCCGAGCTGGAGAACGTCTCCAAGGCCTTCGGCGGCCGCACCGTGGTGCGCGATTTCAGCGGCACCATCTTGCGTGGCGACAAGGTGGGCCTGGTGGGCCCCAATGGTGCAGGCAAGACCACGCTGCTGAAGATGATCCTGGGCGAGCTGGCCCCGGACAGCGGCACAGTCAGGCAAGGTGCCAACCTGCAGGTCGCCTACTTCGACCAGATGCGCGACCACCTCAACCTGGACGCCACCCTGGCCGACTTCATCAGCCCGGGCAGCGAGTGGATCGACATCAACGGCTCGCGCAAGCACGTGATGGGCTATCTGCAGGACTTCCTGTTCTCGCCAGCCCGTGCCAATTCACCGGTGCGCACCCTCAGCGGTGGTGAACGCAACCGCCTGCTGCTGGCGCGCCTGTTCGCCAAGCCCAGCAATGTGCTGGTGCTCGACGAACCGACCAACGACCTGGACATCGACACGCTCGACCTGCTGGAAGACCTGCTGGCCGACTATCCGGGCACCGTCTTCCTGGTCAGCCACGACCGGCGCTTCCTCGACAACGTGGTCACCTCGACCCTCGTGGCCGAAGGTGACGGACGCTGGCGCGAGTACGAAGGTGGTGTGGAAGACTGGTTGATCCAGTCGCGCCGAGCGCAGGCACTGGCAGCCGGCAAACCGGGTGCGGCAGCGATTGCCTCGGCCTCCAAGCAAGGTGCAGCGGCCGACAGCCGCACACCCGTGGCGGTGGTGCCCGACACGGCACCGGCAGCGCCCGCTGCCGCACCGGTGGTGGCACAGCCCAAGCGCAAGCTCAGCTACAAGGAGCAGCGCGAGCTGGACGATCTGCCCGGTCGCATCGAAGCGCTGGAAACCGAACAGGCCGAGCTCAACCAGCAACTGGCCGACCCGGACATCTACCGCAAGGAAGGCGCCAATGTCGCAGCCATGCATGCCCGCGTCGAGGTGATCGACGAAGAGCTGATGGGCTTGCTGGAACGTTGGGAAGTACTGGGCGGACGCTGAACACGCCCGAGGCCAGACGGCGGCTCAGGCCGTCTGCAGCATGCCGGTCGAGGCCGCCCACGGAGGAACACCCACGGCAGGGCTGCTGTGAATGCTGGCAAACAGCTCGGCACAGGCGGTTTCCGGGTCATCGCTCGCCAGCACCTCGGGCACCAGGGGGGCAAGACGGCGCGTGTCCACTCGCAAGACACGCTGCTTGACGGCGGCAATCTGGGTGGGGTGCATGGAAAAGCTGCGCAAGCCCATGGCCAGCAACAACTCGGTGAACACCGGGTCGCCCGCCATTTCGCCACACACGCTCACTCCCTTGCCGGCAGCACGCCCCTGCATGATCGAGGTGTGAATGAGGCTCAGCACCGCCGGATTCCACGGGTCGTAGAGGTGCGACACCTGCTCGTCCGTGCGGTCAATGGCCAAGGTGTACTGGATCAGGTCGTTGGTGCCGATGGAGATGAAATCAAAATGGCGCAGGAACACCGGCAGGGTCAGCGCTGCTGCCGGAATTTCAATCATGGCGCCCAGCTCGATCTCACCAAACGGCTTGCCCGCCTCGGTCAATTGCCGACGCGCATGGTCAATGTTGTCGAGTGTCTGGCGGATCTCGCGCAGATTGCTCAGCATCGGGATCATGACCTTGACCGGTCCGTGAACCGCCGCGCGCAGCAAGGCCCGCAACTGGCGACGGAACATGCTGGGCTCTGACAAACTCCAGCGGATGGCGCGCAAACCCAAGGCCGGATTGAGCACGGACTCGTGTCGCAACTCTGAAGGGGTCATGCCCTCCAGCGGTTTGTCGGCACCAATGTCCACCGTGCGAATGGTGACGGGGAGCCCCTTCATCGCCTCGACCGCGCGGCGGTAGGCGTCGTACTGCTCTTCCTCGTCGGGCAAATTGCCACCCCGGTTCATGAACAGGAACTCGCTGCGGAACAGCCCCACGCCAACAGCCCCAGCCTCCAGAGCAACAGGCGCGTCTTCGGGCATCTCGATGTTGGCCACCAACTCGACACGTTCGCCATCGAGCGTGACGGCCGGCGTGTGACGCAAACGTGCCAGGCGGCTGCGCTCCAGCTCGCTCTGGCGCTGGCGGAAGCGGTATTCCTCCAGCACGATGGGCGAGGGATCGACGATCACGAGGCCGGCATCACCGTCGATGATGATGCAGTCATCCTGACGGATCAGATTGCTGGCCTGGCGTGCACCCACCACAGCAGGAATGTCCATGCTGCGCGCCACGATGGCGGTGTGAGAGGTCTTGCCGCCCACATCGGTGACAAAACCCTTGAACACACTGCGCTTGAAGCTGAGCATGTCGGCCGGCGCAATGTCGCTGGCCACCAGCACCAGGGGTTCGTCGCCCCCGAAATCATGCGCACCTTGACCTGGCTCAAGAACGGCCGAAGGCGCCCCCCGGCCCAGGTTGCGCAGCAAGCGCTCCACCACCTGCTCCAGGTCGGCCTTGCGCTCCCGCAGATAGGCGTCTTCCATTTCGTCAAACTGGCGTGCCAACACCTCCAACTGGGCCGACAAGGCCCATTCGGCGTTGTAGTGGCGTTGACGAATCCAGTCAGCCGATGCCCCCATCAGCGCTTCGTCCTGCAGCAGCATATGGTGCACATCGAGCAGGGCTGCGAGTTCAGCCGGCGCATCGGCAGGCAGATCGCGTTTGAGCGCATCGAATTCGGCGGCCACGCCGTCGCGGGCCGCCATCAAACGCGCCACTTCGCCATCGATCAGGGAGGGATCAATGAAGACGTGAGGCACGTCGATGCGGCTGGAGGCCACCAGCACCGCGCGACCGATGGCCACCCCTCGGGAAACCGGCAAGCCAAATATCTGGATGCTCATGGCGCGATCGTATCAGTCGCTCGGTGCTCTGCGTGTCGGGATTTCTCATAGGGCGACGCCCCGTCACAGGCTTGTCATCCAATCTTCACCGTCCCGTCACCAGATGCGTCAAAACTGCTCACTCATGTCCACACAGACCTGATTGGAGAGACGATGCGCGAGCTCCCCTTGCCGACCCTGCCGATGGCAGACCTGTCCTCCCACCTGTCGGCCGATGCCCGTGCCGCGCGGAGGTCACTTCACCCGGGATCGACGCCCGAGGCCAGCGCACGGGCAGGCATTGAAGTCGTTTGGGCACGCACTGCGGAAGATGTTCTCGCCGCGCAGCGTCTGAGGTACGAGGTGTTCGCCCTGGAAATGGGCGCCCGCCTGAGCGTGCCCGTAGGCAGCCCGGCCGGTCACGACATCGACCTGTTCGACCCCTATTGCGAGCACCTGCTGGTGCGTCTGGACACCGGCACCGGCGAGCCCGGCCCCGTGATCGGCACTTACCGCGTGCTGACCCCGGAATCGGCCAAGCGCATCGGCGGCCTGTACAGCGAGACCGAGTTCGACCTGACCCGCCTGCGCCCGCTGCGCGGCAAGATGGTGGAGTTGGGTCGCTCCTGCGTGCACCCCGACCACCGCAACGGCGGCGCCATCATGGCCCTGTGGGGCGCACTGGCAGAGTTCATGGTGCGCAACGACTTGGACACCATGATCGGCTGTGCCAGCATCAGCATGCGCGATGGCGGTCACGTCGCCGCCAGCCTGTGGGAACAGTTGCGTCAAACCCACCTGGCCCCGATCGACCTGCAGGTGCGTCCGCGCCTCCCACTGCCGGTGGACGAGCTGGACCGCCACCTGAAGGTGGAGCCGCCCGCGCTGATCAAGGGCTATCTGCGTGTGGGCGCCAAGGTGCTGGGCGCGCCGGCCTGGGACCCCGATTTCAACACCGCCGACCTGCCGATGCTGATGCGCATTGCCGACCTGCCGTCCCGGTATCGCAAGCACTTCCTGGGGGCCTGAGCCGGGCAGCGCATAGACTGCGCGGCATGAGCAAAACGGTTTCGACCTCTTCCCCCCTGTCCCTGCCGCTGTGGCAACTGCTGAGCGGCTGCGCCGATGCGGTGGCCGCCGTGCGACAGGGCCAGTCCCTGACCGACGCCTTGGCCGCACGCAAGGCGGCCGAGCGCCCCGGTGTGCAAGCGCTGTCGTTCGCGGTGCTGCGCCGACTCGGCACCGCCCAGGCCCTGCGTACCCGCCTGGTGCCCAAAGCCCCGCAACCCTGGGTGGATGCCCTGCTGCTGTCGGCGCTGGCCCTGGCGTGCGGTACCGAGTACAACGCCCACACCCTGGTGGACCAGGCTGTGGAAGCGGCCAAACGTCGCGCCAAGCCGGCCAGTGGTCTGGTCAACGCCGTGCTGCGCCGCTTCCTGCGTGAACAAGCCGACCTGTTGGCCGAACTCGACGACGACCCGGTCGCGCACTTCAATCACCCGGCCTGGTGGATCAAACGCCTGCAAAAAGACTGGCCCGAGCACTGGCAAGCCATCCTCCTGGCCAACCAGGAACAACCCCCGATGACGCTGCGCGCCAATCTGCGCCACGGGAGCACGGCTGCCTACCGCAACCGTCTGATCGAAGCCGGTTTGCTGGCCGCTGACACACCGCCCCCCAACGACGCGCCCGATCAACCCCAACCCATCGTGCTGGCGCACGGCGTGCCGGTGCAGCGCCTGCCGGGATTCGACCAAGGCGATGTGTCAGTGCAAGACGCCGCCGCGCAAATCGCGGCCCCCTTGCTCGTCTACGCCGAAGGCCAGAAACTGCCCGCCGGTGCACGCGTACTTGACGCCTGCGCCGCCCCCGGAGGCAAGACCGCGCACCTGCTGGAACTGGCCGACCTGGACGTGACCGCGCTCGACGCTGACCCCGAGCGCCTCACCCGCGTCAACGACACCTTGCAGCGCCTGGGCCTGCAAGCCCGCACCGTGGCGGCCGATGCCAGTCAACCTGCCGCCTGGTGGGACGGCCAGCTGTTTGACGCCATCTTGCTCGACGCCCCCTGCAGCGCCTCCGGCATCGTGCGACGCCACCCGGACGTGCGCTGGCTGCGTCGCGACACCGACATCGCATCCCTCGCGCGCACCCAAGACGCCATCCTGGATGCCCTGTGGCCCCTGCTCAAACCGGGTGGCCACCTGCTGTACTGCACCTGCTCGGTCTTCAAGATGGAGGGGCAGGACCGCATCGACGCGTTTTTGCAACGCTCACCCGACGCCCGGGCCCACCCCGCCCCCGGTCACCTGCTGCCTGTGGTCGAATACTTGGACCCCGCCGGCCAAGACCGGGGGGATGGGTTTTTCTACGCTCTCCTGAGTAAGTCCCCGCTGGGTACCTGATGCCTGTGATGCGCCGCCGAGATCTGCTGCTCCGCAGCACCTCTGCCCTGTGGACCGCCGCCCTGGCTTCCACAGGCGGCGCGGCGTGGGCAGCCTGGGCCAACAATGGCGCCGAACTCGCCCGCCTGCTGGCCCAGCACGACGCAGAAGGCCTGATCCTCAGCTACGAAGTGCGCTTCGACCTGCACCGCGACGTCGAGCAAATGCTCTCCAAAGGCATCGCCGTGGTCTTCATGGCCCAGGCCGAAGTCTTCGAAAAGCGCTGGTACTGGACCGACAGGCGCATCGCATCGGCCACCCGGCGCTGGCGACTGGCCTACCAGCCCCTGACGCGCCAGTGGCGCCTGAACTTTGACGGCTTCAGCCGTCCCTACAGCCGCCTGAGTGAAGCCCTGGAAGTGCTGCGCCAGGGCAGTCGCTGGTTGATCGCCGAACAACTGGGCGACGCCGACCCGGCCGACTGCTATGTGGATTTCCGCTTCCTGCTCGACACCAGCGAACTGCCGCGCCCCCTGCAGATCGGACTCGGCGGCCAGGCCGACTGGGCTCTGCAGGTCGAGCGACGTGTGGGCGTGACGCCTGCCCGCTGACGCCCCCATGGCAGCCCTCAAGCGGAACAAACGCTGGACCTGGATCATCGCCAGTGTGGCCATGCTCGGTGGTGGCCTGGTGCTGACCTTTTTGCTGGTGCTGGCCACCCAGAACAGCGAACAACTTGAACCACACTTCAACTGGCTGCTGTGGAGCAACGTGGCCACGGCTGCCCTGTTGGGTCTCGTCATCCTCATCGCCCTGGGCCGATTGGCCCTGCGCCTGCGCCAGCGTCGCTTCGGCAGCCGGTTGCTGCTGAAATTGGCCGGCATTTTTGGCCTGGTGGGTCTGCTGCCCGGCGTGCTGATCTACACCGTCTCCTACCAGTTCGTTTCGCGCAGCATCGAAACCTGGTTCGACGTGCGGGTGGAAGGCGCCCTTGAAGCGGGCCTGAACCTGGGGCGCAACACCCTCGACAGCCTCACCCGAGACCTGGCGAACAAAACCCAGGTGGCCGCTGACCGCCTGGGCAGCCACCCTGACATCCTGCCCGGTCTGCTGGAACTCGAACGCCTGCGCGAACAACTCGGCGCCCAGACTGTGAGCCTGGTCAATGAGTCCGGCCAGGTGGAGTGGAGCGCAGGCGGCGCCGGCGATCTGCCGCTGCTGACCGAGCGCGTGAACGCCTCGTGGCGACAAGACGCACGCCAGAAAGGGGTGATGGCCCAGGTGGAAGACCTCGACAACGAAGCCATGCCTGAATCGGCCCGCATCGTGGCGCTGGCCTGGATGCCCGACCGCAGCTTCCGGCTGCAAGCACGCGGTCACTATCTGATGGTCACCCAGCGCCTGCCTGCCGAGATCGTGCGCAACGCACTCGACGTGCAGTCCGCGTACAGCGAATACCAGCAACGCGCACTCGGCCGAGAAGGCCTGCGGCGCATGTACATCGGCACCCTCACGCTGGCGTTGATCCTGGCGGTCTTCGGCGCCTTCCTGCTCGCGGCCACCTTGGGTCAGCAATTGGCACACCCACTGCTGTTGCTGGCCGAAGGTGTGGGCGAAGTGGCCCGAGGTGATCTGCGACCCAAAGCCATCTTTGCCTCCAAAGACGAGCTCGGCGGTCTGACCCGCGCCTTCGCCGAAATGACCCAACAGCTGGCCGACGCACGCGCCCTGGTTGACCGCAGCGTGCATGATCTGGACAGTGCCCGCGCCCACCTCCAGGCCATCATGGACAACCTGACGGCAGGCGTCATCGTGTTCGATGCCCAAGGCTGCATCGAGACCGTCAACCCCGGCGCCACCCGCATCCTGCGGCTGCCGCTATCGGTGTACCGAGGTCGCCCCCTGTCCGACGTGCCCGAGCTGGCCAGCTTTGCGGCCAGCCTGACGCAACGTTTCGAGCTCTACGCCCAAGACCCCACGCCCGGCGAACGCCAGCAATGGCAGGAGTCTTACGAACTGCAGCTGCCAGGCAACGCCGAGCCCCTGACCCTGCTGGTGCGCGGCGCCGACCTCCCCCCCGATGAACGCCTGATCGTGTTCGACGACCTCACCGAAATGGTGTCCGCCCAGCGTGCCGAAGCCTGGAGCGAGGTCGCCCGCCGCGTGGCGCATGAAATCAAGAACCCGCTCACGCCCATCCAGCTCTCGGCCGAACGCCTGCAAATGAAGCTGCACGACAAGCTCGACGAACCCGGTCAGGGCCTGCTCAAGCGCTCGACCGACACCATCGTCACCCAGGTACAGGCGCTCAAGAACCTGATCAACGAGTTCCGCGACTACGCCCGCTTGCCCTCGGCCAGACTGGTGCCCCTGGACCTGAACGCACTCGTCAATGAGGTGATGGCCTTGTACGGCCAGGCGATAGAGCAAGGCACGGTGCAACTGAGTCTGCAGCCCGATCTGCCGCACATCATGGGCGACGCGGCCCTGCTGCGCCAGGTCGTGCACAACCTGGTGCAAAACGCCCTGGATGCCGTCGGCGAACGCCCTCCTGACCACGAAGCCCCCCGTGTGGTGCTGCGCACCGATGTCTCACTGACCGACACCGGCGAGGTGCGGGCCGTGCGCCTGGCCGTGCGCGACAACGGCCCTGGCTTTCCCGACAAGGTCATCAAGCGCGCCTTCGAGCCCTACATCACCACCAAGGCGAAAGGCACAGGCCTCGGCTTGGCCGTGGTCAAGAAAATTGCCGACGAGCACGGTGCCTTGGTGCGCATCCGCAATCTGGGATCTGAGAGCGGCACACCCTCAGGCGCAGGGGTCCAAAACCCCACTTCAGAGCCGAGAGGGGCTCAAGTTTCGCTATCATTTTCAAAGCTTTCATCAGAAACACCACAAGCTGGGCCACACTACGCATAGTTCCCACTTGAGGGATCCCTCAAATTCATGGCTACCATTCTTGTTGTTGACGACGAACTGGGCATTCGTGCCCTGCTGTCAGAAATCCTGAGCGACGAAGGTCACACCGTCGAAGTCGCTGAAAATGCCGCGCGAGCGCGCCAATTGCGTGAGCAGTGCCACCCCGATCTGGTCTTGCTCGACATCTGGATGCCCGACGTGGACGGCGTGACCTTGTTGAAGGAGTGGGGTGCCAGCGGACAGTTGACCATGCCGGTCATCATGATGTCGGGGCACGGCACCATCGACACCGCTGTGGAAGCGACCAAGTTTGGCGCTCAGGCCTTCCTCGAAAAACCCATCACGATGCAAAAGCTGTTGCGCACCGTTGAGCAAGGGCTGTCCAAGCCCGCGCCACGTGCTGCGGCTCCGGTGCAGACGGTGCACACCGCCACGGTCACACCCATCACGGCGGCGGCCTCGTATGCCGTGCCGCTGAACACCGCATCTCAACCCTTGCGTAGCGAAATGGTGGGCCATGAGGTGGTGCATGCTTCCCAGCCCATGAGCTACGGTGCTCCCGCACACAACGGCGCCCTCAGCCCGTCGGCTCACAACGGTCTGTCACGTGAGCAAAGCTTCGAGCTGGACCGCCCGCTGCGTGAGGCTCGCGACGATTTCGAACGCGCCTACTTCGAGTTTCACCTCGCCCGTGAAGGCGGCAGCATGACCCGCGTGGCCGAGAAAACCGGCCTGGAGCGAACCCACCTCTATCGCAAACTGAAACAACTGGGCGTTGATTTGGGTCGTTCCAAGAAAACAGCATTGAATTGATGCTATAGTGTGGGTCTTCGCTGATCACTGCAACGCAGCAATCAACGAAGAGATGGCCTGGTAGCTCAGTTGGTAGAGCAGCGGATTGAAAATCCGCGTGTCGGTGGTTCGATTCCGCCCCAGGCCACCAAAATCCTCAAAAAGAGCCCATCCATGCGATGGGCTTTTTTGTTTGCCCCGGCCATGTGTGACCGCCGCGCACCAGCACCGGCCAGCACACCAAGGCTCATTGTTGTGGAATCACAACTCTCCCTTCCACCAACCAGTCACGCCATGAAGTCTTCGATCCATCTGGTCGACGTCGATCGGCCCGACACCTGGTCTCGCTACCGCAACGGCCTGTGCGACACCTGCGTGGCCAACTGCTGCACCATGCCCGTGGAGGTGAAGCTGCCCGATCTGGTCCGCCTGGGCCTGGTGGACCCCTTTGAAGCCGAACACGAAGCACCCAAGCAAATCGCCAAGCGATTGAGCAAGGCGGGGGTGATCGAGCACTTCAACTTCAAGCACAGCATCTTCACGCTGTCACGTCGCGCCAGTGGCGATTGCCAATATCTGGATGCCAGCACACGGCGCTGCACGGTGTACGAGCAACGGCCCAATACCTGCCGCAAGCACCCGCAGGTCGGACCACGGCCAGGCTTTTGTCCGTATGGTGGGCGAGGCTCGTCCGCAGCGAACCCTAAAATGGCGTTTTAAGCACGCGCCCTCGGCGGTGTGCCCTGCGCTCATACCCATGCCTGCACCAGCCCCCCGCCGCATCCTCATCGTCCGACTCTCCGCTCTCGGCGATGTGGTCATGGCCTCTGGTCTCATCCATGCGCTGCGACAGCGCTACCCCGACGCAGAAATCAGCTGGCTGACCGAAGCACCAGCAGCCCCCCTGCTGCGCCACAACCCCCGGCTCAAAGAAGTCCTGATCTGGCCACGCGCTGAGTGGCGCAGCCTTTGGCAGTCACGCCAACTGGCCTCACTCTGGCAGGCCATCCGGACATTTCGCCGCAACCTGCGTGAGCGCGAGTTCGACCTCGTTCTCGACGCACAAGGCCTGCTGAAAAGCGGCATCTGCGCCTGGTTCACGGGTGCCCCCCGACGCATCAGCATCATGGGGCGTGAAGGCAGCCATCTGCTGGTCCATGAGCGCCTCATCCCGCCTGTCGGCCAAGACCGCCGCATCAGCTCGGAGTACCGCTATCTGGCCTCGTACCTGGGCGCCCAGGACGCAGATTTCCAACTGGACCTTGCTGTGGGAGCCGCGCAGGCCAGCGCCGCTGAACGTCTCTGGCATAGCTGGGGCCAACCGTCGAAACTGGCCTTGCTGTGCCCCTTCACCACACGCCCGCAAAAGCACTGGTTTGAAGACCGCTGGGCTGAGTTGGCACGCCAGCTTCAAGCCGAGGGCTGGCATCCCGTGATCGTGGGCGGCCCAGCCGACCAGGAAGCCGCTGTGCGGATCTGCGGCCAGGTGCCTGGCTTGATCAACGTGGCAGGCCAACTCAAACTGGACGAGAGCGTGGCCCTCGTCGCACGCAGCCAGTTGTTGATCGGCGTGGACACCGGACTCACCCACATGGGCACCGCCCTGCGCGTGCCTACCGTGGCCCTCTTCGGCTCAACCTGCCCGTATGCAGACCCCGCAGCCGAGCGCTCTCAGATCCTGTACGACCAACTGCCGTGCTCACCCTGCCGGCGTCATCCCACGTGTGATGGACGCTTCGATTGCATGCGTCAACTCACCGTGACGCGTGTGCTTGAGGCCGCGCAACACGTCACGCGCTGACCCGCAGGCGCGGCCTTGAGTCTTTACCGACCCAACAACCGTCGGTACACCGCGCGGTTGCCCGCAGCCATCTGCGGCGCCGTGAAGTCACTCTCAATGTAAGCCGGCCCCGCCTGCCCAAACTGTCTGCGCAAGGCCGGATCATCCAGCAAACGAGTCAAAGCGGCGGCCAAAGCCTGTGTATCGCCTACCGGCACCAGCAAACCCGTCACGTTCTCGCAAATGGCTTCTGGAATGCCACCCACGCGTGTCCCCACAGATGGCACTCCGGCCGCAGCAGCCTGCAAACACACGTTCGCCAGCCCCTCGGTGTAGGCAGGGTGTGCCAACACATCCAGCGTCCCCATCCAGTGGTTCAGATCGTCCCGAAACCCTGCAAACACCACGCGATCCGGCCCGAGTCCGCGCGCTGCCGCCTCGGCAGGCAAAACATCCGACAAGGGGCCGCGACCAAAGACAATCAACTGAACCTTCGGGTGCGTGCCCTCGATCAGCTTCAAGGCATCAAACAGGAGCACATGCCCCTTGCGCGGAATCAACTGTGCCGCGATACCCACAATCGGCGCCGCAGCATCCAGACCAAAGGTACGCGCCAACTCTTCCTTGCTGCCCGGCGACTGGAACAGCTTGGGGTTGATGGCACTGTGAACCACCGTGATCTTCTCGGCGGGGACACCATTGCTCACCAGCACATCCTTGACCCCTTGCGCCACCGCCACTACATGGCGATAGAGCGGGTACTTGATGGCCACGGCCAGTCGTCCCTCGGCGTTGTCCACCCGACGCGACAACACCGCCGGCACCCCGGCCCACTTGGCACCCAGGCCACCCCAGACATCCGCCCCCCGGCGGCTGTGCACATGCACCAGATCCGGCTTGAGTTGCTTGAGCAAAGCGGCGAAGCGGAAGATGAAACCCACATCGGCATCGCCCGACATGGGCAACTCCACCACATTGGCACCTTGCTCACGCCCCCGCACGGCCATCTCGCTGCCCTTCGCGCACACCAGGGTGCACTTCACCCCCAAGGCAGGCAGATGCTCCTGCAGGTACAGCACCTGACGTGCGCCGCCATACACATGCATGCCGGTTTCAAGGTGAACGATGTGAACTGTCATAAACCAGCGAGATTCCCAAGAGCGGACCCGAATTATGAAGCGTTCCTCATCGACGGGTCTCCCCTCTGCGTCCTCCGCGCCAGCACCACGTCTGCTGAGCCGCCTCCAATGGGTCTGGCGGGGCATGGATGGGTACAATCACCCGCAAACAGCATCCTGGCCTCCAAACGCTTCGGCGTGGCTCAATGCAGCAACAACGCCGGCCCGCGTGGCGGCGTTTTTCATTTCAGCCTCCGCACATTGCGCGCCACATGACCCAACGCACAAACCGCGAGCTCTACCTGAGACTGCTCAGGTGTCTACGCCCGCACTGGCACATCTTCGCTCTGGGCGTGGCCGCCATGGTGTTGTATGCCGGCACGGAAACCGCCATCCCCCTCTTGCTCAAAGAGCTTCTGGACGGCAGCTTCACAAATCAAAGCAACCGCTCACTTCACTCCACGCCGCTGCTTCTGGTCGGTCTCTTCGTGGCGCGCGGCCTGACCGACTACGTCCATACCACCGCCTTGAGCATCGTGGCCAACAAGGTCGTGCTCGACATGCGAACGCGGATGTTCGACAAACTGCTGCGACTGCCCACCAGCCACTTCGACAGTGTGACCAACGCGGCCCTGATCTCCCGGCTGACTTACAACACCCAGCAGATCGCCCCCATCGTCACGGTTTCGCTCATCACGCTCGTCAAGGACACCCTCACCGTCGTCGGCTTGCTGGGTTACATGCTGTGGATGAACTGGCAACTGTCCCTGGCCTTCTTCACCGTGCTGCCCCTGATCGGTTGGACCATTCGCTCCGTCAGTCGCCGCTTGCGCGCGCTGAGCAAATCGCAACAATCGACCATGGGCACGCTGTCGCACGTGCTCGATGAAGTCATCGGCGGGCATCGCGAAATTCGCATCTTCGGCAGTGAGCGCTACGAGGCTCAGCGCTTCTTCAACGCTGCCAACGCCATCCGCCGCTACAGCATGAAAGTGGTCACCACGGCAGCCGCCAACGGGCCCATCGTGCAGACCATCGCCGTCCTTGCGCTGGCGGCCATCATCTACTACGCCTCGCTGCAGTCGAGCATGAACCAGTTGACCGTGGGCGGCTTCGTGTCCTTCTTCGGTGCGATGGCCCTGCTGCTGTCACCCCTGAAGCGACTGTCCAACGTCAACGAGCAGTTGCAACGCGGGTTGGCCGCAGCGCAGTCCGTGTTCGAGTTTCTCGAAGCTCCCGAAGAGATGGATGCCGGCACCCAGACGATCGGGCGTGCAAAAGGTCATCTGCGTTTCGAGCAGGTCAGCTTCAGCTATCCCAAGACCGACCGAAGCGCCCTCACCGACATCACGCTGGAGATTCAACCGGGAGAGACCGTCGCGCTGGTCGGCTCTTCGGGCAGCGGCAAATCCACACTGATGTCGTTGATCCCCCGTTTCTACGAACCCAGCCAGGGTCGCATCCTGATCGACGGTGTGGACATCCACCAGTTGAAGTTGAGCGATTTGCGCGCCAACATTGGCTTGGTTACCCAAAATGTGGTGCTCTTCAATGACACCGTTGCGGCCAACATCGCCTACGGCCGCCCTGATGTGAGTGAAGACGACATCCGGCGTGCTGCGCAAGCGGCCAATGCGCTCGATTTCATCGAAGCCTTGCCGCAGGGCTTCCAGACCGAGATTGGCGAAAACGGATCCCGCCTTTCCGGTGGTCAGCGTCAGCGCATCTCGATTGCGCGCGCGCTCCTCAAGGATGCCCCTATCCTGCTGCTCGACGAAGCCACGTCCGCACTGGACACGGAGTCTGAACGCGCCGTGCAAGTGGCACTCGACAACGCTCGGCACGGCCGCACCACGCTCGTGATCGCACACCGACTCTCCACGATCGTCAATGCAGATCGCATCGTGGTGATGAGCGAAGGAAGTATTGCAGAAATCGGCACCCATCAGGAATTGCTGATGTTAAAGGGCATATACAACAACCTGTATCGCATGCAGTTCTCAAAAGAAGAATAAATCAAACCGCACGCGAAACTTCATGTGTCGCCCCTGAAAAAGTTTCTCTTCAAATCATACAAAGCCGGGTTTAAAAATGATTTTGACCGAAGACGGGAAGGTGCCTGTACATTGGTGGACACACGCCAAAAACTTCGGAGATCTTTTATCACCTTGGCTTGTAAGCAAGATCACCCATAGAGATGTTGCGTATGTTGACTGCCACCAGATCAATTACACAACCATAGGATCGATACTCGGACACGCCACCGACAACAGCATATTGTGGGGAACAGGAGCATTTGGCACAGAGAAACCAAGACGGAAGAATCCGACAGAATTCAAGAGATTCTCCCCAAATGCAAATTACACCGCCGTTCGAGGCCCTCTCACAAGGAACATTCTAGAAACCAAAGGCATCAAATGCCCAAGAGTTTACGGAGATCCTGCACTACTTGCTCCAAGATATTTCACCCCGCACCCTGTCCGAGATGAAGAAAAATACACTCTTGGGATCATTCTACGTTGGTCCGAAAAATCAAAACAGAAAGAAGAATTCGACCCAAGAGTCAAAGTCATATATCTGGACACCGATCAAATCGAAGAAACGATTCAAGACATTTGCTCCTGCCACAACATCTTAACCACCTCCCTCCATGGTTTAATCATGGCAGATGCCTACGGCATACCCAATGCCTGGCTATACTCTGACACACCAACCGGCCTAGAATTCAAGTACTGGGACTATCTCACATCAGTCTCAAAAGTCCGAAAACCTTACCTGTGCAACCTATCACAACTACCTCAGATGGGATTGGAAAGAATCATGAATGAGGCAAATTTTGACGGGCGACACATTGATATTGATCTCGACCTCCTTGAAGCTGTCTGCCCCTTCACACCGGGGCGCGAACCCGATGTCATTGCACCCAATTACAAAATCAGAAAGAAGTGGTGGCTGTTCGGACCACAGACACTGACATCATGAGCCACAAACTGCTCAACACCAAAACATAAAACTCACTCACAAGTTTCAGAGCGGCGCACACCTTCACATCACAACTCCGGCAACCAGCCCTCACAAACACACTGCTTTTGAATTTATCATAATCAAAAACATCACTCTAAAGGTCAATTAAAAAATGGGAACAGAACCGTTGTTGGACATAGAAACCGGCCGCAAACTTCTGCTGAACGTCGTAGATCTTCTGGACAAGCACAACATCCCGTACCACCTGGAGGGCGGCACACTGCTCGGCTTGGTGCGCGACGGTGATCTGCTACCGTGGGACCACGACTTGGACATCTCTATCCCTGCTGAACACATTGCGCGGTTTAATGCATCAAAGCGTATTGCATTGCGATTGCAACTCTGGCGCGTGTCCCAACGAAAGTTCACCGCCGACAGCGATAACCAAGGTTGGAAAAATGGTGACCTGCGCATCTTCAAAGTTTGCAAACGCAAGCAGGTCTTCTCCAAAGGCTGGCCACGCCTGGACATTTTTGTGAAGTATCGCCATGACGGCAAAGTGTGGTGGGCTGCCAAAGGGCGCATCATGGGCGTCGATGCCCGCCATTACGATGGCCACGAAACCATCGAATACATGGGACGACAACTCAAAGCCCCTGTTGACTATCGAGGGTACCTGACCGCCAAGTACGGCGACTGGTCCACACCCGTCAAGGAGTGGAACTGCGGGACCGACGAAGGCACGATCGTCGGCGATCTCAAGACTTGAGCAGATAGTCGGCAATCCGCACGGAGGCCATGCCATCCACCGCACCGATGAGATGCCGGGTGCAATCAGCGCGTCCGGGTGCATGCATGTGCGGGTTGCGCACTTGCTCCCTGATCACCTCTGGCAGCAACGCCGCCTTGCTGACATGAGCGCCCACATGCTTGAAGGCATGAATGGTCTGGTCCATCCGCTTGGTGTGCCGGAAGCTCAATAAGCCCCGATAGGCCCAGCGAAGCTTGTAGAAGTCACACCACACCACGGGACGGTCTAGCGCCGCAAACTCAAAGAGTGCCGATGACGCCTCGCTCACCAGAACGTCGGACACCGCCATGAAGGGCAACAAAGACAAGGCCCCTTCACGCGCCACATGCACATTGGGCTCACGATCCCACCGGTTCAACAAACGCTGCTGCGATGCATAGCGATCACTCGCCCATGTCAGCATATGCGGCTTGATGATGATGTTGAAGTCATGCAGCCATTGCGGCCAATCTGTGGGCAAACACTCGATGGAGCTGGGATAGAACGTGGGTGCGTATAACACCGTGGGTCGTTCAGCCAACAACCCCACTGAGGCCAAATCGAAGGCATCAGACACCAAGCCCTGTCCCGACAGCAGAGGGTCGAGTTTGGCAAATCCGGTATCGACAAAGTTGCCCCCTGGATATCGCCGTCTCAGCTCGGCCGTCCTGAACACCCCTTCGGTGAACCGAACGGTGAACTCTGCCAAGTCGGCATCGTAGTAGCAAGCCTTGACGCCAATGCCGTGGTAGATCAGCGCCGTCTTCAAGCGGGCAGGCAAATCAGACCGGAAACTGCAACCGTTGCCAAACACAGCCCAATCGGCATCAGCTGCCGCATGAACCCGAAGCACTTCGCCACGCGACGCGATCACATGCTGAAGTTGCAGATGCTGCAAGCGGGAAACAACCGCAGCCACAAAGCGCGGGTCGTTGTCTGCATGGACAACACACTGCACATCAACGCCACGCCGCACCAGTTCTAGCGCAACAGGTTCGTACTGGGGCCAGTAATACGGACTGGCGATGTCAAAAACGATCCGCACGGGCGCTCAACCACGTGTTCACTGCGAACACGCATCCGACTGAATGATGTCTGCCTTGACCATGGTGGTCGAGATGCTGGGCGTGCGCTCAAGGTAGATGACCTTGCAAACATCAGACATGTCGTCAAAACGACCTTTCCAGTCGTCGCCCATCACCAGGATGTCCGCACGATGCTGCAGGATGTAGTCTCGCTTGAGTTCCAGGCTGTCTTCCAGAAACACCTCGTCGACACCCTTGATCGCTTGCACGATCGCCATGCGTTGATCTTCTGGATAAACCGGTCGCAGATTCTTCTTACGGAAATTCAGCGCATCCGAGGAGACACCCACAACGAGATAATCGCCCAGGGCACGCGCACGCTCCAAAATGCGCAGGTGTCCGATGTGGAACAGATCAAACGTTCCGAATGTAATCACGCGCACATCAACTCCGTTCATCAAATCTTTCTATTTTCTCATACGTAATCGCTGAGAAGAGCGGGGCGCACCATCAGGCTGCTGGGCCTGACAGCAGGTGCGTCACGCAGTCGGCTAGGTCTTTGAACGAGGCGTCAGCCTGGGCGTGCTCTCCCGACGACTCCGAGTTGTCGGACTGAACGATGTAGGCCCGCCCCACCCCGGCGGCGCGGGCCGCCTCGATGTCCGAAGGCTTGTCACCGACCAGAAATGAGTCGGCCAGCGAAACCCCCAGCTCCTGCGCGGCCCGCAAGATCATGCCCGGTGCGGGCTTGCGGCAGTCGCACTCCACCGCCAATTCGGCCACCTGACCTTTGGGGTGGTGAGGGCAGTGGTACACCGCCTCCACATCGGCACCGGCCTGTGCCAAGGCCGCGCACATGGCAGCAGTCAGCGCCTGGTACTCGGCCTCGGAATACATGCCGCGCGCCAGACCCGACTGGTTGGTCACCACCACCAAGGCATACCCGGCTTCACGCAGGCGGCGCATGGCATCGACAGCACCCGGCACAAACTCGAACTCGTCCCATTTATGCACATAGGCACGGTCGAGGTTGATCACCCCATCCCGGTCCAGAAATGCGACTTTGCGCCCTGTGCCAGCCCGAATGCGCTGAACGAGCGAGGTGGTGGAGTAACCATCCACAAACGGAATGGCCACGGCATTGCCGCCCCAGCTGCGCACCACGCGGGTCTCTTCCAGCGTTTCCATATCGTAATCGCCGCCCTTCACGTACAGGTCAGGGCGCACCGCCTCGATCAAAGACACCGGCGTGCGTTCGTCAAAGAAAGTCACCAACGACACCGATGCCAGTCCTGCCAACACAGTGGCACGGTCTTCGGCCCTGTTCAGCGGGCGATCTGGGCCCTTGCCCAACATCCGCGCCGAGGCGTCCGAGTTCACCGCCACAACCAGAGAGCCCCCCAGCTTGCGGGCCTCATGCAGGTAGTTCACATGACCGCGATGGAGCACATCGAACACCCCATTGGTGAAGACCACAGGTCGCTTCAAGGCTGCCACGCGTTCAACCGCCTGCTCACGCGGGCACACCTTGTCCATGAACTCGCTCACGCGCACAACTCCTCATGGCTCACATGGGCAGTGCCGAACTTGCCCACGACAATGCCGCCAGCACGGTTGGCATACACCATCGCCTCACGCAGAGGCACCCCACAGGCCACCATGGCCGCCATGGTTGCGATCACGGTATCGCCGGCGCCGGTCACGTCATAGACCTCGCGGGCCTGCGCCGGCTCGTGCTTCTCACCCTCGGCATCGAACAAGGTCATACCCTCTTCCGATCGGGTCAGCAGAACCGCCTCCAAAGCCAGCTTCGCCTTCAGCGACTGAACCCGTTGCGTCAGTGTGGCCTCATCCGGCCACACACCGATCACTTCGGCCAACTCGGCGCGGTTGGGGGTGATCACCGTCGCACCGGCGTAGCGGTCAAAGTCACTTCCCTTCGGGTCGATCAGCACCGGCTTGCCCGCCTGTCGCGCGAGGCTGATCATACGGGGCACATGGGTCAGGCCCCCCTTGCCATAGTCCGAGAACAATACGACATCGTGGTGCTGCAACTCACGTTCGAAGTCATTGAGCAGCTGCGCCAGCGCCTCATGGGTCGGCTCCCGCTCAAAGTCGATGCGCAGCAACTGCTGAGAACGACCGATCACACGCAGTTTGACAATCGTCTGCAGTTGCGGATCTTCCCCCAGCACAGCCTCGACACCCTTCTCAGTCAACAACTTGCCGAGTCGGCGCCCGGCATCATCCTGCCCGACCATGCTCAGCAAGGTGGCTCTAGCACCCAAGGTGGTCACGTTCAAAGCCACGTTCGCGGCTCCGCCCAAACGATCCTGTTCTTGTGACACCCGGACCACCGGCACGGGGGCCTCCGGAGAAATGCGGTCCACCGCCCCAAACCAATAGCGGTCCAACATCACATCGCCCACCACAAGCACACGGCAGCGCGACAAAGCCTCTTTGCTCGGAATCAAACCCGCTCCTTCATCTTCTTGCCCCTCACCAGCGCTCACGTCAGTCCCAAGGCCTCTTCCACCAGACCGCACAAGGTATGACCAATCAGGATGTGGGCTTCCTGAATACGCGCCGTCACCGCACTGGGCACCACCACGGCAACGTCGCACAGTGGCGCCAAGGTCCCGCCATCTCGCCCCAGCAAGCCGATCACTTGTATCCCCAAGATGCGCGCCTCTTCCACCGCCCGAATCACATTGCGTGAGTTGCCCGACGTGGAAATCGCCACTAGCACATCCCCCGTACGCCCCAAGGCCATCAATTGACGAGCAAACACCTCGTCAAAGGCATAGTCGTTGCCAATGCAGGTAAGTGCAGAGCTGTCGGTCGATAAGGCCACAGCCGCCAGCGGGCGACGGTCCTTGATGAAGCGCCCAGTCAGCTCCGAGGCCAGATGCTGACTGTCTGCGGCCGAGCCACCATTGCCACAAAACATCAACTTGTGCCCGCTGCGCAATGCCTCTGCCATGCGATTGCCTGCGGCCTTGACAACCTCATCCAGTCCGCCCAGCACCTGAAACAAGGCCAGGTGCTCAGTCAAGTTATGGATGAACAATTCACTCATGGTGGCACCTCAGGCCGCACTCGTTAAAGCTGCGAATTGTCGCTGATCAGACATGAACTGGCGCGGTTGAGGTCGAAAAATCCACCACAGGACAACTCAATCATGCCGCCATCTGGAAGCATGAAGTCCATGCTGCGTTCAAAGCAAGGCAAAATGAACGTTTGCCCTCGCCTCCTGCCTCATGCGCACCGCTCAAGACATCCGACCACGCACTGCAGTTTTGCTGCAGTTCACCGGCATTGGCGACCTCATCTGGCACATTCAGTACTTCAAATTACTCGCCCAGCAGAGCCGTGGCGGTCAGGTCACGATTGTGGCGCAGCCCTCCACCCTGGCCAAGGCATTCATTGGTCAGGAGCCCTGGGTGGCCCAGATCATCGACCACGATCACCGTCCACGACGAGAAGAAAAACGCCGCGGCAAGCATGCCGGACTACTGGGCATGTACCGCATGGCCTGCGAACTGCGCCAAGGGCAATTCGACCGCCTCATCGTGTTCTCGGGGCGCATCAGCAGAGGTCTGATCGCGTACATGAGTCGCATCCCCACCCGGCTGGGCTATGGCTACCGCTGGCTGCAGCGTCTCTGCCTTACAGAAGGCCCTTACATTGCGCCATACGAAGGCCCATCCTTGGCGGTATACCAAGAGGCCAGTGCCTTCATGGTGGCTCACGGTTTCTGCCCGACCCCCATCCGCCCTCAGTTGCAAGCACCTGAAGCCCTGGTACATGACATGCAAGCGCGACTCGCCGACTTGCCACGCCCGTTATTCGCCTTGGTCATTGGCACCAGCGAGCCTCACAAACAGTGGGGCCAGGAGAACTTCGCAGCCCTCGCCCGGCGCCTCACTGAGCAAAGCACCGGCAGTGTGCTGCTGCTGGGCGGCCCCGCAGAAACAAGCCTTGCGCGCGACATCGCGACACAAGTCGGCAGCGCAGCACGGCACCGGGTGGCCATCATCACCGACGCCTCCCCCCTCGGCAGTGCGGCCGCCTTGCACATCGCGGACGTCTGCGTGGGCAACGACACCGGCATGATCAATGTAGCAGCCGCCGTCGACACCCCCAGCTATGTCCTGCTGGGCGCACGCCAGGCACTCGCGCATGACCCCGCCTATCTGCACAACATCCGTGCACGCAGCCTGGCCGACATCACTGTTGACCAGGTCCTGCCACTTTTGCTCAATGCCCCACTGAAAGCCACCGCCCAAACCTGAGCGCGACATGGAACTCAAAGAGACTGGCAAAAAGCTCCTCGCTTACGGCAAACCGCACTGGAAGCTGTTCGCAGGTGCTTTCCTGTTTTTCACGCTGGGTGCCGCCGTCGAGCCCATCATTCCGGCGCTGTTCAAAAAACTGATCGACTCCGGTTTCAAGGACGGTCTGGACTACCCCTTGTGGTTGGTGCCGATCGTCATCATTGGGTTGTTTGCCATACGAGGCTTCTTCAACTTTGCCGGCAACTACGTGATGACCTCGGCCGTCTCCAGCGTGGTGCTGAGTCTGCGTGGTCACCTGATGCGTGCCCTCCTGACCGCAGACGCCAAGCTGTTCAGCTCGATCAGCCCCGGGCTGGCCGTCACAAAGATCATCACAGACCCGCAGATGGCCTCCCAAATCATCGGCAACTCGATGATCTCAGTGATCAAGGACGCGATGTCACTGACCTTTCTGATCGGCTACCTGCTCTACCTGAACTGGCAACTCACCTTGCTGGCCTTCATCAGTATGCCGCTGCTGGGCGTCACGATCAAACTCGTGCAGAAGCGCCTGAACAGGATCGGTCAGGCCACCTACGAATCGCAGCAACGGCTGGTCAATGTGGTCGATGACAACGCGCGTGCCTGGCGCGTTGTGCGCACCTTTGATGCCGCACAGTTTGAACTCCAGCGCTTCGATCAAGAGGCCCACACCCTCCGGCGCATGCTGCTGAAAACCATGGCCACCAGCTCGCTCATCACGCCCATGACCCAGGTGGTTGCGGCGGTCGGCGTGTCGATCATCATCACGCTGGCCATTCACCAGGCCAGCCAAGGCGCCACCACTGTCGGGGAATTTGTGTCCTTCATCACGGCGCTGTTGATGACGATCTCCCCTATGCGCCACCTCACCGATGTCTACCAGCCGGTCACAGGCGCACTGATTACCGCACGTGGCGCCTTCGAACTCATCAACAGCCCGCAGGAGCCCGACCACGGCACCCAGGACATGCCCACGTGCCAAGGCGACATTCGGTTTGAGAACGTCTGCGTGCACTACGACGGCGCAGCCAATCGCTCCCTGAATCAGTTCAATCTGCACATCAAACCGGGTCAAACCGTCGCCCTGGTGGGGGCGTCAGGCGCGGGCAAGACCACCGTGGTCAACACCCTGCTGCGTTTTGCGCACACCACAGAAGGGCGCATCCTGCTGGACGATGTCCCCACCGAAGACCTCAAACTGGCCAGCTTGCGCAAGCATTTTGCCGTCGTCTCGCAAGACATCGTGCTGTTCGATGGCAGCGTGGCCCAGAACGTGGCCTACGCCAGTCCATTGGGTATCGATCGTGACAAGGTTGAGCAGTGCCTGCGTGCAGCCAACCTCTGGGCCCACGTCTCGACCATGGCCGAAGGCATGGACACCGGGATCGGCACCAACGGCAGCATGCTTTCAGGCGGCCAACGCCAGCGCCTGGCCATCGCCCGCGCCTTATACCGGGATGCAGCCATCTGGATCTTTGACGAAGCCACCTCTGCACTGGACTCCGAGTCCGAAGCCGTGGTGCAGCGCTCGATTGAAGACCTGCGCCATGCCAAGACCCTGTTGCTCATTGCGCACCGCCTGAGCACCATCAAAAATGCCGACCTCATCTGCGTCATGTCAGAAGGACGCATCGTCGAACAGGGTTCACATGCCGAACTTCTGGCGCTCAATGCTCAGTATGCTGCGATGGTTCGCATTCAGGCGGCAGACTAGTTAGTTCACTCGTTTTTCGCGGAGATTTTCATGATCATCGTCACCGGTGCCACCGGCTTCATCGGCTCGAACATCGTCGCCGACCTCAACGAACGCGGCCGCACCGACCTGCTCTTGGTGGACGATCTGGGCACACAAGGCAAATGGAAGAACATTGCCAAGCGGCGGTTCCTGGACCTGGTCGATTACCGCGACCTTGATCACCTCCTGCCCCAACTCGACAAGAATGCCGAAGCCGTGTTCCACATGGGCGCCAACTCCTCGACCACCTCCACCGATGGGGATGAGATTTTGCGCGTCAACCTGCATGCCTCCATGGCCTGGTGGAAGTGGTGCACCGAAACGAACACACCGCTCATCTACGCTTCGTCAGCAGCCACATACGGAGACGGCCGACAAGGCTTCGATGATGATCAAAGCCCGCAAGCGCTGGACCGGCTGGCCCCCATGAACTTGTATGGCTGGTCCAAGCACCAATTCGACAAGTGGGCTGTCGAGCGCGCCAGTGAAGGCAAGGCCCCACCGCAATGGGCTGGCTTGAAGTTCTTCAATGTCTACGGCCCCAACGAATACCACAAGGGTGACATGCAGAGCTTGGTCGCCAAGAACACGGCGCGCATTGCTCAGGGCGAAACCATTCGCCTGTTCAAATCCCACAAAGATGGCTACCAAGATGGCGGTCAACTGCGCGACTTCGTTTACGTGAAAGACTGTTGCGCCATGATGATGTGGCTGCTTGAGCATCCGAACACCAGCGGTCTGTTCAACATCGGCACAGGGCAAGCCCACAGCTTCCTGGACCTCATGCACGCCATTGGCTCGGCCTTGAACAAGCCGGTGAATGTGGAATATGTTGACATGCCAGAGAACATCCGTCCGAACTATCAATATTTCACCGAAGCCAACATGAGTAAATTCAGAGCTGCAGGAGGCACCCATGTGCCGCTGTCTCTGAATGAGAATGTGGCCGACTACGTCACCCACTACCTGACCCAGACGGACCAGCATCGCTAAGGCGACCACATGAACTACATAAAAGCAAAAATTCAGAAAAGAATCCAGAAGAACAAAACCAGTCTTGAGCGCATTCCGCTCAAGATCAACTCTCTAAAGCTGCAGTACCGTGCCATCACCGGGCCCAAAAGGGATTCGCGCATTGCCTTCCACGTCATTGGCGGAATGGGCGATCACCTGCTGTCTGCCAAATTCATCCAGGACCTCACCTGCGGACTCGGTGACATCCCGTTCGATATCTACACCAAACGCCCGAAGCTGGCCGAGTGGATTTTCGCAAACGTCCCGAATTGCAAGAATATCTTCCACACCTCGGCGGACATCAAATGGGTGCGGCGTCAATACGCGCTGTACCTTGACTTGATTGGTTTCATTTCGATCCGCTCCACCAACAAAAAACTGTTGCTGCATCCCCA
>CAYOJR010000003.1:0-34626 GCA_964404335.1 uncultured Aquabacterium sp.
TTCACACGGCAGGGGTCGCAGGTTCGAACCCTGCACCGCCCACCAGAACAAAGCACCCAGCAGACATGCTCGGTGCTTTTTTCTTTGCCTATTGTTTAGCTGGCCAACATGGGCACTGTGTGTTTTGTCAAAGGCGTGGGCCAATCAGTGGGTAACGCCATATCTGGCCAGTCATGGCCTTGGCCAGTCCAAACATGCCGACCAGCACCAAAGCGCCATGCACGCACACAAAGTAGGTGATGACGACGACCCAGGTCCAGGGGTGAGTCAATCCCCCCAAAGCCACGAGCAGGCCTGACAGGCACACGATGAAGATGCCGCCGATCACGCTGACAAAAGTGGCTTGTCGCAGGTGCTGTCTTGCCAAGGGCGGAGCCGATGCCTTGTGCTTGTGCCACAGCCACAGCAGGGCGATAAAGGCAATGCCCGGAGCCACCAGCAAGTTGGCGAGATACAGGGATTCGGCGACAACCGCCAGGTGTGTGCCTGATTGATCTGGATGGTCCATGGGCAAAACTGGTTGGAGCGCCTTACTTCACGTGGCTGCTGTAGTTCAGGGTCTCCCACGCAAAGCCCTTGCCTGAACGGCGCAAGCGACCCAGCCCGGGGAAGGGGAGGTGAGCTGCACCGACATACTGCCATCTTTGGTCAGTTGCTGGAAGGTTTTCGGGCGTTGCGCACGGGTCGGCTTTTCATCGTTGTCGAGGCCGACGGTGAGATGGGGTGATTCCAGTGTGGCACGCGGCTTGGCGCAGTTGACTTTAACGAGGTGCCTGCCATCGGTAGGGGAATGACGACGCGAAACGTCGGGCAGCAGTTGGAAGTGATTGAAAGGCGAGGGCGGACGCGGCGAGCGGGAATCTGCACGAGCCAAGAAGGTGTCCACTTGCAAGAGAAAGTGGGCTCGATCGAGCGCACGCATCTCTACTTGTCCTTGGGTTATGCCGTTGAGACGCCGACTTGCCCGTGATCAGTCAGGTCTCGCCGTTGAGAAAATTTTGAGATGCTGAATCGTTAGAATAAGAACTATTTACATTCTTGATTCTTTTGGAGATGTCTTCATCCTTTTTCCAACGCTCTTGCTTGGCGGCTCAGGCTGCTGCTCTGACGGTGGGTTTCGCTCTTGTCGGCGTCGCCCATGCGGCGCATCCCTTCATCACCGATGATGCGGGCACGCAAGGCACTCGACACTGGCAACTCGAGGTCAACACCGATCATGATCGAAGCAGGGAGGGCGGCGTGCTGAATCGCAGTCAAGCGTACAACGCTGCTTTGACCTATGGCGTGAGTGATGCGCTGGACGTAGGCGTCAACCTGCCTTACTTTCGCGTCAAGACCGACGGTGAGGCTGCGATGCGAGGTGTGGGCGATGCCACCCTGCAGGCCAAGTGGCGTTTTCATGAAGACGATGCAGGTTGGAGCGTGGCCGTGAAACCTGCCATCACGCTGCCAACCGGCAGCGAAAGCAAGGGTTTGGGCGCCGGGCGCAGCACCGCCACGCTCAGTCTGCTGGGGCAATACCAGAAAGATGCCTGGACATGGCTGGTCAATGGTGGCCTGACACACAACGATAACCAGGCGGGTGATCGCAAGAGTCTGTGGAATGTCTCTACTGCGCTGCTGTATGCAGTTGGCGAGCAGTGGACGCTGGGCGTCGATGCGGGCATCGGTCGCAACCCGGATGCTGCAAGTAACAAGCATCTTTCCTACGGATTGCTGGGTGTGCAGTACCGCGTCAGCGAGGGGATGGACATTGACGTGGGCTACCGCCGCACGCTGCACAGTGGGCCGGTAGTGCACACTTGGGGCGCAGGCTTGACCTTCCGCTGGTGAGCGCAAGGCAGTCTTTACGATGATTCAGCTCGCACTCTGATCAAGATCGTTTCAGCAGGCCGAGCAATGCCACGCCACTGAACGCTGCCATGGACTTCCTCGGCCAGGTTCACTGCAAGTGACCCACACCCAGCCTGGGTGACACCCCTGTCTCGCAGGTCAATCTGGTGTTGCTCCGGTGGGCCGCGTCGTTCTCAACGCGGGTTCGTGGCCGCTTCCACCACCGCGCGCGGATACTCTCGCTCCAGCGCGGCCAGCTCTTCATTGCGCTGCTGCTCGCTCCACCCCTGTACCGACAGGATCTGTTGGCGGGCCAATTGGTAGCGCTGGACCTGTTCTTCCTGTCCGTACAAGGCTTCCTTGAACTCACTGCCCAGAAACTGCTCACGCAGGGCACTGGTTTGCTGCAGTTTCAAAACGGCGGCCAACTCGGGGGCAATGTTCGGGGTGGGTGATGGTTCCGTCTGGGCGGCGCGCAGCGCATCCTGGTAGGCCGCGTAGCGTGTCATCAGATCAGTGGCTTCACTGAGGGCGGGTTCGCTCAAATGTGCCTGGGTCGCTTCCTTGAATTGCGAGGCGATCACCTCGGGCGCCGCGCGTGGGTGCTCTGACAAAAAGGTGTCGAGCACATCGCGGGTGCTGCCTGACAGGTTCAAGCGACCATTGGGCAGTGGGCGCAACTGGTCCAGCGTGGCTGGTGTGTGGGTGCCACTGTCGGCGGTTTCCCACGGAAACCGACGCTCTGACGAGGAGGGGGTGCCAGTGGAGCTGCCAGTGCCGGCGGCTTGTCCGGTGGTGTCATCCCCAGGGGAGGAATCCGGCCACATCAGCACCGCCACAACCAGCAGGGCCAAGACAGAGAGTGCGGCAACAAAAGTTTTGTTCATGTCATGTGCGCAGGGCCCGATGCCGTTGGACAACGACACCGGGCCCTGCTGTTTCTACCACTGAGGCAAGTTCAGATCAATTCAGGGTGTTGGCAGGCACCACCGGCAGCACGATGCTGGAGGGGTGCTCGGCGCTGTTGAGGATGACCGTGG
The DNA here is from genome assembly GCA_964404335.1 of uncultured Aquabacterium sp. GTDB lineage: Bacteria > Pseudomonadota > Gammaproteobacteria > Burkholderiales > Burkholderiaceae_C > Aquabacterium. The sequence goes on from CAYOJR010000003.1 coordinate 2,874, forward strand.
TGCCGCCATTGGCGTTCGCCTGGTTCGGCAGCGGCCACACGCCTTGCGCCTGGTTGCTGGCGCTGATGGCCACGCGCAGCTTGTGACCAGCGCGGATCAGGGCAGCATTCGGGAAGATCTCGACCGGCACCAGCATCGGCTGGCCGGGCACCACGGGCTGAGCCGAAGCGGCCGTGAACGGATGCCAAGGCTGGATCATGACGCCGTTGACGTAGCGCGAACGGCTGGTGTCCACTGCACGGAAGCGAGCCGACATCAGACCGGTGCTGATGGGTGTGGCCACACCATCGGGCGAGACGCTGTCCACGCGCACGGCCAGGGCGGCATCGGTGTGGGTCGTGGTGACCCAGACATCGGCTTGGATGGGACCGTTCAGGTACAGGTCGGAGCTCAGCGTCGGGGTTTCATAGATGGCGGCCTTCTGCGCGGTTTCCACCTTGTTGGCATCCTTATAGCAAGAGCCACCCAAGATGCCGCCGATACCCAGGGTCCATTGGTCGTAGCTGCTCGAGCACTTGCTGCCGTCGTTGAGTGTGACCTCGGCCTTGACGCTCTCCTTGCCGCGCGAGATGCTCACCACCGGGGCGGTCGGCTCCTTGACGGAGGCGGACACTTCGGTGGACGTGGGGGCCTGTGCACTCAGCAGCTTGCCTTCACGCAGGTACATGCGCTGGGCGGACATCTGCGGGTGCGGCCAGTCGGTGGCGCGGGCATAGCGCTGGGTGGAGCCGCTGCCATAGCCTTGCACATACTGGGTCACATTGGGCATGGCGGCAGCACCGGTGTTCTTGCCCTTGAGGTACTGGTCAAACCATTGCAGCAACAGGTGACGGCCCTTCGGCACGCCATCTGCCCCGCCGATGAGCTTCATGATCGAACCCACGTGCGAGCCTGGCAGCACCAGCAACTTGGTGTTGGCGTTGCGCTTGACTTGCTCGTACAGCAGCGGCACATCGCGCTGGAAGATGTCGTTGGTGCCGCCGACCAGGAAGGTGGGGACCTTGATCTGATTGGCACCTTCGATCGGCGAGCGCACCGACCAGAACGAGCCGTCGTCGGTGGCAATGCCCACCTTGCCAGCCAGGCCGTTGTTCACGGTGGGCAGATACCAGCTGTCGATGGCGTCGATGTGCTGCTGGTTGGCCAGCCTGATGGTGGAGGCCAGCTTGGGGTTGAGCAGTTGTTCGACGGTGTTGAGGGCGCCCACGCTCAGGCCGTGCGTCAGCGGCAGCCAGATGCTCAGGAATTGGGCGTTCAGCAGACCACCCACACCGACCACGCCACGGTAGGCGTCGCCCATGGGCACGGCGGCGAACACGGCCTTGACGGCGGGGTGTTGCTGCTTGGCGGTGAGCATGCTGGTGATGCCCAGGTAAGAGGTGCCGGCCAGGCCTAGGTTGCCGTTGAACCAGGGTTGCTGGGTGACCCACTTGACGGCTTCGCCGTAGGCTTGCTGTTCGGCCTCGCCGATCAGTTGGGTTTCGCCGGTGGACATGCCGGTGCCCCAGGCGTCCACGGCCACCGTGATGTAGCCACGGCGGATCATGTAGTCGTCCTTGCCGCCGATGATCAGGGTGGTGTCGCCGGTGGCGATGGTGCCCAGGATCTGGCCCACGCCGTTGCGGTAGGCCGTTTGCGTCAGGATGACGGGGAACTTGCCGGAGGCCTGTTGGCCCCAGATGTTGGCAGGCACCGACACGCGCACCGACAGCTTGTCACCGGTGCTGGTGGTGATGTATTGCAGCGGCAGCGAGATGGAGCGGGGATAGTCGGCCGAACGGTCGTAGGTGGACCAGTTGACGTAGGCGTTGCTGGTGGTGGGGGCGTTGGGCTGGCTCAGGGTGCCACGTGTGCCCAGCGTGGTGGTCTGGGCCAAGGCGCTGGTCATCGCGCCGGCCATGAAGCAGGTGGCAAGAGTGGCGAGCGCGAGTGGGCGCAGTGTGCGTGTGCGGAGGTCCATGATTTCCTTTCGGGCTGAGAGAGATCCGCGACGATTGCAGGGCCTTCTGGGCGAGACTCGCTTCGCAAGGTGTGACGTGCAATATCGAAGATATGTGACTTTGTACCTGGTCACATTCGAGGGTTACCTTGGTGTAACCCCTTGAAACGCCCTGTTCGGTGGGGATGAATAACTGACAACGGGGGTGAACACATGAGCCTGAGAGGTGATTTGCCATCGCTGCATCACCCTGGCAGGTGCCGAGTGCGTCGCATGGCACCCACATGGTCCTGAATGACGGTGACAATGTGGCGTGTTCGCTGTTCCCCCGAACCTTCTGCCTTTGACACATGGACCCGTTTCGCGCTGATCGTCTCCTGGCCATCGTGGCTTTGACCCTGCTCGGGGTCGGTTGCGTGTATGTGCTGTGGCCTTTCATGAGTTCGCTCGCCTGGGCGGCCATTCTGGCTTCGACCTGCTGGCCGGCCTTGGTGTGGCTGGATCGTCTGCTACACGGCAGGCGGGTGCTGTCGGCCAGTCTGGTGACCGGCCTGATCACGCTGGTTGTGTTGGGGCCGGTGATGGTGGTGGCTTTCGGCCTGGCGGACAGCGTGGCGCAGTTGGGGCAGGGCATCAACACGCTGATGAGCACCGGCTTGCCGGATGCGCCGACCTGGTTGCGCAAGCTGCCCGTGATCGGTGACTCGCTGTTCGAATACTGGCAACGCCTGGCACACGACGGCAAGCGTCTGATGGCAGAGTTGAGCAAGTTCTCCGATCCGGTCCAGAAGATGGCCCTGGATGCCGGACGCATGGTGGGCAAAGGGGTGATTGACCTGGCGTTGTCGGTGTTCCTGGCGTTTTTCTTGTTTCTGCATGGCGAGGCGCTGGCGACGCGCTTGCGTGTGGCGCTGTCTCGTCTGGCGGGCACCAGAGCGGGTTACCTCATTGAGATCACGCAAGGCACGGTCAACGGTGTGATCTACGGCATCTTGGGCACGGCGCTCGCTCAGGGTGTGCTGGCGTCGGTCGGTTTTCTGATTGCCGGTGTGCCTGCGGCCTTGTTGCTGGGCGTCGTCACCTTTTTCTTCTCGGTGGTGCCAGTGGGGCCGCCCCTGGTGTGGGGTGGTGCCGCCATCTGGCTGTTCCAGCAAGGTGAGATGGGATGGGCGGTGTTCGTGGCGGCCTGGGGCTTTTTCCTGGTCAGCACCGTTGACAATGTCATCAAGCCCCTCATCATCAGTCGGGGCTCGCGCCTGCCCTTTGCCGTGGTGCTGCTCGGGGTGCTGGGCGGTGTGCTGGCATTTGGCGTGATCGGGGTCTTTCTGGGGCCGACGCTGCTGGCATTGGGCTACCGATTGCTGAGCGAATGGACCACCTCTGACATGCCCGATCAGTCTGCCTGATCCCGCATGCGGTCTGGGGCAGGGGTGCGAGCCAGCACCCAGGCGGACACACTGCGGGCGCCCGCTTCCCGGAGCGTGTGGGCCACTTCATTCAAAGTGGCACCGGTGGTGAGCACATCGTCCACCACCGCAACGTGACGACCCCTGATCTGCGCCAGGGCAGCATCGGGCACCTCGAACGCGCCGGCAATCTGGGCGCGTCGGGCTTCAGCGTCCAGGCTCATGAGGCGTTCGGTGTGTCGTGCCCGTTGCAGCAGATCGTGGCGGGCGGGCGTGTCCAGGTGCCCCGCCAGGCGCTGCGCGAGCAGCCAGGTCTGGTTGTAGCCGCGCTCGAGCAGGCGGGGGCGTGACAGGGGCACGGGCACGATCAGGTCCACCCGATGAGGGCGTTGTGCCAGCGCGTCCAGCATCAGTCTGGCCAGCGGGCGAGCCAGGGCAGTGCGCTCTTGAAACTTGAACTGCGCCAGAACGTGACGCCAGGGGGCCGCGTAGTCGAGTGCGGCAATGGCCCGGTCGAACTCGGGCGAGTGGTCTTCGCAGGCCGGGCAGACGCCATCGCTGGCCAGACCTTGCAGGGCAATGGCGCAACGCACGCAGCGCACCACCGGGCGGCGCCAACGCTGCACGCAGGCCTGACACAAGGGCCGTGCCTGCCACTGGCCACACAGCAGGCAGGTGGTGGGCAACCAGGCGGGCAGCGCCGTGGGCAAAGGCCAAGAGCGCCACCCGGTGCGCAGACGAGAAACCCCAGGTGGCGGTGCGGTTGGCATGGGGTCAATATACTGACGGTCCCTGTGCGCGCGCCATCGCCCGCAGTGGGGGCACCTGCGCATTTTCATCCCATGTCTGACTCACTTCCTGCCAACTCTGCTGAGGCGCCCGCCTGCGCACCTCATGTGATCGCATTGCAGCGTCAGACACGTCGCTTGGCCACTTTGCCTGAGGCACCGTGGTTGCATCAGGAAGTGGCGCGCAGGCTGGCGGGCAAGCTCGTCCCCATTCGCCTTCAGCCTCAAAACTGGATCGACTGGTCTGCCTTCCTCGGAGGCGGGGCAGCGTTGGTGCAGGCCCAATACCCCGATGCGCAACGCTGGGTGGTGGAGCCGTCTGGCGAGTTGGCGCAGCGCAGTCAAACCCTGCTGACGCAGACCGCATCGCGCGACTGGCGCAAGCTGTGGCGGCGTGAGGTACCGGTAGCCCATGTCGAGCCCGTGTCGCACGAGGTGCCGTGGCGCCGAGAAGGGGTCGATGGCGCCCAGATGCTCTGGGCCAACATGACCTTGCACACCAGCGCCGATCTGCCGGGCCTGATGCGCCGCTGGCACGCGCATCTCGCCGTCGGTGGATTCCTGATGTGTTCGGGGCTGGGGCCAGACACCGCGCGTGAACTGCGTGCCGTGTACGCTGCACTGGGCTGGCCGCTGCCCACCATCGACTTCATCGACATGCACGATCTGGGCGACGAGCTGGCACAGGCTGGCTTTGCTGATCCGGTCATGGACATGGAGCGCCTGACCCTGACCTGGGCCACGCCAGAGGCGCTGCTCGCCGAGTTGAGAACCTGGGGCGGGAACGTCGCCTGCGGGCGTTTCGCCGGTTTGCGCACGCCCCGTTGGCGTATGCGGCTGCTCGATGCCTTGGGCGAGCACCTGCTGCGTCCGGATGGGCGACTGGGCCTCACGGTGGAGCTGGTTTATGGCCATGCCATCAAGCCCGAACCGCGCGTCAAGGTCGAGGCCGAGGCACGCGTTTCTTTGCAGGACATGAAGCGCATGATCCGCAAGGCTGACAAGCCTTGAGGGTGCGACGCCCACACCTTGTGCCCTCAGATCCATGCCATGTTGCTGTGACGGCGTTACAGTGGCGCATGTGCCAGTGAGACTGTGTGGCCTGCCGTCATCGCATCAGCGATGACCTTGCAGCCGCCTTGCTGGTCGTCCTTGACTGCAAGAGCCGAGCATCCCGATGAACCGCAAGCCTGTTTCCCGCCGTCGCCGCACCCTGGTGCTGGCCGCCTCCACTGCGCTGAGTCTGACGGCCGCCTGGGGCCTCAGCGCCTGTGATCAGATCTCCGACATGACCAAGCCCAAGGCCGGTTTGAAGTTCAACGGGGTGGACATCACGGGTGCGAAATACGCGCGGCAACTGAACATGAAGGATGTGGATGGGCGTTTGCGCAGCCTGTCCGAGTTCAAGGGCAAGGTCGTGTTCGTGTTCTTTGGCTTCACGCAATGCCCCGACGTGTGTCCCACCACCATGGCCGAGCTGGCAGAACTGCGCCGCCGCCTCGGGCCGCATGGCGACAAGGTGCAGGGCATCTTCGTGTCGGTGGACCCGGAGCGTGACACCCCTGAGGTTCTCAAGGCCTACCTGCAGGCCATGGACCCCAGCTTCGTGGGGCTGACCGGTTCTCACGAAGATGTTCAGGCGGTGGCGCGTGAGTTCAAGGTGTTCTACCAAAAGGTGCAAACGCCCAGCGGCGGCTACACCATCGACCACACGGCGGGCTCCTACATTTTTGATCAGCAAGGTCAGGTGCGTCTGTTTGCCCGCTACGGCATGCCGCTCGACCAGCTCACGGCCGATGTGCGGCAGTTGCTCGGCCTGTCCGCACCGGACTCAGTCGCCCACTAAGACGAGGCTCTGGCGCCCGCTCCAGTCTTCATCGGCTTGCAGCGTGATGGGCTCGAACACGGCAGCGGCTTCCACACACAGCATGCGCTGCCAGTCGGCATCGGGCATGTCGGCCAGCGCGGCGCATTTGCGAGGGCCGGGGTTCCAGATCACGGCATCTGGCCAACCTGCCTGGGTGATGTGCACGCGGCGCGGACCATCGCGCAGCAGCAGGTCTTTCACACCGCTGTAGATGCGATCGAACTCGCCATGAAAGCGCTTCTCGGGGTGATCCTCGATGTGGCGCTCGTCCAGCACGGTGTCTTCGAAAGGACAACCCTCCAGCCCCAGCAGGCGCGCCTGTGTCACATCTGACACGGCCAGATAGGTGTGCAAGGCGGCCGTGAAGGACCAAGGTGTCTGACCTGGGTTGTGAACATACAGCTCCAGATCCAATCGGGTATTGCTCACGGACACCGTCATCTCGACCGTGAAGCTGTGCGGCCACAGCGCACGCGTTTCAGCGGTGTCGTCGAACACCAGCGTCAACTGTGCATGGTCTTTCTCCTGGCGGCTGCTTTCCACCGCCCAGGTGCGGGTGCGCAGCAGGCCATGGCGGGGCAGGCTGGTGTCCGGCCCACGTTGCTCGAACTGTGGAAACACCACGGGCACCCCGCCGCGCACGGCCTGACCGGTGGCCATCACGGCCTGCGGAGACAGGTACAGCTGCTCTTCACCTCCTGCAGGCACCCACGACACCACCTGCGCCCCGTGCAGCAGCACCGTCGCCACAGCCCCATCGGGCGATTGCACGCGCACGGCCGGTTGGCCTTGCACCTCGATCATGTCCAACATCGCTTCAGTCATGCCGAGAGTATCCACCCTCTGGCACGCTTCAGCGTGTGCACATGGTCATGCCTAATTGGTGCGACTGATGATGCAGGCCGTGGCCAGCAACTCGTCGAGCAGCGCCATCGACACCTGGCCCGAAACGGCATACGGGTCCAGCACCGGCCTCTCGGAATACTTCAGCAAGATGGCTGGATTCACGCGCTCCAGATTCACCTGCCCCATGGTCCAGTTCGAGAAGCGTCGCTCTGTGATCTCCTCGTAATGCAGCACGATCACATCACGGTGGCGACTGTCCTGGCAGATGCGGCTGTAGAGACGGTTGACGGTGTCACGCCCGCCTTCCAGCACCTGCATGAAGATCTCGTCGCTGTGGCACAGCAGCCCGGTTACCCCCAGGGCTGGATTGGTCTTGCGTGAGGTGGCAAGGATGTTGTCGATCACCTCGGGTGTCAGCGGCTCAGCCGTGCGGCTGGCATACAGCAGTCGAACCAACATGGCATCAGCCTTTCTTGTGGGTCACCAGAGACAGGAATTCGCGGCGCAGATGAGGGTCCTTCAGGAAGGAGCCGCGCATCACACTGTTGATCATCTTGGAGTCCATGTCCTTCACGCCGCGCCAGTGCATACAGAAGTGATCGGCCTCCATGATCACGGCCAAGCCATCCGGATGCATGCGAGATTGCAGCACATCGGCCACCTGGGTCACGGCTTCTTCCTGAATCTGTGGGCGACTCATGATCCAGTCGATCAGGCGGGCGTACTTCGACAGGCCGATCAGGTTGGAGTGCTCATTGGGCATGATGCCGATCCACACCTTGCCGATGATGGGGCACAGGTGGTGCGAGCAGGCGCTGCGCACCGTGATGGGCCCGACGATCATCAATTCGTTCAGACGCTCGACATTGGGAAAATCGGTGACCGGAGGGGCCGGTTGGTAGCGACCCCTGAATATCTCATTGAGATACATCTTGGCCACGCGCCGTGCCGTGTCCTGCGTGTTGTGGTCGCTGTCGGTGTCGATCACCAGACTGGACAGCACGCCGCGCATCTTGTCTTCGACTTCGTCCAGCAACGCCTCCAGCTCGCCCGGGCGGATGAACTCGGCGATGTTGTCGTTGGCGTGAAAACGCCTTTGTGCCGCCTGGATGCGCTCGCGAATCTTGCGCGACATCGGCACCCCGTCAATGTCAGCCGGGTGGGCTGAGGTGCCGGGTTCAAGGGGGGGGGCGGAAGGGTGGGGGTGGGTCATGACTCGTCCTGGGCGATGAGTGGGGGCTCATACAGCAATTTCTCATCGTAGCGCCCAAAACAGCATCCCGCCTGCGGCGGGCACGAGCCCTCACTGTCAGAGGGTGCATGACCGCCGGTTCGCCTGTGTGTTCAGGCGCATGCACCGACGGCGTAGCGCGAGGTCAGACCCTTCAGGTGTCGGTCAGCGTGAAGGTCGACAGTTCGCGTCCTGGCTTCGCTGGGAGCACGGGCGCTGCTTGCTCTTCGTCGGGGTGCCGGACTGGCCATGGGTGAACATGGCTTCCAGCAACGCCACATCGGCATCCCGGGAAGGCTTGGTTGTGGCGCTGCGCTTGCGTGCCTGAGCGTGACTCTGTGTGGAGGGACGAGGGAGCGTGTGCTTGGGCTGGACTTCGACGGTCGCAGCGGCAATCACCGGTGCACCGGCCGGCTTGCCTTGTGGGTCCGATTCAGGGGCCTTGGGTGCAGGCTGCGCAGGTGCGCTGGACGGAGTGGCCTGCGCCGTGTTCAGCGCAGCCAGTGGCGAGGTGGCCGCGACTGCGGTGGCCGTGGTGGCTGCCGTGGGTGCCAGATCTTCGATCAGGGCGGTTGGGGCGGGCACCGTCGTCGCGGGGGCTGAAGCTGCGGTGGCGGCCACGGCCGATGCTGCAGCGGCAGGTGGGGTGGGCATTGCGGTCTGACGCACCTCAGGCAGTTCGTCAGGTTGGGCTTGCGGGTGACCTTGAGTGAGGACCATTGCAAATCCCGCCAGCAAACCTGCCACGCCCAGCCCCATCAGCCCCATGAGGGCCTTGACCTGCCAACTGCTGGTGCGTCCGCGTCGGGCTCGTGCGCGTGTGGACGCCCGTTTGGAGGGGGGACGATTGGCTGCGAGCGTCGATAGAATCCGCACGCGCTCGGAGCTGTCTTCTTCGTCGGACTCCATCCCTGCGAACAAGCTGGGACGACCCAGCGCTGGTTCAGCGCTCGGCTTTGAAGATGAGTGGTGGCGGGCCCACGGCAGGCCCTGGTCGTGACTCAAGCCCGACTCCCTGGTTGTTTTGAATTTGTGAACCGGCGCATTCTAGGGAGGCGCGGGCCGTTGCGAAAGGCCGCGATCGGTTGCCGTAAAGACTGGTTACAAGAATGGTGCAAACAGGGTGGTTGTTCGGGGCATTTCTACTCGCCAGTGCGGCGTTGGCGCTGTGGGTGTTTCCGCATTGGCGCCATGCGCTGGCGCTGCAGTGGCAGCGCTGGTGGCAGCGTGGGCGCGCGCAAGGGCGGCGGGTCGGGCAGCGCCTGGGGGAGCGCGCGCGGCATGCACCTGAACATCTGTCTCGTCAGACGGGGGGCGCGTGGCAGGGCGTGCGTCACTGGTGGTCGCGACGCTGGAGCTGGGTGCTCGGTGGCGGCACCTTGCTGTCCCTGCCGGTGTTGCTGACACTGAGCTGGAGTCTGTGGGGAACGCGCACCCTGGAGGGTTTCGATGACCGCATCGACCCACTCCATCCCCAGGTGGCGCACTTGCTGCAAGGTGAGCACCTGGTGCCTCCTCCGCCCTTGCCGCCCGAGGCCTTCAACACCGCCGAGGTCGAGATCGTGCGCCCCCTGCTGGCCAGCGCCGATCGACGTTGGGAGCAGATGGACCCGGCGTTTGTACAGACGCTGTTGCGGGTCTTCAAGATCATGAAAGAAGAGCACGGCTACGAGATGGCCTTGCTCGAAGGCTGGCGCAGCCCCGAGCGTCAGGCTCTGCTGGCGGCCAAAGGCACGCACGTGACGATGGCCGGTGCCTGGCAGAGCTATCACCAATACGGCCTCGGTGCCGACTGTGCGTTCTATCGTGACGGCAAGCTCGTCATCAGCGAAAAGGACCCTTGGGCCATGCGCGGCTACCAGCTCTACGGCGAGGTGGCCGAGCGCATGGGCCTGACCTGGGGGGGGCGTTGGCAGATGATGGACCTGGGGCACGTCGAGTGGCGCAAGCCTGGCATACGTGAGGCCATGCGTGCTGCTCGTAACGGTTGAGCGCACTTGACACAGACTGTCACAGCTCCACCCCTCTAGCGGGGGGGCTTCAAAGGGTGCGCTGCGCCTTAGACTGCGCCCGCGTCGGTTCTTCCGACCGTACATACACAGAGATTTCAGGGAGCGCAGGGACCATGGGACGCCCATTCATTGTCTTGGGAGACAGCACCAGCCATGGCGGCAAGGTGGTGGGGGCCTCGGCGAGCACCGACACCCACGGCCGACGCATTGCGCGGGTGGGCGACAAGGTCACCTGCCCCAAGAAAGGTCATGGCGGCACCACTGTGATCGTGAGTGGCGATCCCACCATGGTCATCGACGGTCAGCCTGCGGCCCGTCATGGCGACAAGTGCGCCTGTGGCGCCACCCTCATCTCCGGACAGGCGGTCTCCACCGGCATCTGAGCCTCTTCGGGCTCTTCACACCGTCACAGGTGCTGTCGCGTGGCAGCACGGTCATCGAGCAGGCAGTCAGGGCATGGCCAGGATTTTGAAATTGCTGGGGTTGGGATTGGTGATCGCCGCCATCGTGTGGCTGGTCACCATCTGGCAATGGCAGAACGCCGAGCGCGACATCGGCATGGCCGACATCGTCTTGCAGTTGATCGTGCTGCCGCTGCTGCTCACCGTGGGTCTGCTGGCTGCGGTGTGGGGTGTGCAGCGCCTGCGCATGCCGCCTGTTGCGCCTGAAGGCAGTCCCGTTGCGGCATCAAGCGAGAGCGCTGATGCGGCCCTGTCTGCAGAGGCACAGGCGCAGCGTGAGGCCTCGGCCTGGGTGCTGGCCGAAGCCGTGCATCTGCCCGTGGGTGTCGATGCCGACACCGCCTGGTCCACCCTGCAGGGGGGCACCATCCGGCCCGATCTGGACGCGCACCTGCAAGACCATGAGGGCTTGCCCGTCTTCACGGCCCGGGTGCCTGACATCGATCTGGATGACTGGCTGTTGGCACACGGAGAGCTGATGCACCCGGATCAAGGCGGCCTGTCTGCTGCCGTGTTGCGTGCGCTGGCGCTGCTGGAGGCTCCTCTGCATCGGGTGCTGGATGTGCTGGCCGAATTGCGCATCGAAGCTGACGGTGCATCCAGCGCGGACGTGGATGCCAGTGACGCCGCGCACAGTGCCGATGCCTTTGGCAAGGCTCACCTCTCAGGCGTGGCCCGTCCGATGGCACCGGCGCTGGTGGCCTCGCGTGAGGCGCGGCGCCCCCGGGTGACGGTGCGACTGCTGTGGCCCTCGCACTGGCAGGAGACGGATCGCGAGGCGGCCACCGCCTGGTTGCAGACGCAGTGTGGTGCCTTGCTCGACTGGACCGACAGCGTGTCCGCGCACGCACCGACGTGGCAGACGGTGCCGGTGGCCCATGCCGAAGCGCTGTGGTCCGAGATTGACCAGCACCTGCTGCGCTGGGTTCGCGAACCCCGTCCGGAGTTGTTGCTGATCCTGGCGGTGGACAGCGCGGTGGATGCCGATCGGGTTGAACACATGCAGGCCGTGGGCGAGTTGTTCACGGCCGCGCATCAGAGCGGGCGTGTGCCGGGTGAGGGGGCTGCGGCCTTGTTGCTGGCCCACCCGCATTGGCCGCAGTTGCGCGCGCAAATGCCCGAGGCCCTGCGCCTGTGGCGACCGATCTGCGCCCGCCGTGACAAGTCGGCCGATGCCGCCGGACGGATCGGTGCGTCCACCTTGACGGCGGTGCTCACCGAGGTCTTGCAGCGCACGTCACCTTCACCCGATGGCTTGATGGTGGTGTCGGATGCCGACCACCGCGCCAGCCGCACGGGCGAGTTGTACGAAGCCCTGCAAGACGTGGCCCCCGAGCTTGACCCTGCCCAGCAGGTCACACGGGTGGGCGAGGCCTGCGGTGACCTGGGTGTGGCGCGCGCGCTGGTGCCTGCCGCCCTGGCCTGTGCGGCCCTGCGGGCCAGCGAACAGGCGCAGCGCGTGGCCGTGGCCACCCATGTGCAGTCCTCTCATGAACGCGTGGTGGTGGCCCTGTCGCCCATGCCACCACTGCCAGCCGTGCCTGAAGCGGCTTGAACGATCTGGATGTACCCATGCAAAGAATTTGGCGATTTCTCCTTGACTCCCGCACCCTGACGGTCATTGGCGTGGCCGCATTGGCGGGGCTGCTCCTGCTGGGCGCTGACACCATGAAGGTCGGCCTGATCTGGGCGGGCGTGGTGCTGGGCCTGTTGCTGGTGGCCTGGCTGATTGTGTGGAGTGTGCGACGCTGGCGCGCGCAGCGCGCAGCGCAATCGCTGGAGCAGGCCATGGCCGACGAGGCCGACAAGGCCGTGCGTGAAGCCGCCGATTCTGGCCGTCAGGACGAAGTGGCCGCCGTGCGTGAGCGTATGACCGAGGCCGTCAAGCTCATCAAGAGTTCGCGCCTGGGCGAGACCTCCGGTTCGGCCGCCTTGTACGAGTTGCCCTGGTACGCCGTCATCGGCAATCCGGCCGCAGGCAAAAGCTCGGCCGTGGTCAAGTCGGGCCTGAAGTTCCCGTTTGCCGACAACACCGACAACGTCATCCAGGGCATCGGCGGCACCCGCCATTGCGACTGGTACTTCACCACCGAAGGCATCCTGCTGGACACCGCTGGCCGCTACTCGGTGCATGAAGAAGACCGGGGCGAGTGGCTGGGCTTCCTGTCACTGCTCAAGAAGCACCGCCCCAAGGCGCCGCTCAATGGCGTCATCATCGCGGTCAGCGTGGCCGAGTTGGGCGGCAACAAGCCCGAATTCGCGATCGACCTGGCGCGCAAGTTGCGTCAGCGCGTGCAGGAACTCACCGAGAAGCTTGAGGTCTTTGCGCCGGTTTATGTGCTGTTCACCAAGGCCGACCTGATTGCCGGTTTCGTCGACTTCTTCGAAGACCGCGAACGCAGTGAACGCGACAAGGTCTGGGGGGCGACCCTGCCTTACGACACCACCGGCCGTGGCGATGTCATTGGTCAGTTCGAGCAACAGTTTGATCTGCTCTACCAAGGGCTGAAAGACGCTTCGGTGGCGCGCATGTCGCTGCATCGTGGTGAACAGTTGCCCCCGGGCGTGCTGACCTTCCCGCTCGAATTTGCCGCGCTCAAGCCGGCCTTGCGCACCTTCCTCAACACCCTGTTCGAGGACAACCCCTATCAGTTCCGGCCCATTTTCCGTGGCTTCTACTTCACCAGTGCCGTGCAAGAGGGCCAGTCCACCAGCCGTGCCAGCGAGCGCGTCGCCGAGCAGTTCGGACTGCTGCTTCAGCCGGGGCCGGCAGCGGCGGTCTATTCGCAAAGCGGCTTCTTCCTCAAGGAGCTGTTCTCGCGCGTCATCTTTGCCGACCGTGATCTGGTCAAGCAGTACACCAGCCGTCACAAGCTGCGCCTGCGTTATGCCGCCTTCTTTGGTGGCCTGACCTTGGTGGGCGCCGTGCTGGCAGGCTGGACCTGGTCCTACATGGGCAACCGCCAGCTGGTGGCCCATGTGCAGGCCGATTTGCTCAAGGCTCAGCAGGTGCAGCACCAACGTGTGGACCTGCAGTCGCGCCTGGAGGCCCTGGAGATCCTGCAAGACCGCCTGGAGCAGATGCAGCGCTACCGCACCGAGCGGCCCTGGTCGATTGGTCTGGGCTTGTATCAGGGTGATGCCATCGAGGCCCGTCTGAAGGAGGAGTACTTCCACGGTCTGCAGGCGGTGATGTTGAAGCCGGCGGCCCAGGCCATCGCGGGCTACCTCACCGAGGTCAATGCCCGCGCAGCGGATTTGCGGCCCTTGCAGCGCGCCACCGACGCTTCGCTGACCGCAGCAGCCGATACGGGAGCAGGCACGCCGAGTGGGACGGTGGCATCTGGCGTGATGCTGGTGAGCAACCCGACGACCCCGGCCACCGCCAGCACGCCTGCGGCCATGCCAGAGGTGTCGGCCGCGAGCGGGGCACCCTACACACAGGCCTCCAGCACCAATGTGACCGAGGCCTACAACGCGCTGAAGGCCTACCTGATGCTGGGCGACCGCAGCCGCCTGGAAGCTGGACACATGAGCGACCAGCTCACCCGCTTCTGGCGCAGTTGGCTGGAGACCAACCGGGGTGCGATGCCGCGTGAGCAACTCATCCAGCGTGCCGAGCGCATCATGTCCTTCGCCTTGGTGCAGATGAGCGATCCGGCTTTCCCGCAGCAGGATCTCAACCTCACCTTGCTGGACCAGACCCGCGAGAACCTGCGTCGCGTCGTCAAGGGCATGCCGGCGCGTGAACGGGTGTACGGAGAGATCAAGGCGCGTGCCGCCACCCGCTTTGCACCGGTGACCGTCACCCGCTTCGTCACGGAGAATGACCGCCAAGTTGTGGCTGGCAGCCATGCTGTGTCGGGCGCTTTCACCCGTGAAGCCTGGGAGCAGTACGTGAAAGAGGCGATTCAGAACGCCGCGCACACCGAGCTGCAATCGACCGACTGGGTTCTCAAAACCGCCGCTGCCGACGACCTCACGCTGGAGGGCAGCCCCGAGCAGATTCAGAAGGCGCTCACGCACCTTTACAAGACCGAGTACGTGCGTGAGTGGCAAAAGTTCATGCAGGGCATCACCGTGCATGACTTCGCGAACTTTGACCAGGCCGTGGTGCACATGAACCGCCTGGGCGACCCGAGCAATTCGCCGGTGGGTGTGCTGCTGCACACCCTCTACGAGCAAACATCCTGGGACAACCCGTCGCTGGTCAATGATCGCCTGGCCAAGGGGCAGAAGAGCTTCCTGGAGTGGTTCAAGCAGCGCATTCTCAGCGTGACACCCAGCCCGACGCCGGTGAACCTGAACCTCACGCTGGGCAAGGATGCCCAGATCCCCATGGGGCCGATCGGTCAGGAGTTCGCCAGCCTCAACCGGCTGATGATGTCGCGTGAAGGACAGGAGCCGCTGATCCGTCACTATCTGTCAGCGTTGTCCAAGATCCGCTCGCGCTTCAACCAGATGAAGACCCAGGGTGATGCTGGCCCTGCTTCGCGCAAGCTCATGCTGGAAACGCTGGAGGGCAGCGGTGAACTTGCCGAAGCGCTCAAACTGGTCGATGAGCAACTGCTCAACGGCTTGAGCGAATCGTCGCGCAATGCCTTGCGGCCCATCCTGGTGCGTCCGCTGATGCAGGCCTATGGTGTCATCGTCAAACCCGCCGAAGCCGAGCTCAACCGCGTGTGGATGGCGCAGGTGTTCGAACCCTATCAGCGCACCCTGGCCAACAAGTACCCCTTTGACCGCAAGGCCAGCATGGAGGCCAGCCCGGTGGAGGTGGCCAAGGTCTTTGGGGCCGAAGGGGCGGTGAGCAAGTTCGTTGAGCAATCGCTGGGCGCGCTCGTGCTCAAGCGTGGTGACAGCATCACGCCGCGTACCTGGGCCGACATGGGGGTGCGCCTGCGTCCTGAGTTTGTGGGGGGTGTTGGAGCCTGGATGGCACCGCTGGGCGGGCAGTCTGCCGCCGCAGCGGGAGGTGGAGCCTCCGAGGTGCAAACAGTGTTCCAGATGCTGCCCCAGGCGGTGCCGGGCCTGACCGAATACACCATCGAGGTGGACGGCCAGGTGCTGCGCTACCGCAATGGCAAGGCCAGCTGGGCCCATTTTGTCTGGCCCGGACCGGGCACGCCGGGGGTGAAGATTGGCGGGGTGACCTACGACGGCACCCCTGTCACCTTCTTCCAGGAGCCAGGTCGCTATGGTCTGGAGAAGATGATCAATTCGGCCCAACGCAAGCGCGTGGATGATGGGGTGTTCGAGCTGCGCTGGGCCAAGGGCGAGGCGGCGGTCGCGGTGCAGTTGCGCATCATCTCCAATGCCGAGGCGCCCACCGCGCAAGCGGCACCCCAGGCGGGCGGTGCGGGCACGTCGTCGTCCGCAGGGCTGGGCAGTCTGCCGGCCATCATTGCCGGACCGGTTGAGCCGCTGGCTGCGGAGGGCACGTTGTGAGCACGCAAGCCCCTGTCAGCCATGACTTGCTGTATTTCGGTAAATTGCCCTCGCGCGGTGACTTCGTGCGCAGCGCCCATCATGGCGCCCTGATCGAGCATCTCGACCGATGGCAGTCACAGACCATGGAGCGTCTGGCCGCCGACCCACGCTGGAAGCTGCGTTACGACGCCGCGCCTCCGGTTCAGTTCGCGATCCTGGGAACGGCCAGCCGTGTTGGTTTGGTCGGCCACTGGCGCGCGAGCCAGGACACCTCGGGGCGGCGCTTTCCATTCATCACAGCCTGCTCGTTTGATGTGGCCACGCCGCGCACCTTCGCGGATGTCGCCCCCGTGGCCCTGGCCCGCGTCTGGGGTCGCCTGGATCAGGTCGCCGGTGTGGCTCATGCGGCGACGGAACTGTCGCATGCGCAGGCGAGTCTGCAAGCCCCGGTCTCGCAGGATGTGACCGAGCCCGCAGCGCGCAGCATCCTGCAGGAGTTTCTCGAGACCCACACGGTGGCCAGCCTGGAGCAGATGCTGGCGGCCAGTGGTGCGAAGGTGTCCGTGCGTCAGGCCACGCTGGCGCTGGGCTTGTTGCTGCAACCGGTCATGAGCCAGGGCGCTGCCCGTCTGAGCAAGGCACTGTGTCTGCCACTGGTCAACGATGCCAGCTTGCGGGGGGCTGTTGCGGCCTTCTGGTTGTCGTTGGTGCTCGGATTTTTCCGGCGTCATGATGTGGAGCTGGGCCTTTACCTGGTGAGCCACGAGGGCCAGACCCATCTGGTGATTGGCTTTCAGGGTGCGTCGGCCGCCACGCTGAGCACGCTGCTCGATGCGCACACGCTGGCGCAGGAAGCGGTCAGCGTCAACCAGGCTGACTGGGTGGAAGACGAGGTACAGGGCGACTACGGCCTGCGCAAACTGTCCAATTACCTGCGTGATCCCGGCCTGTCCTTGTCGCAGGCCCTGGCCACCTACCAGGAAGTGTTTCTCGGAGTCTGATGTGATGCAAGCGATGAAATGGATGCACGGGGTGCGCCTGGGCGTGCTCGTCGGGCTGCTGGGGTTGGGGGCGACCTGGGCTGCAGCGCAAGCCACGGGCGGCGCACAGATTCAAGGGCCAGGGCAGGTGGTGGTGGCCGGCACGGTGCCGGATGAGGCCACACGGGTGGCGGTGATCTCGCGCTTGCGTGAGATCTATGGTGCCGAGCGGGTGGTGGACCAGTTGTCGCTCGGCTCCGTGGTTGCGCCACCGCAGTGGTCACAGCACGTGCAAAAACTGCTGTCGCCCGCGCTCAAGCAGGTCAGTCACGGTCAGCTCAGCATTCAGGGGCAGACGGTGGACCTCAAGGGCGAGGTCGGCAACGAGGCTGTGCGTCAGCAACTCGCCAGTGAGATGGCGCAGTCGCTCAACCCGACCTACACCGTGCGCAACGGCCTGCGTGTGGCTGCGCAGGAGCAGGCCGTGGTGGACCAGGCACTGGCCAATCGCATTGTGGAGTTCGAGCCGGGCAGTGCGGTGCTGCGTCCGGCAGGTTTGCTGATCCTCGATGAGATGGCAGCAGCGATGGCGCGTTTGCAGGGGCGCCGCTTCGAGATCATCGGACACACCGACGCACAAGGCAGTCATGCCTCGAACGTGAGCCTGTCGCTTGCGCGGGCCCAGGCGGTCAAGAACTATCTGATCAGCAAGGGGCTGAGCGCCGACAACCTGAGCACATCGGGCCTGGGGCCGGATCAACCTGTGGCGAGCAATGCCACCGACGAGGGGCGGGCCCGTAACCGCCGCATCGAGTTCCGCGTCGGCAGTTGAACCAGACCAAGGCCTCGCGCTGTGGCAGCGCAAGGTCGTGGGCTGGCCTGGTGTCAACCGTGCTCGCTGGCGGGCTTGTCGAGACCCAGCAGTTCTTCCAGGTGCGACATGGCGCCCTGATCCTTGATGACCTGGCTGAGCCATTCATGCAAAGGCATCTCGCCCCATTTGACGGCCTTCTCCGCCAGATAGGCCACGGGGCTGTGCGGTTCGGTGCGTCGGAAGAAGTTGGCCACGTCACGCAACTGCTGCAGTGCTTGTGCCCGCGTTTGCAGGGGGCCGGCTGGCACGTGGGCGCCGCTGGTCGGTTGACCCTGACGGACGGCTTCCGGGGTGGATGCGGCAGGGGGCAGAGACTCACCAGCACCGTCGTGCAGCGCACCCACTTCACGGGCCAGGCGCTCGATGTCATGAACGGCCTGCGACAGTGCCTCCTTGGCCGCCACAAAGCTCGGGCCCTCGTTGCCCAGGTGGGTGTCCACCACCGTTTGCCAGGCCAGCAAGGCCTGCTCACATTGGCGTGCGGCGGCCAGGGTGCCTTGCAGGGTGTCGGTGGGGGTGTCGCGCAGCGCACGCTGGAACTGGTCCGGGGTGATCTTGTCGCTGGCATGGCGAGCGGCCTCGTCGGGCTCGCGTTCTGCCAAAGCCGCATGCTGGCGTGCCAGCGTGAGATCGTGCAGGCTGTAGGCCGCACCCTTGCGGGACTGCGTGACCGGCAGCGAAGTGGCCAGACTGACCACGCGTTGCAGCAGCCAGCGCATGTTGCCAATGCGTTGTTCGTGGTCACCGTCGTCGGACTGAGGGTGCAGTGGCGCCCAGTAACGCTCACACAGCTGCGTGCACACCTGCAGGCCGCGCGCAAGGCCCGCGTAGCCTTGGGTGAGGGCCCAGGCTTCCGTCAGCCACATGGCCAGTCGGAGGTCTTTGGTGCGGGTGCCCAGCAGGGTTTCGCAGGTGCGGGCGACCCCGGGCCAGTCGGCCACTTTGAGGCTGGTGACCCATTCGCCCTGGTTGAGCGTGGCGTCGTCGGCACGCCGCATTTCGTTGATGGTGTCAAACTCCGAAGAGAACGACAGATCGTCGCCGCAAGGCGCGTGTGCGGCCAGCGGCGTCAGCAAGACTTCCATTTCCATGACTTCCCTGTGTGTAGGTGCGAGCGCGGACATGACGGGGCGTGCCCGGCGCGCGCGACATCATTTCATGCCACGCTGCGCGACGCGATCACCCGAAGAGGGGGCAAAGGTAATTGGTTGTGAACAAATCAGATGCGAGTGATTCGCAATTGCAATTGATGTGTTAAGATGACCTCCATGTCTTCATTTGCGCTCGCGCTTCAACCGCAGATGCTGCGGCCGCCGGTCGAGTTGACACGCCTGCAGCGTGTCGGCTTGGCGGCGTCCGTGCTGGTGGTGCATGCCAGCGCCGGACTGGTTTTCTGGCATCTGGCGCCTCAGCCCATGCAGGTGGCCGAGCCCGCCCCGATCACGGTGGCCCTGATCTCCGATGTGGCACAGGCCGCAGTGCAGGCCACGCAGGCTCCGGCCGTGCAAGCCCAGCCACCCAAGCCGGTGGTCCAGCCGCGCCCCACGCCGCCGGTGCCGCGCCCTGCGCAGCCTGTGTTGGCGGCACCCCGTGCGGCAGCGCCTCAGGACATGCAGGTGCCCGTGGCGGTGCCCACGCCGCCAACCCCGCCGGCAGCCGCCGATGTGTCTCCTGCCGTGCAGACCGCTGCGGCGCCTTCGACCGTACCGGCCGGTCCGGTGACAGCCGCTCCCGCAGGGCAAGGTGGCGGTGCCTCGGCACAGCCCAAGGTGTTGCCGTCCTCGGCTGTGCGCTATTTGCTCGAGCCGATGCTGAGTTACCCTCGCATTTCGCGTGAACTGGGCGAAGAGGGCGTGGTGCGCCTGAAGGTGCTGGTCGACGAGCATGGGCACCCGCGAAACATCGAGGTGGCCCGATCATCGGGTTACCCACGCCTGGACCAGCAAGCGGTGCAGGCCATGAGCAAAGCGCGCTTTCAGCCGCACCTGGAGGACGGGCAAGCCCGCTCGGTGTGGGTGATGGCGCCCCTGACATTCAATCTGGAAGACTGACCATGACCGATATTGCTGCCGCCGTCCCCGCCGCTGTGCCTGTTGCATCGGCACCCGAGCTGGGTTTCACGCACTTCATTGCTCAGACCGATCTGGTGGGGCAGGGCCTGTTTGTCATGCTGGTCATCATGTCGATGGTGTCGTGGGGGCTGATTGTCATCAAGGGCGTTGGGCTGTTCCGCCGCCAGCGCCGCAGCCGGGCGTTTCTGAATTTCTTCTGGAACGCCACCTCACTGCAAGCGGTGCAGCATGAAATTGCCACCCACGGCGTCAGTGAGCCGTTTGCGCACCTGACAGCCCATGCCATGCATGCCCAGGCCCACCACGCCCGCTACGGCGCCGCCAAGCTGGAGGAGGCCGGCAGCGCGCAAGACTTCCTGACCCGCACCATCAAGAAGGTGCTCGATGAGGAAACCATGCGCATGGAAAGCGGGTTGAGCGTGCTGGCCACCATCGGTGCCACGGCGCCGTTCGTCGGTCTGTTCGGCACGGTGTGGGGCGTGTACCACGCGCTGCTGGCCATTGGCGCCACCGGTGCAGGCACGCTCGACAAGGTCGCAGGCCCTGTTGGCGAGGCGCTGATCATGACTGGCGTGGGTCTGGCTGTGGCCATTCCGGCCGTCATGGGCTACAACTGGCTGACCCGCAGCAACCGCGTCTGGGGCGCCCGTCTCGACGCTTTCGCATTCGAGTTGTTCACCTTCCTGTCCACCGGTCAGACGCTGAAGACGAGCGTCGAGCACGACACGCAGACCCCACCCGCCGCGCCGGTTCGTGTGGTCAAGCAGGGCAGTGCAGCCTGATTTTCACTGCGAGGATGTGAATCATGGCCTTCGCCAGTTTTGACAGCAAGAGCAACAACGCGCCGGTTGCCGAGATCAACATGGTGCCGCTGATCGACGTGATGTTGGTGTTGCTGGTGATCTTCATCGTGACGGCGCCTTTGCTGAGTCATTCGGTCAAGATGGACCTGCCCAAGGCCAGCGCCCAGGTGATGTCGGCCAAGGCCGAGAAGATCGATTTTTCGATCGACGCCAACGGGGTGCGTTACTGGAACGGCGCGGCGCTGACACGTGAAGAGGCCTTGGCGCGCTTCATGGTCGAGGGGCAAAAATCCACCCAGCCCGAGGTCCACCTGCGGGCCGACCAGGCGGTGCCTTACCGCGCTGTGGCCGAGACCTTGGCCGATGCTTCGAAGGCGGGTCTGAGCAAGATCGGGTTTGTGACTCAACCCGAGGCCGGCGCGGTTACGCCTTGATACCCGCCCTGCCCGAGGGCGACTAGACTCCCGCAGCGCGTGGCCGAGCCGCCTTAGACGGACGGCGCACGCACGCATTCAAAAGGGAGTTTCAACAATGCAAGCAGCAAAGCGTGCGCATGGGGCCTGGGTCCGTGCGCTGACGGTGGGTGTGTCCGTGTGCGGCCTGATGGGGGTTGCGCAAGCGCAGAGTTTGCCGGGTGATGTGAATGGGGCGCTGGAAGACAGCGTGTTGAACCTGATCAATGTGGAGCGGGTCAGCTTTGGACTCGCGCCTGTGGTGTTGGATCTGGATCTCGATGCCGCAGCCGAGGCGCACTCGCTGGACATGGCTGTCAGCGACTGCTTCCAGCATGACAGCTGTGACGGCACCAACTGGGCCAACCGTGTCAAGACCCACTACAGCGTGCCCACCACCCTGGGCGAGATCATTGCGGCGGGCTACACCACCCCCGCAGCGGTGGTGGATGGCTGGATGAACAGTCCAGGCCATCGCGCCAACATTCTGGATGCCTCGTTCAAGGTGGCCGGGGTGGCGCTCGCCACAGGTGGCAGCTATGGGCGCTACTGGACGGTGGATTTCGGCGGTGCGGTGACGTCGGCCTCGGTGCTGTCGGTCAGCCCTGTGCCGGAGCCAGGAAGTTGGGCGCTGATGGGGCTGGGACTGGCCGCAATTGGCTGGGTGCGTCGCCGCCGCTGAAGCCCGCTACCATCCGGGGTCATGAATGCTGCCGCTTCCCCCACCGTGTCGCCTCAGGCCCTGGCTGGCCTGAAGGTCATTGAACTGGGTCAGTTGATCGCTGGCCCCTTTGCCGGCAAGACCCTGGCCGATTTTGGCGCCGAGGTCATCAAGGTTGAACCTCCTGCTGCCGAGGGTGCGGCTGGAGGCGATCCCTTGCGTCAGTGGCGCATGCTGCACAACGGCACCAGTGTGTGGTGGCAGGTGCAAAGCCGAAACAAGCAGAGCGTGGTGCTGGACCTGCGTACCGAGGAGGGGCGTGCCACCGTGCGCCGTCTCATCGACGAGGCCGATGTGCTCATCGAGAACTTCAAGCCCGGCACGCTGGAGAAGTGGGGCATGGGCTACGAGGTGCTCAGTCGCAGCAACCCGGGCTTGATCATGTTGCGTGTGAGTGGCTACGGGCAGACCGGTCCTTACCGCGACCGCCCGGGTTTTGCCGTGGTTGCCGAGGCCATGGGCGGGATGCGCTATCTCAATGGCGAGCCGGGCCGTGCGCCGGTGCGTGCGGGTGTGAGCCTGGGTGACACCTTGGCGGCCCTGCATGGGGTCATTGGCGTGCTGCTGGCCTTGCAGGCGCGCCAGGCCAGCGTCAGCCGCGATGCGCCCAAGGGGCTGGGCCAGGTGGTGGACGTGGCCTTGTACGAGTCGGTGTTCAACTGCATGGAAAGCTTGCTGCCCGAGTACAGCGCCTTCGGGGCGGTGCGCCAACCTGCAGGCTCGGCCCTGCCGGGCATTGCGCCGAGCAACGCCTATCCGTGCGCCGATGGCATGGTGGTGATCGGCGGCAATGGCGATTCGATCTTCAAGCGGCTCATGATCGCCATCGGGCGCGATGATCTGGCCACCGATCCGCAGTTGGCCAGCAATCCGGGCCGGGTGGCACGGGTGAACGAAATTGATGTGGCCATTGGCGCCTGGACGGGCGCGCGCCCGGTGGAGCAGGTGCTGGAGGTGCTCAATGCCGCCAGCGTGCCCGTGGGCCGCATCTACACGGCGGCCGACATCGCCGCTGACGCGCATTACCAGGCGCGCGAGATGATCGTGCCAGTGACCACCCCGGATGGACTCACGGTGCAGGTGCCGGGCATCGTGCCCAAGCTGTCGCGCACACCGGGCGCCATCACACGCCGTGCGCCGACACTGGGTGAAGACACCGAGGCCGTGCTGTCGAGACTTCAGCCCTGATCTCGGTGCCGATGTCCGTCCTGGTGCCCGCCGTAGTGCTGGAGCGGGTGGTAGCCGTGATCGGACTGAACGAGCGCGTAGCGCTGCGTGGTCCAGCGCAGGGGCCAGCTCGCCTGGGGAACCAGGCTCCGGGCGCGGCGCGCCAGCGTGACATGCGGCTGATACGGCCGTGATTCGACGGGCAGTCCGCACCGCCTCAGCGTGTCGGCCAATTGCCCATGGAGTGCCTGCAGTGCAGGCGGGGTGGTCTCGGGCAGCAGCACGGCAACCTCGTTGGGCCACACCTCAACGCGGTCCAGGATCAGGCTCACCGGTGTGCCGGGGGCCGGTAGAGCCTGCTTCAATTCGATCAGGCGAGACCGAGGCACAGCCCCCATGAAATGCAAGGTCAGGTGCAGGTCATCCGGACGAGTCAGGCGTGCGGTGGGAGGCCAGGGTTGAGCTTGCTGCCAGGCCAGCAAGGCGGCGCGGGTGTCGTCATCCGGCCACAGGGCCAGGAAGAGGCGCAGGGTGGGTTCAGCTGACATGGTGCTTGCCTTTACAGTGCGCGAAACGAACAAAGAGGATGGTCATGGGGAAGGACGTGCCGGCGGCCCGCGAGGGACAGTTTGCCCTGTTGAAGCAGGTGCGTTTTGCGCCCTTCTTTGTCACCCAGTTCATGGGGGCGGCCAACGACAACCTCTTCAAGTTTGCCTTGACCGTGCTGGTGACCTACCAGTTGCAGCTGAGCTGGCTGCCACCGCAGATGGCTGGGCTGGTGATCGGGGCGTTGTTCATCTTGCCCTTTGTGCTGTTCTCGGCCACGGCCGGGCAGTGGGCAGACAAGTACGACAAGGCGCGCATCATGCGGGCAGTCAAGTTGCTGGAGATCGGCATCATGGTCTTGGCCGGCCTGGGCTTCTGGTTCCAGGCGGTGCCCCTGCTGCTGGCCTGCGTGCTGCTGATGGGCTTGCATTCCACCTTCTTTGGGCCGGTGAAATACGCCTACCTGCCGCAACACCTCAGCGAGCGGGAACTCACCGGCGGCAACGGTTTGGTCGAGATGGGCACCTTCGTGGCGATCTTGCTGGGCAATGTGGGCGGGGGCCTGTTGATGAGCATCCCGCAGACCGGCGGCCATTGGGTGGCGGCGGCCTGTCTGGGTGTGGCCGTGCTCGGCTGGTTGACCTCGGTGCGGATTCCGACCTCGCCCGCATCGGATCCGGGCCTGAGGCTGAACTGGAACCCCTTCAGCGAAACCTGGCGCAACCTGCAACTGGCCCGCCAGTACCCCAGTGTGTTTCGCTCGCTGCTGGGCATCTCGTGGATGTGGTTCTTTGGCGCGGTGTTCCTGGCGCAGTTCCCCTCGTTCGCACGCGATGTGCTGGGCGGCAACGAGCAGGTGGCCTCGCTGCTGCTGGTGGTGTTCTCGGTCGGCATCGCGGTGGGCTCGCTGTTGTGCGAGACCTTTTCGCATCGCCATGTCGAAATCGGTCTGGTGCCCATTGGCGCGCTGGGCATGACGGTGTTTGCGTTCGACCTGTTCCTGGCCTCGCAGGCGGTGCTGCCACCCGCTGCCGGCGTCTTGCTGACAGTGGGCGAGTTTGTGGCCCAGCCCGCGCACTGGCGCGTCATGGTCGACCTGGCCCTGCTGGCTTTCAGCGCTGGCCTGTACAGCGTGCCGATGTATGCGCTGATCCAGCTGCGCGCCCAGCCCAGCCACCGGGCGCGCATCATTGCGGCCAACAACATCCTCAACGCGCTGTTCATGATTGTGAGCAGCCTGATGGCCGGGGCCATGCTGGCCGCCGGTTTCAGCATCCCGCAGGTGTTCGGCGCCACCGCACTGCTCAATATCCTGGTGGTGGGCTATGTGTTCTGGCTGATGCCCGAGTACATCGTGCGCCTGGTGATGCTGGTGGTGACGCGGGTGGTGTACCGCCTCAAGGTGCGCGGTGACGAGCACCTGCCCACCGATGGCGCGGCCATCCTGGTGTGCAACCACGTCAGCTTTGTCGATGCCGTGATCCTGGGCGTGTGCAGCCCGCGCCCGATGGTCTTCCTGATGGACCATCGCATCTTCAAGACGCCCGGCATCGGCTGGTTCTTCCGCGCCGTCAAGGCCATTCCGATCGCACCGCAAAAGGAAGACCCGCAGGCCTATGAGCAGGCGTTCGAGCGCGCCCGCGAGGTCTTGCGCAACGGCGATCTGTTGTGCCTGTTCCCGGAAGGCGCCATCACCCAGGATGGGCGCATGCAGCCCTTCAAGGCAGGCATCATGAAGATCCTCGCGTCGGACCCGGTGCCGGTGATCCCGGCCGCGTTGCACAACCTGTGGGGGTCGAGCTTCTCGCGCATCGACGGGGCGGCGATGGCGCGCCCGCTGCGCCGCGGTCTGTTCAACCGCATCGGCCTGGTGGTGGGCGAGCCCATCGCGCCGGACGAGGTCACGCCCGAAGCCCTTCAGGTGCGGGTGCAAGGCCTGTTGGATGAGCCCTGCCCCTGAGGGCCACGATGCTGGGTGGCAGAATCCCAGCACCTTCACTGTCATGGCTCAACCGACCTGATGAAAACCTTGCTCTCTCCCGCAGCCTGGGCGCGCGTCATTCCATTTGCACTGTTCATGGCTTTGCTGGCCTTGCGGGCCAACTGGCCTGACGGTGGCGGACTGGATTCACGCTGGATCTATGGCCTGTCGGTGCTGGTGGTGGGCGGTAGCCTGGCGTACTTCTGGCGACGCTATGGTGAACTGGGACGCGGGTCAGGCTTGTCAATCTGGCAGGCCTTGCTGTCCGTGGGTGTGGGCGTGGCGGTGTTCGTGCTGTGGGTGTGGCTGACCGAGCCCTGGATGATGCTGGGTGAGCCCAGTGCCAGCTTCCGTCCGGTGGATGACGAGGGTGAACTGTTGTGGGGCCTGGTGATCGTGCGCTGGGTGGGCGCGGCGATGTTGGTGCCCGTGATGGAGGAGCTGTTCTGGCGCTCCTACCTGATGCGCTGGGTGGACAAGCCCGATTTTGAAGCGCAAGACCCGGGTGCGGTGACGCTGCGGGCCATGCTGCTGTCTTCGCTGGTGTTCATGCTGGCGCACAACCAGTGGCTGGCCGCCCTGGTGGCGGGCATGATCTACGCGTGGCTGTACCGCTTCACCCGCACCCTGTGGGCGCCCATCCTGGCGCATGCCGTGACCAACGGCGTGCTGGGGGGCTGGGTGGTGGTGATGGGCTACTGGCAGTTCTGGTGAGCCTGCGCCGGGCCTGAGCCCGGGCAAGCCAAGGACTCAGACGCCGCGGGCGCGGTCGGCGGCGAACTGCTGCTGGAAGGCGGCAAAGCGGCCGGCATCCAGCGCATCGCGCACTTCCTGCATCAGGTTCAGGTAGTAGTGCAGGTTGTGGATGGTGGTCAGCATGGGGCCGAGCATCTCGCCGCAGCGGTCGAGGTGGTGCAGGTAGGCGCGGCTGAAGTTCTGGCAGGTGTAGCAGGTGCAGGTCTCGTCCACCGGACGTTCATCGGCCTTGTTGCGGCTGTTGCGCAGACGCAGGTCGCCAAAGCGGGTGAACAGATGGCCGTTGCGCGCATTGCGGGTCGGCATCACGCAGTCGAACATGTCCACACCGGTGGCAACGCCGGCCACCAGGTCTTCGGGCGTGCCCACGCCCATCAGGTAGCGTGGCTTGTGCGCGGGCAACTTCGGCGCGATGTGGGTCATCACGCGCAGCATCTCGTCCTTCGGCTCGCCCACGCTGACGCCGCCGATCGCATAGCCCGGCAGGTTCATGTCGGCCAACGCCGCCAGTGACTCTTCGCGCAGGTGCTCGAACATGCCGCCTTGTACGATGCCGAACAGGGCGTTGGGGTTCTCCAGTCGGTCGAACTCGGTCTGGCAGCGTTTGGCCCAGCGCAGGCTCAACTCCATCGACACGCGGGCTTCCTTCTCGGTGGTGATGTGGCCCAGCGACTTGTCACCCTTCCAGTACGGCGTGCACTCGTCGAACTGCATGACGATGTCCGAATTCAGGATGGTCTGGATCTGCATGCTGATCTCGGGCGTGAGGAAGAGCTTGTCGCCGTTGACCGGCGAGGCAAAGCGCACGCCTTCTTCGCTGATCTTGCGCATCTCACCCAGCGACCAGACCTGGAAGCCGCCCGAGTCCGTCAGGATGGGCTTGTTCCAACTCTCGAACTTATGCAGGCCACCGAACTGCTTCATGATGTCCAGTCCCGGGCGCATCCACAGGTGGAAAGTGTTGCCCAGGATGATCTGCGCGCCCATTTCTTCGAGTGAGCGCGGCATCACGCCCTTGACCGTGCCATAGGTGCCCACCGGCATGAAGATGGGAGTCTGGACAACGCCGTGGTTGAGGGTGAGGCGGCCACGACGGGCTTCGCCTTCGGTCTTGAGCAGTTCAAAAGTCAGCATGAGACGGTCAGTGTGGGGGCGTGGCGAGCTGGGTTTCAGCCCTTGCGGGGGGCTTTACGCTGCGGGAGAAGGTGTTCCAGCAGGCGTTCGCTGCGGAAGGGTTTGGCCAGCACGGCCAGCCCCGATTCATTGAATCGGGCCAGTTCAGCCGGGTTGGTGTCGCCAGAGATGATGAGCGTTTTGAGATCCTTGGCCGTCCCATCGTGGGCACGCAACTGCAGGCTCACGTGCTGCGCCAGTTGCAGGCCGTCGATACCTGGCAGGCGGTAGTCGGTGATGAGGGTGTCGGGCAGTTGCTCCGGATCCACGTGGGTCAAGAGGTGAGGCAACTCGTCCAGCAGGGCCTCGCCGTCGGACCAGGTGCGCACATGCGCACCCCAACTGTGCAACATCTCACCCAGCGCGCGTCGCAGCAGCACATCGTCTTCGACCAGCCAGATCACGCGGTCTGACAGAGGGTGGGCTTCGGACTCCTGAACGGGAGCCTGGGCCTTGGGGGCGAGGTTGAGCGGCAGTTCGACCGCAAAGCAGGAACCCCTGCCAGGCACCGAGCGCAGGCTGATTTGTTCGCCCAAAACGGAGGCCGTGCGGCGCACGATGGCCAGGCCCAGACCGATGCCGCGCGTGCGGTCGCGGGCGGCGTTGCCCACCTGGTAGAACTCGTCAAAGATGCGCCCCTGCTGCTCGGGTGCGATCCCGATCCCGGTGTCCCACACTTCGATGCGCAGGCGGTGTTTGCCGCGTCGGCGTGCCGCCACCAGCACGCCACCGCGTTCGGTGTAGCGGATGGCGTTGGCCACCAGATTGCGCAAGACGCTGTGCAGCAGCATGGGGTCGGTCAGGACCATGAGTTGCTTGCCTTGCTCTTGCCGTGGCAGTCGAAAGCGTAGTTGCAGTCCCTTGGCGGTTGCGGCACTTTCTTCATGCACCTTCACCGCCTGGAACACGTCGCCCATGCAGACCGACTGGAACTCGGGTTTGACGGCGCCTGCATCCAGTCGCGAAATGTCGAGCAGCCCCACCAGCAAGGACTCCATCGAGGTGACCGCCTCGTCGAGCATGTTGGTGAGTTCCTTGACCTCGGGCTCGGTGGCCTGTTTGCGCAGCAGGCTCACCAGCAGGCCAATGGCGGCGGTAGGCTGGCGCAGGTCATGACTGGCTGCCGCGAGGAAGCGGGTCTTGGACTGGTTGGCCACTTCGAGGGCGCGGGTCCGATCGGCCACGCGCTCTTCCAGCGTGATGTTCATGCGCTCGGCCAGATTCATGGCCTCGATGAACTTGCTCATCAGGGTCAGGGCAAAACCGAGAAAGATGATGGGCGCGAAGTAAGGGGTCCAGTACAGATCGGTGACGTCCAGGTGTGGCGTCAGGAACAGGTAGTCGTGGGCCATGCTGACCAGGGTGCCCAGCGGGCCCAGGGTCATGGCCGACGCCTCCATCCAGTGGCGGGTCCAGGCGGTCTGGATGATCTTGTAGACGACGAGGACGCCGCCCCCCATCATCAGCGGGTAGGCGATGAGGCGCAGCACGTCCAGATAGGGCGTGCCCATGGCGAACAAGCCCATCAGCGGCACACCAAAGCCGACGATTTTCAGGGGGGTGATCAGGCTCTTGATGCGGGTGTTGGAGTAGGCCAGGCCGAACATGACCTGGAAGTAGGTGGTCACGGAATGGGTGGCGAAGAACATCCAGTCCACCAGCGGGGTGGGCCAACTGATGGTTTCGATGAAGTACAGGCCGTTGCGCCCGCACATGATGAGCATCATCCAGCCGAAGTAGGCAAAGATGACGTCACGTGGCCTGGAGCGCCAGGCAAACAGCACGAACAGCGCCATGCCGGCGACGCTCATGTTGAGCATCTGCGGGAGGTCCACGGTCAGCAGCACGGTGCGGTCGAAGTCGTCACGCATCTCGCTGAGAACGCCTACTTGCATCGGCGCAATGCCAGGTTTGCGGAAGGGGTTCATCCGCACGTCGATGGCGATGTCGTTTTGCCCGGCACGCAAGACGTTGCTGGGCAACTCGATCAGGTAAGGCAGGGGGGCCATGCTGGTGATGGCGTCGCCCTCCATGTGCCTGGTGGACAGCTGTTGTCCATTGACCGTGATGCGGTGATTGCCAGGCAGACGGTCGATGCGCAGGGCCCAGGGCTCCTTGGGTCGAGAGGGCAGGACCAATTGGGCGCGGTAGCAATACACCGCCGGTGGGTGAATGCCGAGTTGCCGCCAGTCGTCAGGCAGCGAAACGCCACGTCCCAGGCGTTCCTCGTCACAGGTGCCGGGCGCCAGGGTGGCGGTGTCGATGACGAGTTGGGGCGACGCTGCCGCGACCGTGCCTGCCAGCCACAGCAGACACCAGCAAATGAAACGCACAAGCCTGTTCATGATTTGCATCGTTCGAGCAGCATCGCGTCGCCATAGCTGAAAAACCGGTAGCCGTGTGCGATTGCGTGTTGGTAGAGGGATCGAATGTGCTGGTAACCGGCCAGGGCGCTCACCAGCATCATCAAGGTGCTCTTGGGGAGGTGGAAGTTGGTGATCAGCAGATCCACCACCTTGAACTGGAAACCCGGGGTGATGAAGATGTCGGTGTCGCGGCTGCCGGCTTGCAGGGTCTGACCCGCAGGGGTGTGCAGGGCTGCGGATTCCAGAGCGCGCAAGGTGGTGGTGCCCACCGAAATGACACGACCACCCGCCGCCTTGGTGGCCTCGATGGCGGCCACGGTGCTGGCAGGCACCTCGAACCACTCGCTGTGCATCTTGTGCTCGGCCAGGTTGTCGGTGCGCACGGGCTGGAAGGTTCCCGCGCCCACGTGCAGGGTGACCTCGGCGGTGCGGATGCCACGCTCGCGCAGGGCGGCCAACAGGGCGTCGTCAAAGTGCAGGGCTGCAGTGGGGGCGGCCACGGCGCCAGGGGCTTTGGCGAACACCGTCTGGTAGCGGCGCACGTCGTCGGCATCGTCGGCGTGGGTGATGTAGGGCGGCAGAGGCACGTGACCGTGCTGCTCCAGCAACTCGAAGGGGTCGCCTGAGAGCTTGAGGTGGAACAGCCCACCGTCGGGGCCGCCACGGCCGAGCACCTCGGCATCGAAGGCCTCGGCAAAGCGCACGACGCTGCCCGGCTTGGGCGACTTGCTGGCGCGCATGTGGGCCAGCACCTCGTGGTTGGGCAAGACGCGCTCGACCAGGGCCTCGACGGCGCCGCCGGACTGCTTGGCACCGTACAGTCGTGCCTTGATGACGCGCGTGTTGTTGAACACCAGCAGATCGCCGGGCTGCAGCAGCGAGGGCAGATCGCGGAACACGCGGTCCACGGGCGTGGGGCCCCGGCCATCGAGCAGGCGCGAGGCGCTGCGCTCTACAGCGGGGTGTTGGGCGATCAGCTCGGGCGGGAGCTCGAAGTCGAAATCGCTGAGGGTGTAGCCGGAAGCAGAAGCGGTCATGCCATTGAGGGACGGACGGGTCCCGTGCCAAGGAAACCCGTTATTGTCCTTCATCTGCTCGCCTGCGGGGGTGCCGGTAGGGCGGGGTGCACGCTCAGACGCGGGGGCGATGCAAGCTGCTGGCGGGCACAATGGCACTCGCGTATTCCTTCCACCAACCCGGCATTCAACGAACTCAGCGTGGCGTACGAGGCAGCACCTTCTTCTCCACCTCCTGCACGTGGCAAGGCGCGCACGGGCCAGCCTGCGGGCGCCGACAAGCGCTCACCGCCGCAGAAGGCGATGGAGCGCCTGGGCCTGACGCGCGACATCGACCTGGCCCTGCACCTGCCGCTGCGCTACGAGGATGAGACCCGCCTGACCCTGCTGCGTGAGGCCCGCGATGGCGAGACCGTGCAGGTGGAAGGCGTGGTGCGTGACAACCGCATCGAATCGCGTGGGCGCCGTCAGCTCATCGTGCGGCTGCACGATGGTTCGGGCGAGGTGCTGCTGCGGTTCCTGAACTTCTACGGCTCGCAACAAAAGAGCTGGGGCGCGGGCGTGCGCTTGCGCGTGCGCGGTGAGTTGCGCAGCGGCTTTTTCGGCCGCGAGATGGTCCACCCGCAGGTGCGCATTGTTCAGGAAGGTGCCCCGCTGGCGCAGGCCCTCACGCCGGTTTACCCGACCACGGCAGGCCTGCCGCAGGCTTATCTGCGCAAGGCGGTGGCCGCCGGTCTGGCGCGGGCGCCGCTGGACGAGTTGATCCCGCCGGCCTTGTTGCCGCCGCGCTTGCCCAGCCTGCGCGAGTCCTTGCACTTCCTGCACCACCCGAGCCCGGACACCTCGCTGGCCGCGCTGGAAGACCA
>CAYOJR010000004.1:0-7337 GCA_964404335.1 uncultured Aquabacterium sp.
ATTTCCATGCCAGCATTTTGTCGGCAACGGAACCATTTGCCAATAGTGTTAACACACCCTAGGCCCCTGCGCCCCGGCACATCAAGAACGCACAATCGCCCTCAGGGTTCGAAGGATCAAACGGACATCCAGCCACACCGAGGCCTGGTCCACATAGCTGGCGGACAGTGCCAGCTTGTGGGGCAGCACCTCGTGGATGTAGGCCTGCTCGGGGTCAGCAGCACGCGCCAGCACGGCGCTTTCGTCCCGGTATTCGATCGACGCAATGTCGGTGATGCCGGGTCGCACCGACAGCACCTTGTCGCGCAAGTCAGCCGGGTAATGTGCGACATAGCGCGGCACCTCGGGACGCGGTCCGACCAGGCTCATCGTGCCCTGCCACACATCGATCAACTGCGGCAACTCATCGAGCTTGCTGGCGCGCAGGAACTGCCCCACCCGCGTGATGCGGCGATCGGCGCCCACGGTGATTTGCAAGCCGCCGCCTGCCGGGTCGTGGCGCATGGTGCGGAACTTGTGGATGCGAAACGGCACGCCAAAGCGCCCCACCCGCTCCTGCCGGAAAAACACCGGTCCGGGCGAGTCGAGCTTGACCGCCAGGGCAATGAGCAAGAGCAGCGGCCCCAGCGCCAGCAGGCCCAGGGACGACATCAGCACATCAAACAGCCGCTTGCTCATCGCGCAGTCAAGATCAAGGTCACGTGCACTTCAAAGGCCACAGGCCTTGCGCACCGCGGTGATGACGCGCTCCACGTCCTCGTCCGTCATGCGGGTGTACAGCGGCAGGGTCGCCATGCGCTCGTAAGCTTTCTGGCTGTGCGGGAACTGCTCGGGCTTGAGGTCGTAGCGCTCCTTCCAGTACGGGTGCAGGTGCAGCGGGATGTAGTGCACGCTCACGCCAATGCCATCGGCAAACAGGCTGTCGATCAGCTGGTCGCGGTTGATCGTGGCCTCGTCGCTCAGGCGCACCACATACAGGTGCCACGAGTGCAGATCGCCGGCGTGCACCGGGCGCGGGGGCAGGACCAGCGGCAGGTCGGCCAAGGCGGCGTCGTAGCGCGCAGCAATCTGCTCGCGGCGGGTCTGGAAACCCGGCAGGCGCTTGAGCTGGTGCAGGCCCATGGCCGCGGCGATGTCAGTCAGGTTGTACTTGAAGCCGGGCGCGACGATCTCGTAGTACCAGCTCGGCACCTTGGCGGTAAAGCGGTCGAAGGCATCGCGGTTGATGCCGTGCAGGCGCATGACCTTGGCGCGCGCCGCCAGCGCCGCATCGCGCGTCACCAGCATGCCGCCCTCACCCGTCGTCATGGTCTTGTTGGCGTAGAAGCTGAACACCACGGCATCGCTTTGCAGCGTACCAATGCGTTGCCCCCTCCAGGTCGTCGGCAGCGCATGCGCAGCGTCTTCCACCACCTTCAGGCGGTGCTTCTGTGCAATGGCGTGGATGGCGTCCATGTCCACCGACAAACCAGCGTAGTGCACCGGCATCAGCGCCTTGGTCCGCGGGGTGATGGCCGCTTCGATGGCAGCGGGGTCGATGTTGAGCGTGGCCGGATTGATGTCCACCAGCTTCACGTCGGCACCCAGGTAGCGCACCACCTCGGCCGTGGCCGTGAAGGTGTGCGTCGTGGTGATGACCTCGTCACCAGGGCCGATGCCCAAGGCTTCCAGCGTCAGGTGCAGGCCGGCGGTGGCAGAGTTGACCGCAATCGCCTGCAAGCTGGGGTCGCCCAGGTAATCGACAAAGGCCTGCTCGAACAAGCGGGCCTTGGGGCCGGTGGTGACCCAGCCGGAACGCAGGGTGTCCACCACTTCCGCGATTTCCTCCTCGCCAATCTCGGGCAAGGCAAAGGGCAGGAAGGGCTGCGAGGCAGAAGCTGAACTCATGGGAATCTCACTGAAAACAGGTCAACGCGTCAGGCGACCGAAGGCCGGATCGGGGCGACGGCGCACGAGGGCGTCCCACCAACCGCGAAGCGATCCCAGACCGTAAGCAAAATGATAGGCGGCGATGACATCGGGCAGTTGCCAGAACAGGTCGCGCCCCTGCTCACGGGCGATCCGCCCACTGATCCAGAACACCGCCATGGCATACAGCCAGCCCTGCAACAAAGCCAAGGTCGCGGTGGCGGTCACCGTTAGGGTCAAGCCCTCGCGCAGCCCCGGTGACAGCGGCGCCCACATCAAAGTCGGCACCCCGATCAGTGTCACCAGCAAGAGCAGGATCAGCGCGGCCACGAACAGACCGGGGATCAGGTGACGCAAGGCCGCCGCCTGACCATGCTTGAGCATGACAAACGGCTTCCAGTATCCGTACTGGCGGTACTGGCGGAACACGTCCATCTTGCTGGCACGGGGGAAGTACGTCGAGTGAATGGACGACGATTGCCAGATGCGTCCGCCGCCCTTGTGGATGCGCAGGTTGTGCTCGTCGTCCTGGTTGCGCACCAGGTTTTCGTCAAAGCCGCCGAAACGCTCGAAGGTGGCGCGGGGCCACGAACCCAGGTACACCGTGTCCACCTCGCCGTTGTAGGCCAGGTCGCGCGAGAGGGCTCCACCCGCCACCAGACGTGACTGGAACGCCGCCGCGACGGCACGCTGCACGACCGCCGCCGGGCCGCTCTCGCCCTGCGCACGCCACGGTCCGCCCACGTTGTCGGCACCGGTTTCCTGCCACACGGCCAGACAGCGCGCGATGTAGTCGGGGGCGTACACCGTGTGCACGTCCAGCCGCACGATGAACTCGCCGTGGCTGGCCTCGATGCAGCGGTTCAGGCCGCACGAGACGATGCGACCGGGGTTGTCGATCATGTGAAAACGCGTGTCCTGCGCACACCAGGCGCTCAGGCGCTCGCGCGTGCCGTCGTCGCTCAGGCCATCGGCCACCCACACCTCGAGCGTCCACCCCTCGGGTACCTGCTGCGCGGCCACGCTGCGGCAGAAGGCCTCGATGTGGTCGCGCTCGTTGCGGCACGGCACGATGACGGAGACGATGCGGGCATCAGGCATGGGCGGCAGGGGCGTCAAAGGTGGCGGGATGTCGGCAGACAGATCAGGTGCGCTCAGCCGGACGGCGGCGCACCAGACGCGGCGTCAGCGGGTGCAGCACGCGCTGATACAAGCGCCACATCGCGTCCATCTGCCCGCGGCGCGAGGCCTCGCGCTCGATGCGGGCATGGTTGTGCTGGCCCCTCTGCGCGGCCTGATCAGGATGGTCATGGGCCTGCAGCAGGGCCTGGGTCAGGGCATCCACATCGCGCACCGGCACGATCCAGCCTCCCTGCTCGTCGATCCACTGGCGGTTGGCCGGCAGGTCGGAGGCAATGATGGGCAGGCCACAGGCCATGGATTCCAGCACCGACACCGAGGTCGCATCGCTGGTGGGCACGGACACCGAGACGCGGCTGCGCTGGATGGCGGCCACCATGTCGGCATCCCCCACCCGGCCGTGGAACTGCACATGGTCCTGCACCCCCAGGTGCTTGACCTTCTGCTCCAGTTCGGCCTGCTGCACCCCACCACCCAACAGGTGCAAGGTCACCTGCGTGTCCGGCCGCTCGGCCACCACGCGGGCGAATGCGTCAATGATGACGTCGATGTTGTAGTTGGGCTCCCAGGTGCGCAGGCTCACCACCTCGAAACCGTCCGCGGACTGCGCCGGCACGAACTTGTCCGTGTCCGCGCCCCACAAAATCTGGTGACAGGGACCGGCCGGGTGATAGCGCGCGATCTCGTCGATCATGTCCATCGAGTCGGCCGTGACCAGGTCGGCGTGGTGCATGGACCAGGCCACCACCATGCGCATCAGGCGGCTCTGGCGCGGCGTGACCAGGATGTCACTGCCCCAGGCGGTCAACACCTTGGGCAGTTTCAAGCCGCAGGCCGTGGCCCACAGTCCATACGAGGTCACATAGTGGCCATGCACCAGGTTCGGCTGGAAACGGGCCGCCACCTCACGCGCCACACGGCGCACCTGCGGCAAGGCGGTGAACCAATTCAATTTGTCGGTGCCCGGTGCCACGGCGATCACCTCTTCGGCCCCCGGCACCTCAGCCGGCTGGCGCGTGATGACCACCGCCCGCGCGCCGCGCTCGGCCACGGCGGCCACCCAGCGGCGCGTGTGCACGCTCGACGCATCGGCAAAGAACAGGATGCGCACACCCTCGCCCGCCTGACCCGTGGCCTGCGCCGGATTCACCTTGCCCACCGAACTCACCTGGGTCGTCATGCCTGATCCTTCTGCACGGCACCTGCCTCAGTCCCGCCATTCAAGGCCCGACGCAAGTGATCCTTGCCGGCCCACTGCGCGTACAGCGCCTGCAACTCGGGATGCCGCTGCAGCAGCGCCCGGTCCAGCTCGCGGGTGTCGCCCACCACCTCGGCGCGCTTGCCCTGCTCGCGCGTGGCGACGATGGCAAAGTCCGGCACGCTGCCCGACACGAAGCTGAAGCCCTGCACGATCACGCCCTTGCCCACCTGGGCACCCGGCGCAATGACGCTGTGCGGCCCGATGAAGCTGTAAGCCCCGATGCGGGTCGCCTTGCGCACATAGCCCTGAGGATTGGGCTCGTTCACATAGCGACGCCCCATCACCCGCACCGCCTGGTGGCTGGAATGGCTGAGGATGGACGCGTAGTTGGTCACCTGCACGCCCTCTTCGATCAGCAACCCGTTGGAGCCGTCGATGCGGTTGAAGTGGCCGATGAAGACGTGGTCCTGCAACACCAGTTTGCTGCGCCCCTCGACACAGCTGTGCGTGCTGATCCGCGTGTGCGGGCACCAGCTGCCATCGGCATTGCGCCAGCCATAGACGATGCGCGGGCCGGTGAAGGCCGCGAGCACGCGCACGACGGGGTGTTTGAGTCGCTGGATCAGGACCGACATGGGTGAAGTGAAAAGTGCGTGGACAAGACCATCGGACATGCAAGCACACATTGTCCCCGATCCGAGTCGTGATGAGCCCCCCTACCCCTGAAGGACGGACTGTGGCGCTCCCACGCCCGAGGCGTCACGGCAACCGGGTCAAGGAGGGCTGCCACAGGGCCCGCACCGGCAGCCCGGCATGGCGCAGGAAAACGCCGTACGCCACCGCGATCGCCACGATGTAGCCCAGGCTCGACGCCGCCGCCGCGCCCAACGCACCCCAGCGCGGCACCAGCAGCCAGCCCAACCCGAAGCTCACCAGCAAGGACAAACCGGCAATGCCGCCTGACAGCTGCGGCCGGCCCAGGTGATTCGTATAGAAAGCCGACAGGCTGGACGCCGCCGCATACGCCGCCACCCCCGGCAGCAAAGCCGCCAGCGGCCACAAGGACGCGGCATACACCTCGCCCATCACCCACGGCAGGCCCCACCAGGCCAGGCCCAGCAACACCGGCGCCGCCGCCAGCGTGGCCAGCACGTTGATGCGCACGGCCTGCACCGTCATGCTCGCCGCCACCTTCACATCCGGATGCCCGATGCGGGCGTACAGCGACACCGTCACCGACGAGGACAGCAGCCACAGCAACTCGGCCACCGTCACCGCCACCGAGTAGGTCCCAACCGTGCTCAGACCCTGGAAGTGCTCCACCAGGAACAGCGAGGCCCGGTAATTGAGCAAGCTGACGACATTGGTGATGCCGATGGTGACCACAAACGGCCACTGATGCCACCACACCGGGTGCGTGTCCCCCAGCGGTGGCTGATCCGACAGACGCAGGTGCTCGGCCAGGTCCTCGTCGCGCTGGCTGGCGTTGCGCAGCGCGTAGATGGCCGTGATCACCGCCACCAGGGACTTGCCGCTCACCCAGGCGGTGAGCACCAGCACGACCATGGAGGTGCTGCGCGTCGTCCCCTCGCCAATCCAGGCCACGCCCGCCAAGCCCGCCAACACCAGGGCGGGCGCCGCCACCTGGGCCAGGTTGATCGGCCACATCCGCCCCTCTCCCAGCCACAGGCCCGTAGCCGTGGGGACCAGCAACAGGAACGGTGCAGCCAAGGCCAGCAACCACAATTGAGAGTAAGGCAGGCTTTCAGAGCCCCAGGACACGGCCAACAAACCCAAAGAAGCCACCGCGCCCAGCCCCACCGCCGCCCGCAGCACCCCGCGCAACATCGGCAAGGTGCGCGCCGATCGGGCATCGGCCTGCTGCGACATCTGCCGCGCCAGCCACAGGCCCAGCCCCGAAAACAGCGTCAGCAGACCGGCTTCGACCGCCACGAACAGCGCAAACGCCCCCTGCACCCGCGGCCCCTGGCGCGCCACCATCACCGTGATGGCCAGTCCCAGGCTCACCATCAGCAATTTCGCCACCAGATTGCCCAGCGCCGCCTTCGGCAAGGCCTGCCAGAGCCGGCGCCAACCGGTCGTCGCAGCGTGGGAATCGGAATCTTGCACAAACATGGCCCTCATTGTGCCCACGGTTTCATACAATCGAGGGTTTGGCCGACTCCACTTTTGCCGCCACCATGACCACGTCCCACACCCATCTCCCGCACGAAACGGCTCCGGAACCCACGATCGACACCAACAAACTGGTGGCCGAGCGCCGCGAGAAACTGGCCGCCATCCGTGCCCAGGGCGTGGCATTCCCCAACGATTTCAAGCCCGCTGACCGCGCCGCCCAGTTGCACGCCGCCCACGACGGCACCGAAGCTCCCGAGCTGGAAGCCCAGGGCATCACCGCCAGCGTCGGCGGCCGCCTGATGCTCAAGCGCGTCATGGGCAAGGCCTGCTTCGGCACCCTGCAAGACGCCACCGGCCGCATCCAGGTCTATGTGACCCTGGACGCCGTCGGCCCCGACGCCCTGCAGGCCTTCAAGCACTGGGACCTGGGCGACATCCTGGGCGCCGAGGGCACCCTGTTCAAGACCAAGACCGGCGAGCTGTCGATCAAGGTCACCAAGATCCGTCTGCTGACCAAGGCCCTGCGTCCGCTGCCCGACAAGTTCCACGGCATGACCGACCAGGAGCAGAAGTACCGCCAGCGCTACGTGGACCTGATCGTCGACGAAGAGTCGCGCGCCCGCTTCATCGCCCGCTCCAAGGCCATCGCCTCGATCCGCGCCTTCATGGTCGACCACCAGTTCCTGGAAGTCGAAACGCCGATGATGCACCCCATCCCCGGCGGCGCCAACGCCAAGCCTTTTACCACCCACCACAACGCGCTCGACCAAGAGATGTTCCTGCGCATCGCACCCGAGCTCTATCTGAAGCGCCTGGTGGTCGGCGGCTTTGAGCGCGTGTTCGAAATCAACCGCAACTTCCGCAACGAAGGGGTGTCCGTGCGACACAACCCCGAGTTCACGATGATGGAGTTCTACGCGGCCTGGTGGAACCACCACGACCTGATGGA
>CAYOJR010000004.1:7437-14088 GCA_964404335.1 uncultured Aquabacterium sp.
GAAGAGCAGGCCGCCCGCTTTGCCGCCCAGGCCAGCGCCAAGGACGCGGGCGACGAAGAAGCCATGTACTTCGACGCCGACTACATCCGCGCCCTGGAGTACGGCCTGCCCCCGACGGGCGGCTGTGGCATCGGCATCGACCGCCTGATGATGCTGCTGACCGACGCACCCAACATCCGCGACGTGATCCTGTTCCCGGCCCTGCGCCGCGAAAGCTGATCAGAAAGCCAATCACCCTGGCCGCCCACGCGGCCCGGCCTGTGATGCACCCCACCCAGCCCGGCTGCCCTCGTGCAGACCGGGCTTTTTGATGCCCCGCGCCGCTGGGCCCTTTGAACAGGTCACAATGGCCTCCATGATGAGCAGCGCCAGCATCGAGATCGCCCACACCGCCGCGCGCATCGTGGTGGAAGAAGGCATGGAGTACGGCCCGGCCAAGCGCCGCGCCGCCAAGCAACTGGGCCTGACCGGCCGTGGTGACCTGCCGGACAACGATCAGGTGGAAGAGGCCGTCTTCGAATACCTGCACATCTTCTGCGCCGACACCCAGCCCGCCGAGCTGCACGCCCTGCGTGAGCTAGCAGCGCTCTGGATGGAGCGCCTCGCCGAGTTCCGTCCGCACCTCACGGGCGCCGTCTGGCGCGGCACGGCCACCCGCCTCAACGACATCCACCTGCAGCTCTACTGCGACGACAGCAAGTCGGCCGAGATCATGCTGCTCAACCAGGGCGTGGACTATGACGTCGGCAGCGCCTCCGGGCCGCGTGGCCAGCCAGTGGACCGTCTGAGCCTGACCGTGCCGTGCCCTGCACTGAACGAGCCCATCGGCCTGCACCTGACCATTCTGGATGCCGACGACCTGCGCGGCGCGCTCAAGCCCGATGCCCACGGGCGCAGCGAACGCGGCGATCTGTCCGCCCTGCGCCGTCTGCTGGATCGCCCGACCTGAGACTTGCCCCCGCGCCTCTCGCCACCTGCTCCCACGATGCCCGCACGCCGCCCCCCCTTCTCCGCAAAACGCGTTTCAGCCCCTTCACCCGCCTCGACCCAACAGGGGCAAGCACGCCGCGCGCTGCTGGTGAGCGCAGGCCTCAGCGCTGCCCTGGCGGCGGGAGGCTGGCTCGCCTGGCGCCGTGAACCTCCAGCGCCATCCTCCGCGACCGGCGACACCCCCAACGCCCATGCATCTGCCGCCCCACCCATCATCGTGGGCGATCAACTCACCGATGCCTTCTGGCAGCTCCGGTTCGACACACCGCAGGGCACCCCCCTGGCCTGGTCGGCGCTGAAAGGTCGCCCCATCGTGTTGAATTTTTGGGCCACCTGGTGCCCACCTTGCGTCAAGGAAATGCCGGAACTGGATCACTTCCACCGCGAATTCACATCCAAAGGCTGGAAAGTTGTGGGGCTGGCCATCGATGGCCCCACCCCCGTGCGCGAATTTCTGGCCAAAGTGCAGGTAGGATTCGACATTGGGCTCGCTGGCATGGATGGCACCGAGCTCGCCCGGTCACTGGGCAACACGGTCGGAGGCTTGCCCTTCACCATCCTGATTGATGCGCAAGGCCGTGTGCGCCACCGCATCATGGGCGCAACCGACCTGGCCCGGTTGCGCGAAAGGGCCGCGCGAGTCCAACCGGTTTGACCGAAAACCCCAGGCGCAGATCAGACTCAAGAAATATCTGGCCGCCAAGCCATTTGTGGCTAAAATCCGCCTACTTTGATTTTCTTGGCCTAACTTCGGTCACCGTTGCAGTCTCGGTGTAAGGGTTTGCCAGAAGCACATGCAAGTTCTTGTCCTCCATGGCCCCAATCTGAACCTGTTGGGCACCCGCGAACCTGAGGTTTACGGGTCCACCACCTTGGCACAGATTGACAGTGGTCTGGCCGAACACGCTACCCAGCGTGGCGCCACGCTCACTTCTTTTCAGAGCAACCACGAAGGCGCCCTGATTGACCGGGTGCATACCGCCCGCACCGACGGCACCCGCTTCATCATCATCAACCCCGGTGCCTTCACGCACACCAGCGTGGCCCTGCGCGATGCCTTGGCCGGCGTGGCCCTGCCCTTCATCGAAGTGCACCTCTCCAATGTTCACCGGCGCGAGCCCTTCCGTCACCACTCCTATTTCTCCGACCTCGCCGAAGGCGTGATCGTGGGACTGGGTGCGGCGGGCTATCGCCACGCCCTCGACGCCGCCCTGGACCGTCTGGGCGCCCCGTCTCGCGGCTGACCGATCCCACACGGATCGCGCTCACTGCCGCCCGTTTCTACTGAGCGCACACCGCTCACTGCTTTGCTGGAGTCACACACCATGGACCTGCGTAAACTCAAAACACTCATCGACCTCGTCTCCGAGTCCAACGTCTCGGAGCTGGAAATCACCGAGGCCGACGGCAAAGTCCGCATCGTCAAGGCGGGTGCCGCCCCCGTGGTCATGATGCAGGCTGCTCCGCAAGCCGCCCCGGTTGCCGCTGCTGTGGCTGCCCCGGCCGCTGCCGAAGCCGCCCCGGCCGCCACTGCGGCCCCCGCACCTGCCGAAGAAACCGGTCATGTGGTGACCTC
This sequence comes from uncultured Aquabacterium sp., assembly GCA_964404335.1. Classification (GTDB taxonomy): domain Bacteria; phylum Pseudomonadota; class Gammaproteobacteria; order Burkholderiales; family Burkholderiaceae_C; genus Aquabacterium. The sequence goes on from CAYOJR010000004.1 coordinate 10,004, forward strand.
GCCGATGGTCGGCACCTTCTACCGCGCCTCCAGCCCGGGCGCCAAGCCCTTCGCCGAAGTGGGCGACACCGTCAAGGCCGGTCAGGCCGTGTGCATCATCGAAGCCATGAAGATCATGAACGAGATCGAAGCCGACAAGGACGGTGTGATCTCCAAGATCCTGGTGGAAAACGGCAAACCTGTCGAATACGGCCAGCCCCTGTTCGTCATTGAATAAGGCGGGGACTCGCCATGTTCAAGAAAATCCTGATCGCCAACCGCGGCGAGATCGCCTTGCGGATTCAGCGGGCCTGCCGCGAGATGGGCATCCAGTCCGTCGTCGTCTACTCCGAAGCCGACCGCGACGCCAAGTACGTCAAGCTGGCCGACGAGGCCGTCTGCATTGGCCCGGCCCCATCGGCCCAGAGCTACCTGCACATGCCGGCCATCATCTCGGCCGCCGAAGTGACCGACGCCGAGGCCATCCACCCCGGCTACGGCTTCCTGTCCGAGAACGCCGACTTCGCCGAGCGCGTCGAGCAGTCCGGCTTCACCTTCATCGGCCCGACCCCCGAGTCGATCCGCATCATGGGTGACAAGGTCTCGGCCAAGCAGGCCATGATCAAGTCGGGCGTGCCCTGCGTGCCCGGCTCCGAAGGCGCCCTGCCCGACGATCCGAAGGAAATCATCCGCATCGCCCGCTCCGTCGGCTACCCGGTCATCATCAAGGCCGCGGGTGGCGGTGGTGGCCGCGGCATGCGCGTGGTGCACACCGAAGCCGCGCTGCTGCACGCCGTGCAGACCACGCAGACCGAAGCCGGTGCCGCCTTCGGCAACCCGCAGGTCTACATGGAAAAGTTCCTGGAACACCCGCGCCACATCGAAATCCAGATCCTGGCCGACCAGCACAAGAACGCCGTGTGGCTGGGCGAGCGCGACTGCTCCATGCAGCGCCGTCACCAGAAGATCATCGAAGAAGCGCCGGCCCCGGGCATCCCCCGTCGCCTGATCGAGAAGGTGGGCGACCGCTGCGCCGCCGCCTGCAAGAAGATCGGCTACCGCGGTGCGGGCACCTTCGAGTTCCTGTACGAGAACGGCGAGTTCTACTTCATTGAAATGAACACCCGCGTGCAGGTAGAACACCCGGTGACCGAGCAGGTCAGCGGTGTGGACATCGTGCAGATGCAGATCCGCGTGGCGGCCGGCGAGAAGCTGCCCTTCACGCAACGCCAGATCGAGCTGCGCGGCCACTCCATCGAGTGCCGCATCAACGCCGAAGACCCGGTGAAGTTCATCCCCTCGCCTGGCCGCATCACGACCTGGCACGCCCCCGGCGGCCCCGGCGTGCGCGTGGACTCGCACATCTACACGAACTACTTCGTGCCGCCCAACTACGACTCGATGATCGGCAAGATCATCGTGCACGGCGACACGCGTGCCCAGGCCCTGGCCCGCATGCGCACCGCCCTGTCGGAAACCGTGGTCGAAGGCATCAACACCAACATCCCGCTGCACCGCGAGTTGATGGTGGACGCCAAGTTCGTCGAAGGCGGCACCGACATCCACTATCTGGAGAACTGGATGGCAGCGCGCAAGCGTTGAGGTCTGCACACGATGGCATTGTTTGAACTGACCCTGCTGGCCAAAGAGGCCGAAGTCGAGACCCTGAGCGACGCGCTCATGGAGATCGACGCCCTGTCCGTTTCGGTGGAAGACGCCGACGCCGACACCGAGCACGAAGAGGCCCTGTGGGGCGAACCCGGCATGCCGGTGCCCCGCGAGGCCTGGCAGCGCTCGACCCTGAAGTGCCTCTTCCCGAGCGAGGCCGAGGCGCTGGAAGCCGCGACCCTGATCCTGGCGCAGGACTGGGCCACGGACATCCACGTCCAGGGTATCCAACCGGTGGACGAGCAGGACTGGGTGCGCCTGACGCAGTCCCAGTTCAAGCCCGTGCCCATCACCGACGACTTCTGGATCGTGCCGACCTGGCACGAGATCCCCCCTGAAGCGAAGACGGTGATGCGCCTGGACCCGGGCCTGGCCTTTGGCACCGGCACCCACCCCACCACCCGCATGTGCCTGAAGTGGATTGCGCAAAACGCTGCCGCTTACCAGGGCCAGCGCGTGCTGGACTACGGTTGTGGCTCGGGCATCCTGGCCATTGGCGCCGCCCTGCATGGCTCAGGTGTGGTGGACGCGGTCGACATCGACCCGGCCGCAGTGGAGGCCACCGTGGCCAATGCCGAAGCCAACCTGGTCCACCTGAAGGCCGCCGACGGCAGCCTGCCCATTGTGGCTGGCCTGCCCGACGTGGTCGGCGAGGCCCAGGCCACCTACCCGGTGGTGCTGGCCAACATCCTGGCCACGCCGCTGAAGATGCTCTCGCCGCTGCTGGCCGCTCACGTGGCCCCGGGCGGCCATCTGGTGCTCGCTGGCATCCTGGCCCGTCAGGAGCAAGAGCTGAAGGACGCCTACGCGGAAGTGGGTCTACAGTTGCAGGTCGCCAACGCCGAAGAGGGGTGGATCCTCATGACGGCGCAAAAACCGGCCAAATCAATGGCATAAACGGCCCTTATGAGCCTGGCGACCCGATGCATCCACTGTGGCACGATCTTCAAGATCGTTGAAGACCAACTGAAGGTCTCTGAAGGCTGGGTGCGCTGTGGCCGCTGCAACGAGGTGTTCAACGCCCTGCCGACCCTGTTCGACATGGACAGCGAGGCGCCCCCGCCGCGCGTCACACCGCCCCCACCTCCGCCGCAGCCGTCACCGGTAACCTCTGCGTCCAGCGCGCCGGTGTTCCGCACCCCTGCGGCCGTGGACCCTCGTCTGACCCAGGACGATCTGCCGCCCGAGCCGCCTCGGCCGGTGCCCAGCACCACCGATTTCGAACTCGACACACGCGTTCCCGCCGAAGAGATGCGCTGGGGACGACGCGCCACGCCGGAGGCACCCGAGGTCGCCGCCCCACCGCCCCCACGGCCCACCTCCCGGCTGGCCCCACCGCCACTGCCCGAAGCCGAACTGCCCAGCACCGATGAGGCCGATGCGCTCGACTCGCGCTACCTGATGCCCTCAAGTCGCGAACGGCAGACACCCCCTCGGCGCCAGCAAGGCGGCCCGGAATTCGCCGATGCCGAATTCCCTGTCGACGCCCTGCTGGAGGCCGAAGCCGACGCCCACGGTCTGCCCCTGCCCGCGAAGAGCGCGTCCACGCCGGCACACGATGCACCGCGCCTGCACTCGGCATCGGTCGAACCGCCAACCGCCCGCCACTCTGCCCCCGCCCCCTTGAGCGAGGCCAGCACGCGCGCCACCCCAGCTCGCAAGGCCGTCAAGAAGCCAGCCCCCAAAGACGAAACGCCAGCCTTCATTCGTCAGGCACAGCGCCAGGCCTTCTGGCGTCAACCGTCGGTGCGCGGCGTGCTCACCGGCTTGTCGCTGGCCCTCGTGCTGTCGCTGGGCGTGCAGTTGGTGCACCAGTTCCGCGATGCGCTGGCCGCACAGTTCCCTCGGCTGCAACCTGCGCTGAGCCACTGGTGCGCCCTGGCCCAATGCACCTTGAAGCCGCCGCTGCGCATCGACCATCTGCAGGTGGACAGCGCCACCCTGCTGCGCGCGGAGTCCGAAGGCCCGCACCGCTATCGCCTCACCGTGGTCGTGCGCAACAGCTCGGCCATCGCCCTGGCCTGGCCTCATGTGGACCTGACACTGACCGACATCTCGGGGGCGATCGTGGCGCGTCGCAGTTTCTCGCCTGACGACGCCCGTTGGCATGAGGGCGGCGAGCCATCCACGCGCTTTGCGCCGCGCCCGCAAGCGGTGCCCCCCTTGCGCAGCACCACCCTGGTCTGGAACCTGCATACCCCGACCCTGCAGCCCGCCGGCTACACCGCCGAGCTGTTCTACCCCTGATTCCCTTACCCGAGACCTTCCATGTCCGTCCTGATCTGCGGCTCCCTGGCCTTTGACACCATCACGACCTTCCCCGGCCGCTTCGCACAGCAGATCCTGCCCGATCAGGTACACATCCTGAATGTGTCCTTCCTGGTGCCGTCCATGCGCAAGGAGTTCGGGGGCTGCGCCGGCAACATCGCCTACAGCCT
>CAYOJR010000004.1:14188-34049 GCA_964404335.1 uncultured Aquabacterium sp.
CGCGATGCCATGATCGAGCACGCCGAGCAATTGCAGGCCGCTGGCATCCCCTTCGTGTTCGACCCGGGCCAGGGTTTGCCGATGTTCAACGGCGACGAGCTCAAGCGCTTCGTGAGCCAGGCCAGCTGGGTGGCCGTCAACGACTACGAAGGCAAGATGCTGGCCGAGCGCACCGGCCAGAGCCTGGCCGAGCTGTCGCGCGGCCACCTGCGCGGCTTGATCGAAACCCTGGGTGCCGAGGGCTGCAATGTGTATGTGCAAGGCGAAGTCACCCATGTGCCCGGCGTGAAGGCCACAGCGGTGGTGGACCCGACCGGTTGCGGCGACGCCTTCCGAGGCGGCCTGCTGTTCGGCCTGTCGCAGGGCTGGGATCTGGTCAAGTCGGTGGCCCTGGCCAACCGCATCGGCGCCATCAAGATCGCCGTGGCCGGCCCGCAGAACTACACGCTCGACCGCACCGCGCTGGGCGTCTGATTCTGCGTCTGAGTCACCAAGGTGCGTCGCACACACGGGGCTCGCCCCCGCCGCTGGCTCGCTGCGCTAGGCCTGGTGGCCGTGAGCGTCTGGTCGGCCCATGCCGGATGGTTTGACGGGGGCCGCAAGGCCACCCCTGACGCCCGCCTGAGCCTGGCCACCTGGAACCTGGAATGGCTGATGACCCCCGCCACCCAGGCCGAGCTGAGCGCCCGCTGCCAGCGCCAGCAACCGCGCAGCCACGAGCGTGCCCTGCCCTGCACACCGGGGCGCACCCCACCGCCCGCGCGCACCTCGGCCGATCTGGATGCCCTGGCACGCACCGCACAGGCGCTGCACAGCCCACGCCGTGTGGACGTGGTGGCGCTGCAAGAGGTGGACGGCACCGAGGCCGCTCGTCAGGTGTTCCGCCAGGGCTGGAAGCTGGACTGTTTCGAGCGCCGCGCGCACCCGCAGAAGGTGGGTTTTGCCATCCGCGAGGGCGTGCCCTACCGTTGCAATGGCGAGTTGAATGAACTGGATGTGGACGGCGGCTCGCGCGCCGGCGCCGACCTCACGCTCTACCCCGGCACCGCACAGGAAGTGCGCCTGCTCAATGTGCACTTGAAGAGCGGCTGCTTTCGGGGCGATCTGGACCGCGACTTCAGTCCCTGTCGAGCTCTGCAACGCCAGACCCCGGTGGTGGAGCGCTGGATCGACCATCGGGTGCGCGAGGGCGTGGCCTTTGCCGTGCTGGGCGACTTCAACCGGCACCTGGATCTGGACGAGCGGCGTTCAGCCGGCTCCGATGAGGCCGCCCCACTGAACCTGTTGCCAGCCTGGAGCGACAACCAGCCTCGCGGCGCCGTGCTGCACCGTGCCACCGCCGGTCAGCCGTATCTGCCCTGCGATGCCGATGACAAGCACAGCCGCTACATCGACGACATCCTGCTCGGTGACAGCCTGCAGGCCCGATATGACGACAGGCGCGCCACCGTGCGGATGACGCGCCTGCCGTATGACCCTCAGGACCGTGGCCGACAACTGTCTGACCACTGCCCCTTGATCTGGTCAGCCGAGTGAGGCCGACCTGAAAGCCTGATCAGGCCTTGCCTTGCGTGGCCACGGCCGCAGCGGCCTTGGCAGCGGCTTCGGCATCACCCAGGTAGTAATGCTTGATGGGCTTGAGATCGGCGTCGAGTTCGTACACCAGCGGGATGCCGTTGGGGATGTTCAGGCCGACGATGTCGTCGTCGCTGATGTTGTCCAGGTACTTGACCAGGGCGCGGATGGAGTTGCCGTGGGCGGCGATCACGACGCGCTTGCCCGACTTGATGGTCGGGGCGATCTCTTCGTTCCAGTAGGGCAGCACGCGGGCCACGGTGTCCTTGAGGCACTCGGTCAGCGGGATCTGATCGGCTTGCAGGCCGGCGTAACGCAGGTCCTGACGCTGGCCCATCGGGTCGTTGGCGTCCAGGGCGGGCGGCGGGGTGTCATAGCTGCGGCGCCACACCAGCACCTGCGCATCGCCGTGCTTCTGGGCGGTCTCGGCCTTGTTCAGACCTTGCAGGCCACCGTAGTGGCGCTCGTTGAGGCGCCAGCTCTTGACCACCGGCAACCAGATGCGGTCCATCTCGTCGAGGCAGTAGTTCAGGGTGTGGATGGCGCGCTTGAGCACCGAGGTGTAGGCGATGTCGAACTCGTAGCCCTCGGCCTTGAGCAGCTGACCGGCCGACATGGCTTGCGACACGCCCGTGGGCGTCAGATCGACGTCGACCCAGCCAGTGAAGCGGTTTTCGAGGTTCCAGGTGGATTCGCCGTGGCGAATCAGGACGAGTTTGTACATGACGTGCGATCCCATCGAGGTGAAAGTGGGCTGGTGCAGACCAGCCGGGCAACCAGCGATTTTATAATCCCGCTCGACCCGTGGCTTCCTGCTCGCGGGCTTACAAGAGAGCACTTGCATGAATTCTTCGAGCTTCATCACGGCCAACTGGTACTGGATCGTGGCCGCTGCCGCATCGGGCGGCATGCTGCTGTGGCAGCAGATCCAAGCGGGCGGCGCAGGCGGCGGCCTGACCCCGGCACAGGCTGTCCAGCTCATCAACAAGCAGAAGGCCCAGGTGATCGACGTGTGTGAGCCGGCCGAGTTCGCCGCCGCCCACGTCACCGGCGCCAAGAACATCCCGCTGGGCCAGCTGGCCGAAGGCAAGGGGCTGCCCTCGAACAAGGCGACACCGCTGGTGGTGGTGTGCGCGGCTGGCACCCGTTCGGCCCGTGCGGTCGCCCAGTTGAAGAAGATGGGCTATGAGAACGCTCAATCGCTGTCGGGTGGCCTGAAGGCCTGGCGTGAAGCGCATCTGCCCACCGACAAGGCCTGATCGGTCGGCCTGGCTCATCAGGCCCTACACCACGCGCCGATCTCCACACTGATCAGACGGACTTGGGACCGCAGAGACAATGTCTGTGCTGTCCCAATTTTTTTGCTTCATCGAACCCACGACACCATGCAAGCCGTCAAGATGTACACCACCCAGGTCTGCCCCTACTGCCAGCGGGCCAAGATGTTGCTCAAGCAACGTGGGGTCGAGGCCATCGAGGAAATTCGCGTGGACCTGGATCCATCGCAACGTGAGCACATGATGACCGTGACCGGTCGCCGCACCGTGCCGCAAATCTTCATTGGTGAGACGCATGTGGGCGGCTGCGACGACTTGATCGAGCTGGACCAGCAGGGCGGCCTGCTGCCCCTGCTCAACGGCGCCTGAGAACGTGCGCGCCCCATCGCACCCCGGAGGCGTACGACGAGCTCTGCGACCCGACACCCGCCTGTTTGTGGGGGCGAACTCGACTTCGTGACGTGCGGTGTGACGCCCTGTGCCGAGGCCACAGCGGGCTGGTTCATAATCCCTGGCAGTTGATCACCCGCACACCAAGGATTTCTCATGAGCGACCAAGCCAACCAACCTTCGTTCAGCATTCAGCGCATCTATCTGAAGGACCTGTCCCTGGAGATGCCCAATGCACCCCAGATCCTGCTGGAGCAGGGCCAGCCCCAGGTGGACGTGCAACTGAACCTGCACGCCGAGCCGGTGCAGGACGGCATTTACGAAGTGGCCGTGACGGCCACCGTGACCACCAAGGTCAATGACAAGACCCTGTTCCTGGTCGAGGCCAAGCAAGCCGGTCTGTTCGAGATCCGCAACGTGCCGGAAGAGCAGATGCAGCCGATCATCGCCATCGCCTGCCCGCAGATCGTCTACCCCTACCTGCGCGCCACCGTGGCCGACGTGATCAACCGCACCGGCTTCCCGCCCGTGCACCTGACCGAAGTCAACTTCCAGGCCATGTACGAAGCCCAGCTGCAGCAAGCCGCCGCTGCCGGCCACGCCTGAACGGATGGACACCCAGCTCGCCATCCTGGGAGCCGGGGCGTGGGGCACGGCGCTGGCCATCAGCGCTGCACGGCATCACCGCGAGGTGCTGCTGTGGGCGCGCGACGCCGCACAAGTCGCCGACATGCAGGCGGCGCGCTGCAACACGCGCTACCTGCCCGACGCACCGTTTCCTGAGGCCTTGCGCGTCACCCACGACCTGAACGAGGCTGTGGCGCACGCGCGCGGCGCCAAAGGCTTGGTCATCATCGGCACACCGATGGCGGCGCTGGGCAGCATGCTGCAAAGCCTGCCTGACGATGCCGCTGCCCTGTGGCTGTGCAAGGGTTTCGAGAAGGGCAGTGGTCGTCTGGGCCACGAGATTGCCGATGCCTTGCGCCCTGACGCCCGCAACGGGGTGCTGTCGGGCCCGAGCTTTGCCCACGAGGTGGCGCTGGGACAACCCACCGCCTTGGTGGCGGCCAGCAGCGACACAGCCTTGGCAGAGCAAGCCGTCACGGCCTTCCACTCCGACAGTCTGCGCGTGTACACCTCCACCGACCCGATCGGGGTGGAAGTGGGCGGGGCCGTGAAGAACGTGCTCGCGATTGCCACCGGCATTGCAGATGGATTGAATCTCGGGCTCAACGCCCGTGCGGCGCTGATCACACGCGGCCTGGCTGAAATGACGCGCCTGGGCGTGGCCCTGGGTGCGCGCGCCGACACGTTCATGGGGCTGTCGGGACTGGGCGACCTGGTGCTGACCGCGACGGGCAATCTGTCGCGCAACCGCACGGTGGGCCTACAACTGGCCTCGGGCAAGAAACTGCCGCAGATCCTGCATGACCTGGGCCATGTCGCCGAAGGCGTCTACAGCGCCGCCACCGTGTGGCAACGCGCACAGAGCCTGGGCGTGTCCATGCCCATCACCGAAGCGGTGGTGGCCGTGCTCGACGACCGGCTGAGTCCCGCGCAGGCCGTGGGCACCTTGATGAGCCGTGAGGCCAAGGCCGAGGGCAGCACCTTCTGAGGAGGTGTGCGCGGGCTGCGTCAGACGCTGCCCGTGTAGCCGTTTTGCCGCCAGGCCTCAAACACCGCCACCGCCACCGCATTGCTGAGGTTGAGGCTGCGTTGCTCAGGGCGCATCGGCAGGCGCACGCGTTGCGTCAGCGGAAAGCCATCGCGCAAAGCGGGATCGAGCCCGCGCGTTTCACAGCCGAACACGAACCAGTCACCCGCCTGCCAGGCCACCTCGCCGAAGGGACGGCTGCCGCGCGTGGTGAAGGCGAACATGCGGCTCGGATCCGGCTGCATCGCCTCCAGAAAGGCCTGCCAGCTGGCGTGGCGGCGCACCGGGGCGTACTCGTGATAGTCGAGCCCGGCGCGGCGCAACAGCTTGTCGTCCATCGAAAAGCCCAGCGGCTCGATCAGGTGCAGCTCGCAGCCGGTGTTGGCTGCCAGGCGGATGACGTTGCCCGTGTTGGGCGGGATTTCGGGTTCAACGAGGACGATGCGGAACATGGCAGCGATTATCGGCGCTGCGCACCATTCAGATCGACTCCGGTATCGGTGCCCCCGCGTTGAGACGCAGTTGCAGGCGATCACTCATGCTCACGCTGATCGGGCGTGCCCCGTCGAGCCCGAATTGGCGCAGTCGCTGCGTCATGGGATGGCGTGAGGAGGCAGACAGCTGCAACCGCATGCTGCCTGGCAGACACCACACGGCACCGCCCCGGGTCTGCACCACGGTGCGCAACAGTTGTCCCTCGTGACGCGAATAGAGCACCAGATCCAGCAAAGGCCCCCGCACGCCGAGGCCGGCCCGCCCTGCCACACGCACCAGTTCGCTGCGGTCATCGGGATCGGTGACCACACCTGTGAACTCACGGCCATGCCGATGAAAACCAATGGGGGTCACGAACTTCGGATAACCCCACACCTCGCGGCCCGCAGCGCAGGCCGCTTCGGTGGTGACGGGCAGGTCAACAATGTGAAAGCCGATTGGGTTGTGGTCCGGCGCCCTCACGTACGAGCGCCAGGGCAAGGCGGGCACGCGCACGTCGGCAGGCGCCACAGCAATGGCCACGCCCACTTCGTTGTAGGCCGCGATGGCGGTCTGGCGGTACTCGTAGAAGGCCACCCCCACCAGGGTCTTGTCACCCGCCACGCGCACCACCTTCAGACCCGAGTCACGCACCAGCGGCGCAGCGCGGTCCACATCGACCATGAACAGCGCCATGACCACGGAGCAGTCGTAGTACAGGATCGGCATGTTGATCTCGCCAGCACTGGTGGAGATGCGGGTCAGTGGGTATTGAAAGAAGGGATCGCGATCCCAGGGAGAGGGCGACATGTCAAACTCCTGCAGGTTGATCGTGCGCCAGCAATTGCGGCTGCCAGTCTTCGATGAGGGAGAGGCGGTTGATCTGGTTGGTGCCCTCAAAGATGCGTGTGAGGCGAACGTCGCGCAGAATGCGCTCGATGCCGGCCTCGTGTGCGCTGCCGTGGTCGCCCAGCAGGTCGAGCGCCATTTCGCACACCTGTTGCGCCCGGTCGGTTGCATGGAATTTGCACGCGGAGGCCTGCAGTTGTCGAGGTCGCCAGGCGTGTCGGGCCTCTTGCCAGACCAGGCTGCGCAGCGCACGGGTTTCGGCCACCATGGTGGCCAGATGCAGTTGCACGTCCTGATAGTGAATCAGCGGTTTGCCACCGAGCTGATAGCGGCGCGCAAAGGCCAGGGCCTCTTCGGTGGCGGCGCGCGCCAGCCCCACACCCATCGATGCCACAGGCATGCGCGAGGCATTCAGCGTGGCGCGGTTCAGTGCCCAGCCCTGACGCAACTCGCCAATGACCGCATCGTGCGGCACGAACACGTCGCTGAACTCCAACTCGGCGGCCCCCGAGGCGCGCATGCCCATTTTCAGCTCGGTGCGCACCACCTTGAAGCCCGGCGCCTGCGCATCGACCCGGAAACAGGTCCACGATGCCATGCCTTCACCTTGCAGGGCGGCAAACACGGTGAGCGATCGGGCCAGATCCCCTCCGCTGATGAAGCACTTGCGTCCGCTGAGCAACCACCCTCCCTCGACGGGACGTGCCACCACACCGGGCTTGTAGTGTCGGGCACCGTGGCCTTCTTCGACATCGGATCCACCTCCCGGCTCGGTGATGGCGAAGGCCATGAGGTGGGGATCGCCTGCCAGGCAGTCGCGGTACACGGGGCGAAGGTACTTGAAGATCTTGCCCACCTGCCCGGACAGGAGGATGGGCATGGTGCCCAGGTGATGCGCGGACAACAACAGCATCAGGCCACCACAGGCACGCGAGAACTCTTCCACCACCAGGCAGCACTGCCAGATCAGCGGGTGCATGACGGCGCGCAAGGACATCGACCCGAGCGGGGGCGGCAGCAGATGGCTCAACCATCCCTCACGCCCGGCACGCTGCAGCAACTGCCAGGCCTGGGGATGCACCCCGCCAGCCGGCAGGTGAGGCGCCAGATCCAGCTCTGCCGACACGGGCGCGATGTGCGCCTCGGCAAACTGGCGTGCGCGGCGGCGCAGGGCCGCCAAAGGGGCCGGCAACTGCCGGGTGTCGCTCTGCCACAGATCGGATTGCGGATAGGTGGCCACCCAGCGCGACCACAGCGGCAAGGCTTCGTACTGCCAACGAGGTGAGAGCGGATCCTGCAAAGGCAGGTGCCCGTCAATGCAGTGGCTGGTCTGTATCACGATGGCATCTCCTGAAGTCCATGCAGCAGCAGGGGCAACGCACGCACGCCCCCGGTCGCCAGACGCAACATGGTTTGATCGCGCACCAGTTTTTCCGGCCCGACGTCACGCATGTAGCCGACACCGCCATGCACCTGGATGGCCTGGTGGTTGGCCTGAACCAGCAGGTCGGCCGTGTGCAGGCGCGCCGACGCGACACGGGCGAGCGACACCTGCGCCAGTGGGTGGTGCAGCGACTGCAGCAGCCCATCCACCGTGTGCTCGGTGGCCGCCAGGTCGCTGAGCATGGTCTGGACGGCAGGATGACGCGCGATCACCGCTCCCCCCTGCCGGCGCAGGTGGGCAAAGTCGTGTGCCAGGCGGCGGCCACATCGCAGCACGCCCAGGCCAATCGCCATGAGTCCGATCATGTCGAGTGTGAGAACCTCGGCATACAACTGCCGCGAACGCTCGGCCGACAGGTCCGAAACCCAGGCCGCTGACCCACAGCGCGTCCGCACCCGGGCAGTGTGCAGCTCCTGCAGGCCATACGGGGCCACCCCGGTCTGGACGATCAGATCGGAGCGCCACATCCGTGCCCATTGCACCGTGCCAGCACACCAGACAGGCCACAGCAACTGCTGCCAGCCGTGTGGACTCCAGAGCTGGGTCTCGTGGCTGTCTCGGTCCAGCCAATCGGACAAGAGCGCCGTGTCATCGGGCGCCAACCCCGCGCCTGCGAGCCATCGGCCCAGGCTGTGCTGGGCCAGACCATGGTGACCCGTCACCACCAGTGCCAGTCCCGCATCGACAGGTGGTTGTGCCGCCCCCCGCAGATCGGGCATCTGGTGGAGCAGCCACAGGCCCAAGGCGCGCCGATGGCAGGCCAGCGCCAGGGCCGCATTGCCCTGCCCCAAGTCACTCAAGATCCCGACGCCCAGGGCGATGGCGTGAGGATCCGTCAGATCACGCCACAGCCCCGGTACATCCGGCTCCAGGCCGGCGCTCACCTCGTCGGACAGCACCCCGAGCGCGGTCAACTGCGTCATCAACTCCGACAGCACCGGTGCCGCGAGGCACTGTGCCCAGTTCGCCACCTGAGGCTCCAGCGCACGAGCACGCCACCGTCCCAGCTCGTCGAGGATGATCCTGACATCCGCTGCATCCCACGACATGAAGACCTCCCGTGACGGTGAACCGGCTTGCACACGGCCCTGATGATCTTCAGCCGCAGGGCTTTCGCCAATGTTGGATGAGGTCGATTTTTTTATGATTCAGGCCATCTGGCCCAAATACGAACACAGCAAGGGAAAACACCGTGCGGCCATGGCACTTCATTCGCGACCCGTCCAGCGTGCGCTTGCTGGTCGATTACGGGGAACAACGCGGCATCGGCGCGGGCACCCTGCTGCGTCGCACCGGGCTGGTGAAGGCGCAGTTGCAAGATCCACATACCGAGTTGCAGGCCGCGCAGGAGTTGCAGGTGGTCGCCAACCTGATCCGAGCCCTCCGCAACCCGCCACTGCTGGGCATGGAGGTGGGATTCCGCTATGGCTTCACCACTTACGGCATCTGGGGTTACGGGCTGATCAGCAGCGCCACGGTGGGCAATGCCCTGAGCCTGGCGATGCGGTTCATGCCGCTGACCTACGCCTTCACCCAGATCACGACCAGTTTTCGCGACGAGCACATCGTCATGCAGTTCGCGCCCCCGGATGTCGATGAGCCGGTGCGCTCCTTCCTGGCCTTGCGCGACCTGGCGGCCGCCGCACGCCTGATCGCCGATCTGACCGGCCCCGACGTGCATCTCACACGCACGCAGATCATGGCCCCAGCGCCCACGGCACAAGCGCTCGGACACCTGCCCATGCATCACCTGGGTCAGGACTGCATGTTCGATGCCGACCTGCACGCCCTGCATCTGCACGCCCGCTACCTCACACACCCACTGCCCAATGCCAACCCGCTGACGGCCTCGATGTGTGAGCAACTGTGTGCCAGCCTGGTCGAAAAGCGTCGCACCCGCTATGGCACCGCCGAACTGGTGCGCGCGCATCTGCGCTCACCCCTGGGCCAGACCCTGCCTGATCTGGCGCGGATGGCGCAACTGCTCTACACCAGCGAACGAACCCTGAAACGTCGACTGCAGGAAGAGGGGCTGACTTTCAGACAACTGCAAGCCACGGCACGGCAGCAGCTGGCCTGCGAAGGTCTGCGCGATGCGACGTTGTCGCTCGATGAGCTGGCCTCGCGTCTGGGCTTCAGCGATCAGTCATCGTTTTCACAGGCGTTCAAACGGTGGACCGGTGTCCCGCCAGGTCAATGGCGCAAGCAATCGGCGGGCGACCGCACCTGACCACGGACACGCTCAGCCGCTGGCGGCCTGCCGGAAAGCCATCACCGCCTGGTTGCGCAAGGTGCGCAGCAAGGACAACTCCCGCTCACTGATCTGCAGGCTGTCGGCCTGCCCCTTGTCGGCGTAAATGAGGCCCAGCACCATGTCGGGCTGTCCGGCACGCTTCATCACCAGCGGCAGCAACAAGAAAGTGGGCGCCTGCACGCGGTCGCGGAACCACACGGGCAAGCGGCCGACGATGTTGGGCGCACTGGCATCCGCAATCAGCGTGTCGAGCTGTTTGAGACACACCGCCGAGAACAAGTCGGGCGTCTCACCGGCACGCGTCACCAGCGGCACCTTGAAGAGTCCGCTGACGACATCGGCCCCTTCCCCCAGACCGAGTCGGCCCGTGAGCTGGCCCGTGCGCGCATCGCGCAGACAGAAGATCACACGACGGCAATGGAGCGCCCGCAGCATGGTCTCCAGAATCATTTGCAGCACATCGTTGAGGCGAAAGGACTCGACCAGGGTGTTGGTGATGTCCTGAATGCCGTTGGAGAGGACGCTGGCGGCGTCCACCGCAGGCGGAGGCAAGTCTGGTGCGAGCGTGCCGCTGTCATCAGCCAGACCCAAGGCCTCGGGGGTGGGGCCATCGGTCTGTGCGCTATTGGGGGCATCGACATAGAAGGTATCAAGCAGCCGCTCACCCGGAGACTGTGCAGGCACATGCAGGTTGAGTGCCTGCGTCATTTCGGTCAAACGCTTGCGCGCACGCCCCGCCGCCTGACTGACTTCGTCGAAGGTGACGTCAAGCGGGGTGGCGTACGTCTGTGCAATCTCGCGCAGGGCATCGCCGAGCTGTGCCGGATCGGTGTCCAGCATGGTCTGCGCGATCTGATTGGCCATGCTCGACAGCCACCACATGCGCTCGGGACGTGCGGCCAGTGAGCGCGTTGGGATCCGCCCCTCCGGGCTGCGCATGCAGGCCAGAAGGTTGTCAGGCAGACCCCAGGACTTGCCGATGTGTCCAGCCAACTGTTCGTGACTGACCCCCAACACCTGCAACGACGCCTGTGCATCCGTCAGGGGTTCAGGTTGATCCGCACTGGCCGTGGTCAGCGAACGGATCTGCTCGGCGTCTTCTGGCAGGTAAAAGGCCACCAGCAAACGTCCGAGGTTGCGAAACAGGGCGCCCAGGAAGGCATCCTCAGCGTCACGTGACCGATGTGACAGCTCGCTCGCCATGGTGCCGGCCATCACCGTGCGCAAAAACTCCACCTTCAACTGCTGGGCATGCACCTTGTCTTCCATGTGCTCCAGCAACATGAGGGACAAGGCCAGATTGCGCACGCCCGCCAGGCCCACCAGGCTCACGGCACGCGAGACGGTGCTGATGGGGTCCGTGCCCGTGCGGCGGTAATGGGCCGTGTTGACCACACGCAAAAGCTTCTGGGTGAGCGCCACATCCTTGAGGATCTCGTCGCACAAGGTCTGCAGGTTGTCGGTTTCAGAGCCTGACAAGGACTGAACACGGGTGATCGACGAACCCAGTGCCGGAAAGTCGCTTTTGAACCGCATGCGACGCACCAGATAGTCCAGCGTCAGGTGCGCTTCGTTGGCTGGGGATGCGGATGGAGTGGGCTGACTGGCCGGCATGGACATTTTTCCTCTGGCTCCGATTAGACCTCAAGGAACTCGTCATTCCAGACATCTTCATCGTGTCATGGGGATTTCACGAAGAGAAGACCGCCGGTGTGAGTGCAGCCTTCCCTGTCATCCCGTTGCGCGCAGGTAGCCGAGCACTTCGGCCGCATCGCCGACAAACGTGATGCGATCGGCTTTCTGATGACGCTGATAGGCATACATCGGGTCGTAATAGCTGCTCAGCAGTGCAGCGATCCATTCACGGTGCAGGGCCAGATCTCCCACCCCTGGCGTTGCCAGCGCCGCTGCCATGATGCCTTGCAAACGCTGGTATCGCTCACCGCCCAGGCGCTGGGCGATCTTGGCCAAGCTGCCCAGCAGGTGCGCCCGGAAGGCCGCGTCACCCTGCGCATCACCGAACACGGCCACAAAATCGGCATGCTGCGCCACCACGTAGTCGCGCTCGATGCGGGCCACCCGCGCTTCAAATGGCACCTCCACCCACACCACCGGCGCCTTCGCCATGATCTGGCGCAGCACCAAGGGCACCGCACAGCGCCCGATGTGCTTGCCTTCGTCCTCCAGCACAAAACAGGCATGCCCCCTGGCGCGCTGCTTGAGCAGGTCGATGGCCAGCGTGTTCTCGAAGTCGATCTGCACAGGCTGACCAGTGGGGCGGCTGCCAAATCCTGAGCCACGGTGATTGGCGTGCCCTTCCAGATCCAGGCTGTTCGGCAACTGGTGGAGCAGTTCGGTCTTGCCCGCCCCCGTCAAACCCCCGAGCACCACAAAGCGTGACTGCTCCACATCATGCTGCAAGGATTCGAGCAGGAATGAACGCAAGGCCTTGTAGCCGCCGATGACACGCGGGTAGCAGATGCCCGCCTCGCTCTGCAACCACTGCTGCACGATCTGCGAGCGCAGACCACCCCGAAAACAGTAGAGCAAACCGTCGGGATGGGCCTGCGCAAAGCGCCCCCAAGCCGCGATGCGCTCGGCCTTGATGTCGCCTGACACCAGGCGATGTCCCAGCTCAATGGCCGCCTGCTGACCTTGCTGCTTGTAGCAGGTGCCCACGGCCTGGCGTTCGGCATCGTTCATCAGCGGCAAGTTGACCACGCCGGGGAAGGCGCCTTTGGCGAACTCCACCGGTGCACGCACGTCCATCATCGGCACGTCGTGGAGGAAGATGGCCCGGTAGTCGGCCGTGTTGTCCCGCATCAGCGCACCTCGACGCTGAAGGTCTGTCGCTCGGTGAGTTGCCCGATGGGCTGAAGGGTCAAGCCCAACTGGGTGGCCACCGCCAGGAACTCGGCCTCGCCTGCGGGCGTCACGGCCACCAGCAGGCCACCGCTGGTCTGCGGGTCGCACAGCAGCTGCTGTTGCACCTCGGTGATCGAGGCCACCTTGTCGCCATAGCTGTCAAAGTTGCGACCGGTGCCACCGGGCACGCAGCCCTCGGCCAGATAGTGTTCGACGCCCGGCAGCCGAGGCACCGCTGCGTCGTCCACCCAGGCACTCAGACCGCTGCCATCGGCCATCTCGACCAGATGACCCAACAGGCCGAAACCCGTCACATCGGTCATGGCCTTGACACCCGTGAGCTTGCCAAAGCGGCTGCCGGCCCGGTTGAGCGTGCACATCCAGTCACGCGCCAGACCCACGTCTTGCGGGCGGAGCTTGGCTTTCTTCTCGGCGGTGGTCAGGATGCCGATGCCCAGCGGCTTGGTCAGGTAGAGGCGACAACCCGCCGTGGCCGTGTCGTTGCGCTTGAGGTGACGCTTGTCCACCACCCCGGTGACAGCCAGCCCAAAGATGGGCTCGGGCGCATCGATGGAATGACCACCGGCCAGGGGAATGCCGGCCTCGTCACAGATGGACCGGCCGCCTCGTACCACCTCACGCGCCACCTCGGGGGGCAGCACATTCACCGGCCAGCCCAGGATGGCAATCGCCATCAAGGGATCGCCGCCCATGGCGTAAATATCGCTGATCGCGTTGGTGGCGGCGATGCGGCCAAAGTCGAACGGATCGTCGACGATGGGCATGAAGAAATCGGTGGTCGAGACCACACCGCGCTCGTCATCGAGGGCATACACCGCCGCATCGTCGCGCGAGGCGTTGCCCACCCACAGCTTGGGGTCGAGATGCTGGGCGCCGCTGCCCGCCAGGATCACGTCCAGCACCTTGGGACTGATCTTGCAGCCGCACCCGGCTCCGTGGCTGTACTGGGTCAGGCGAATGGGCTCGGACATCGGTGGCTCTCAGAGAAATGGCAGACAGCCGTGTAATGTAGCAATGGGCTACCTCTGACACGACGCCTGCGTCAGTCGGAAGCAGTCCTTCACTGCCTGAAGGCTGCGAACTCTCAGCGATCTGAATCGCCGTCTCCACAGGACGATGCACCATCCGCACGAAGACCGTACAGGCAAGAAAAAAGCACTTGGCCGTGAGGCGAAGTGCCTGATCTCGATGGCGCGCCCGGCTGGGATCGAACCAGCAACCCCTGCCTTCGGAGGGCAGTACTCTATCCATTGAGCTACGGGCGCAGCAACCCGAATTCTAACAGGGGTCTGTACGCCGCCCCTGCATGACAACCGACGACAAACTATAATGGCCCCTTTTCGCGGCCGGTCTTTTGCCGGCATCATGTCATCCCTCACCAACCTGCGCGTCCTGAATCACCATGAGCCAAGCGCCCCAATCCAAAGAGTCCAGCCCTGAAGGCCCGAAGAGTTCCCCCCAGCAACTGATGGTTGCTGCAGTGGTCTCGTTCATTCTCCCTGTGGCTCTCATTGTGCTGCTCATGTATGCAGCATCCCTCAGCAAGAACAGCGCAGGCGCCAACGCCATGAGCACCCAGGCCGCCGCCGAGCGCATCATGCCCGTGGGCACCGTGCAGATCCAGTTGGCAGCGACCAACGCCGCCCCGCGTTCGGGTGAAGAGGCCTACAAGGCCCAGTGCGCCGCCTGCCACGACGCCGGCATGCTCGGTTCGCCCAAGTTCGGTGATGCTGCCGCCTGGGGTGGTCGCATTGGCCAAGGCCTGGCCACGCTGGCCGATCACGCCATCAAGGGCTTCAACGCAATGCCCGCTCAAGGTGGCGGCAACATGAGCGACCTGGAAATCACCCGTGCGGTGGCCTTCCTGGCCAACGCAGGTGGCGCCAAGTTCGAAGAGCCGGCCGCCCCCGCTGCCGATGCTGCATCGGCACCCTGAGCGTTCTTGCCCTCGCTCACCAAGCCGGCTTTGCAGCCGGCTTTTTTCATGCTTCAGACCGATTTGCTGATCACCGGTGCCGGCTCGCGCACAAAACCGAACCGGGCCGGCATGTCGGCAAACGCGATCTCCTGAGGCTCGCCCCACACGCCAGCGGCCACGGCGTCGGCAGCCGCAGCCATGTCCATGGAGCGCACCACGCCCAGCCCGAGCTCGGTCAGCAGGTACAGGCGACCGTGCTCGTCGAGCCAGCATGACTGCACCTCCCCCACATCCTGCCCGGTGTGGGCCTGCACCTCAAAGCCGGTGCCGTGCGGGTCCGGTTCACTTGCCGACAGACGCCGCACGCCCAGCACCAGCGGTGCCAGCTCCAGCTGCAGGTACACGCGCTGGGGGCCGTTCTGAAAGAACCAGGCCCCGCGTTCATCGGCCGCATAGTTGCGGTGGATGAAAGCCTTGAACTTCTCGTGCTCGATCAGGCTGCCCTTGATCTGCGGAAACGGTCCAGCGGCCTGAGTCGGGGCATCGCGCAGATACCAATCACCGCGCGCATCCAGCGCCAGCCAGCCGTAGCAGTTCGGCACATTGGGCCACTTGAGCATGGCGGCTTTGACGATGTCGTCCATGACAGTCCTCACAGATGTTGTGCCAGCCAACGGCCTACTGCGCGCGGCAGGTCGGCCACATGGCCGGGAAAGCGGCCTTGCGGAAAGCCCACATGCCCGCCTTCGACTGGCTGCCACAGCGTCACGGCGGGCCCCACCTCGTCGGCGCGAGGCAAGCTCTCGGCGGGCAAGAATGGGTCGTTGCGAGCATTGAGCACCAGAGCCGGCACATGGCGCATGGCCCGCAAACCCGGTTTGGCCGAGGCACGCCGCCAGTAGTCCTCTGTGCTGGCAAAGCCATGCACCGGCGCCGTGTAGGCATTGTCGTAGGCGTACAGATCCCGCACCGCCAACAGGGCGGCCAGATCGACCACTCCAGGGTGCGCCCTCGCCTTCGCCAACGCCTTGGGTTTGAGCGTGCGCAGGAACATGCGGGTGTAGACATGGCGGTTGAAACCGCGACCCAGCGCCTGCCCGGCCGCCGTCAGGTCCACGGGCGATGAAATCGCCACCACGGCCTTCACCAGCGAAGCAGCCTGGTTGCCCGCCTCCTGCACCCAGCGCAACAGCGCGTTGCCGCCCAGTGACACGCCCACGGCCATCATCGGCCCGGTGTGGCGCAAGGCCAGGCGGCGCAAGATCCAGTCCAGTTCCTCGTGATCGCCCGAGTGGTAGGCCCGCAAGGTGCGGTTCATCTCGCCGGAGCAACCTCGAAAATGTGGCACTACATAGTCCCAGCCCTGGGCCTGCGCCCAGTGGGCAAAGGCGCGGGCGTAATGGCTCTGCGACGACCCCTCCAGGCCGTGGAACAGCACCAGCAAAGGGCGAGGCGCTGGCGAAGCCATGGCTGCCACCAACCAATCCACATCGATGAAGTCCCCATCGGGCGTGTCCCAGCGTTCCCGCTGGTAGCGCACCACCTCGGCCACCTGATCGGCCCGGGGGTGGCTGTACAGCGCCGGCCAGATGGTCTGGACATTGCCGCCCAACGCGCCAGCGCCTTTCAGCCAGCGTGGTGCCTGGTAGTGCAGCATGGCGCCGCTCAGTGCAGGGTCGAGCGCGGCTCGGAGATGTCCGGCAGGTCCTGCGGCATGCCGGCACTGGCGTGGTGGGCCACCATGCGCCAGCCCTGCGGGGTGCGCAGGTACACATTGGTGGCAATGACGAAGGCCGTCTGCAGGCCCTCGGCACTCATCACCTGCACCTTCTCGGTCACGTGGTGCACTGCGCACACGGCAGACTCCATGCGGCGCACATGCTCGATGGTGATGTGCACCGGCCCGGTCGCCAGCGTGGCCGCAAACGCCGCCCGCACCGCCACCGTGCCCACCGTGCGCGGACCACCGGGCGACACGCAGGCGATCTCCTCGTCGTCGGCCCAGCAGGCCATCACCTTGTCCACGTCACCGTGGCGCATGGCGTCGTAGAACGAGGCCTCGGTTTCGTCGGCCGTGGTCATCAGGGCCTGGGTTGCCTTGAGCGCGCGCGGGTCTTTCATGGCAAGCGTCCTTACTTGAACACCACGGTCTTGTGACCGTTCATCAGCACACGGTGCTCGGCGTGCCACTTCACGGCGCGCGCCAGCACCACACACTCCACATCCCGCCCCACGGCGGTGAAATCTTCCGGGGTCAGGGTGTGATCCACCCGTTCCACATCCTGCTCGATGATCGGGCCTTCGTCGAGGTCGGCCGTCACATAGTGGGCCGTGGCGCCAATCAGCTTCACGCCACGGTCATGCGCCTGATAGTAAGGCTTGGCGCCCTTGAAGCTGGGCAAAAAGCTGTGGTGAATGTTGATGGCACGGCCCTTGAGGAACTGGCAGAACTCGGCACTGAGGATCTGCATGTAGCGCGCCAGCACCACCAGGTCAACGCCTTCTTGCGCCACCAGGGCCTCCACCTGCTGCTCCTGCGCACGCTTGACGTCCGCGCTGGCGCCCGTGGGCAGCGGCAGGTGGTGGAAGGGGATGCCGTAGCTGTCCGCCAGCTCGGCGTAGTCCGGGTGGTTGGAGACGATGGCCGAGATGTCGATAGGCAACCAGCCTGAGCGCCAGCGGAACAGCAGGTCGTTGAGGCAGTGCCCATGCTTGCTGACCATGATCAGCACGCGCGGCTTGCGCGCCAGCGCGCGGATGGATGCGGTCATCTGGAACTGCTCGCGCACATGCGAGAACAGGCGCTCCAGCGTGCCGGCATCGGCCAGGTGGTCGGGCGCGGCAAAGTGCACGCGCATGAAGAACAGACCGGTGCTGTCCTCGCTTTGCACATCGCCAAACTGCTGCGAGTCGATGATGTTGCAGCCAGCCTGGTACAGCAGGCCCGACACCGCGTGAACGATGCCGGTGGTGTCCCGGCAGGACAGGGTCAGAACGAATTCGTGCGTGGTCTTCATGATGGGCAACGATTGTAGGCGGGGCACGCTGGGTCGCCCAAAAACAAAGCCCGGGCGAACCCGGGCTTGCTGTGCGTCATGCGGTGCTCAGACTGCCACCTCAGTGCGCGTGCACGTGTTCGCCGTCTTTGAGCTTGTAAACAGTGCCGCAGTACGGGCACTTGCCTTCGCCGGTGGTCACCACGTCAATGTAGACGCGCGGGTGGTTGCTCCACAGCGGCTGCTTGGGGTTGGGGCAAAACACCACGCCGGGTCCTTGCAGATCGGCGGCGCCCACTTCCACCAAGGTTTTGGAAGACTGTGTGTTCGTGCTCATGTTCAGCGTCCTTGGGTCATCAGACCAGGGTCAGCCAGTCGGCGTACTTGGCGTTGCGGCCATAGACCACGTCGAAGTAAGCGGACTGGATCTTCTCGGTGATGGGGCCACGGGTGCCCGCACCGATCTGCACGCGGTCGAGTTCGCGGATCGGAGTCACTTCGGCTGCGGTGCCGGTGAAGAAGGCCTCGTCGGCAATGTAGATCTCGTCGCGGGTGATGCGCTTTTCCTTGAGCTCCAGACCCAGGTCCTTGCAAATCGCGGTCACGGTCTTGCGGGTGATGCCGTTGAGGGCACCGGCCGACAGGTCGGGGGTGTAGACCACACCGTCCTTGATGACGAACACGTTCTCGCCCGAGCCTTCGGAGACGAAACCGGCGGTGTCCAGCAGCAGGGCTTCGTCGTAGCCGTCTTCGGTGGCTTCGAGGTTGGCCAGGATGGAGTTGGTGTAGTTGCTCACCGACTTGGCCTGCGTCATCGTGATGTTGACGTGGTGGCGGGTGAAACTGGAGGTCTTGACGCGGATGCCGCGGTTCATGCCGTCTTCGCCCAGGTAGGCGCCCCAGGGCCAGGCCGCAACCATGACGTGCACCTTGGCACCCTTGGGGCTCACGCCCATCTTTTCGGAGCCCAGCCAGATCAGCGGACGCAGGTAGCCGCTTTCCAGGTTGTTGGCCTTGATGATGTCGATCTGGGCCTGCATCACCTCGTCGAGAGTGAAGGGCATGGGCATGCGCAGGATCTTGGCGCTGTTGAACAGGCGCTCGGTGTGCTCACGCAGACGGAAGATCGCGGTGCCCTTGTCGGTCTTGTAGGCGCGCACGCCTTCGAAAGCGCCGCAGCCATAGTGCAGCGTGTGGGTCAGCACGTGGATCTTGGCGTCGCGCCACTCCACCATCTTGCCGTCCATCCAGATCTTGCCGTCGCGATCGTCCATCGACATGGGGGGAATCCTTCTCAAGGGTGTCGCCACCCGTGTGGCGCTCATCGAACTTTTGATTGTAGCGCCCAGCAGCCCTCAGGCCGAGGCCGCCGGAGCCACCTGAACCAGGCGTTCGCTGCCCCGCTGGCGGAAGTCCGGCACCCGGTGACGGGTGTGGCGCGCGATCATCAGTTCTTCGTTGGTCGGGATCACCCAGACGCTGACCGGACTGTCGGGTCGGCTGATGCGGTGCGGCTCACCCGGCTCCGCAGGCCTGGCTGCGTTGGCCGCTTCGTCCAGCTTCACGCCAAGCCAGACCGCGTCGTGACAGATGCCCGCCCGGATGGCCGCCGCGTGCTCGCCGATGCCGGCCGTGAAGACCAGGCTGTCCACCCCGCCCAGGGCGGCTGCGAGCGAGCCCAGTTCGCGCCGGATGCGATAGACATACAGGTCGATGGCCTCGCGGGCGGCCGGATGCGCGCTGGCCAGCAGGGTGCGCATGTCCGACGACAGGCCCGAAACGCCCAGCAGGCCCGACTGCTTGTAGAGCAGGTTTTCGATCTGGCGGGCGTCCATGCCACGCTCGTCCATCAGCCACAGCAGCACGCCGGGGTCGATGTTGCCGCAGCGGGTGCCCATGGGCAGGCCGTCCAGCGCGGTGAAGCCCATGGTGCTGGCCACGCTGCGGCCCTGCTGCAAGGCGCACATGCTGGCGCCATTGCCCAGGTGCATCACCACCGTACGCCCCTTGGCAGCGTCGCGGTCCACCTGCGGCAGGCGCGAGGCAATGTATTCATACGACAGGCCATGGAAACCATAGCGCTGCACGCCGGCATGGTGAAACTCGCGCGGCAAGGCAAAGCGCTGCGAGACCTCGGGCGCGTG
>CAYOJR010000005.1:0-1237 GCA_964404335.1 uncultured Aquabacterium sp.
GCCTTCGTGCCGCTGCAACTGGCGGCCACCGTGGGCGGTGCCTGGCTGGCGGCCACGGGTGATCTGCCCTGGCATCACCTGCTGGGCCTGGCGATCAGCGTGGGCATGGTCAATGGCGTGGCCATCAACACGGCGCACGAACTCGGTCACAAGAAAGGCAAGCTCGACCGCTGGCTGGCGCGCATCTCGCTGGCGCCCACCTTCTACGGGCACTTCTACGTCGAGCACAACCGTGGGCACCACAAGAACGTGTCCACTCCGGTGGACCCGGCCAGCTCGCGCATGGGCGAAACCTTCTGGGCCTTCTGGCCGCGCACCGTGGTCGGCAGCCTGCGCTCAGCCTGGCACCTGGAAGCCGAGCGTCTGGCCCGCTCTGGCAAGGGCGTGTGGAGCCTGTCCAACGAGAACCTGCAGTCCTGGTCCATGTCGGTGGTCTTGTGGGGCGCGGTGCTGGCCGTGTTCGGCTGGGTGGCCTTGCCCTTCCTGCTGATCCAGGCGGTGTACGGCTTCTCGCTGCTGGAGGTGGTGAACTACCTGGAGCACTACGGCCTGCTGCGCCGCACCTTGCCCGATGGCCGCGTGGAGCGCTGCATGCCCGAGCACTCGTGGAACAGCAACCACATGGTGACCAACCTGTTCCTGTACCACCTGCAGCGCCACAGCGACCACCACGCCAACCCGACGCGCCATTACCAGGCCCTGCGCCATTTCGAAGAGAGCCCGCAGTTGCCCGCCGGCTATGCCGCGATGATCCTGCTGGCCTACTTCCCGCCGCTGTGGTTTGCCGTGATGGACAAGCGCGTGATCCGTCACTACCAGGGGGACCTGAGCCGCATCAACTGGCACGGCCCGCGCCGCGAGGCCCTGATGGCCAAGTATGCCGACGAGGCGGCCGCGCAGGCGAAGCGCGCGTCCACCCAGGCGGCTTGAATCAAGGTAGTTCGGCGTCGCGCATGCGGGCGGCAATGGTGCCGGCGCGGCCCATCACATAGCCCGAGCGCGGCTGCTTTTCAAAGCGCTTGGGCGCGGGCAACATCACCGCCAGGCGGGCGGCCTGGATGGGGGCCAGTTGGTCGGCATCGACCCGGAAGTAGTGGCGGGCAGCCGCCTCGGCACCGAACACGCCTTCCCCCCACTCCACGTTGTTGAGGTAAACGGTGAGGATGCGCTCCTTGCTGAGCAGGCCTTCGAGCATGAAGGTGATCAGCACCTCCTGGCCCTTGCGCAGGAAGTTGCG
>CAYOJR010000005.1:1337-15870 GCA_964404335.1 uncultured Aquabacterium sp.
GTGGTCCACGAAGTTGGCATCTTCCGAGGCGATCACGGCGCGCTTGAGGTGGTCGGAGATCTGGTCGGCATCACGCCAGCTCTGGCTCCACAGCAGCGTGCCGGTGTTGGCCACGATGCGGCGCATCTCACTGCGCTGGAAGGTGGTCGACTCGGGGTTGAGCACAGCCATCAGCGCCACGCGGCCCAGGAAGTAGAGCTGCAGGCTCAGGCCGGCCAGCACGATGAGGGCAAAGATGCGCCAGACGGCGCGCATCGGGGAGCGCATAGAGCCTGAGCCTTCAGTGAGCGGCGGCACCATCGACCAGCGCACGCATCGCCGCCAGCACGGGGGCGGTGTCCGGCCGCACGCCGCGCCACACGGCAAACGATTCGGCGGCCTGTTCCACCAGCATGCCCAGGCCATCGCGGGCCACGGCGCCGTGGGCACGGGCCCAGTCCAGGAAGGCTTGGGCGGCGGGGCCGTACATCATGTCCAGCGCCAGGCTGCCCGGTTTGAGCACCTCGGGGCCGACCGGAACGCCACCGCCCGACAGGCTGGCGGCCGTACCGTTGATGAACACGTCATAGGCCTGACCGGGCTCCTGCAATGAGCTGACGCTCAGGCGCACGCCATGTTCGCGCGCCCAGTCGGCATGGCGATCGACCAGGGCCTGGGCCTTGTCGGCCGTGCGGTTGGCCACCACGATCTCGGCCGGGCGGGCTTCGATCAGCGGGCCCAGCACGCCGGCACTGGCGCCACCGGCACCCAGCAGCAGCACGCGTGCGCCGGCCAGCGTCATTCCGGCGTTCACCGTGATGTCGCGCACCAGCCCCACGCCATCGGTGTTGTC
The DNA here is from genome assembly GCA_964404335.1 of uncultured Aquabacterium sp. Classification (GTDB taxonomy): domain Bacteria; phylum Pseudomonadota; class Gammaproteobacteria; order Burkholderiales; family Burkholderiaceae_C; genus Aquabacterium. Next base: position 2,170 of record CAYOJR010000005.1, read on the forward strand.
GGCCAACCAGCCACCTTCCGATGCGGCATCAAAGCGCAGGGTGTTGGCGGCCTGGGCCAGTTCGGCGCGTGGTGTGCGGCGCGTGGCCATCTCGAAGGCCTGGAACTTGAAGGGCACGGTCACGTTGCAGCCCTTGGCGCCCTCGGCGGCAAAGCGGGTCAGCGTGGCGGGAAAGTCGTCGAGCGGGCACAGCAGGCGTTCGTACACCATGGTCTGGCCGGTTTGCTCGGCAAACTGCGTGTGGATCAGGGGCGAGCGGCTGTGCGCGATCGGGTTGCCCGCGACGGCGTAGCGGTCAGGGTCGGTGACGGTCATCGTGACAGGAGCAGGAGATCAGGGCGCCGCGTTGGGGGCGGCCTTCGTGGTGGTGGCTTCCATGCCGGCATCGCGGGTGAAGCGGAAGCGCGACGAGATCAGCAGCAGGTCATTGCCCGCGCTGACATCCGGTGGCACCGCGCCAAAGGGGCCAGCCTGCATGACGATGGCGCGGGCGCGCTTGTCGAGCACTGCGTTGCCCGAGCTTTGCAGCACGATGGCATCCACGACCTTGCCCTGGCGATCGAGCCACACCTCCATCACCAGCTCGCCGTAGAGCTTTTGCCCCTTTTCCATGGGGAAATAGGTGGTGCCTGCACGTTCCACCTGGGTGCGGAAGGCGCTGTAGTAGAGCGCGTCCACCGAGCGCAGGGTGGCCGGGCTCAGGTAGCGCTTCTTGGGGCGGGCGTTTTCGTCGTGGATGCGCTTTTCGATCTCGGCCAGCAGCTTGGTCAGTTGGCGGCGGCGCTCTTCTTCGGCACGGCTCTGGTTGGTTTCGGCACGGTCGCGCGGTTGGGGTGGCGGCAGGGCGGCCAGTTCCTGGCGCACCTGGGTGAGCAGGTTCTGCTGTTCGCGCTGCATCTGCTGGATCATGCGCGTGCTGTCTTCCATGGCGTCGCCCAGCGTGGCGTCTTGCGAGGGGGGCAGTGGCGAGGTGGCGCGGCCCTTGTCGGCTTCACCGCCGCCGGCCAGGTTCTGCTGGGCCAGTGCCTGGGCCTTCTCCGGGGCTTCGTCGCTGGCCGCGTTCACCAGGATCACCTCCAGCGGCGTGTCCTTGAAGGTGCGGTTGAAGCCTTCCGGATCGACAAAGCGAAAACCCAGCAGGGCGGCATGCACGGCCACCGAAACGCCCAGGCAGATTTGCAGCAGGGTCAGGCGGCTCCACAGAGATCGAAGGCGGTCCAGCATCCGGTGCACGTCCAGTCGTCAGCGTTCAGTTCAAGAGACCTCAGGCGGTGGGGGCGTCGCCCGTCGGGGCATCGGCATCGCTCACATCAATGGCCAGGGTCAGCGGTCCTGCATTGTCGAGCACCTCTTCGTCGCCTTCGCCCTCGGAGTCACCCTCATCTGTGGTGCCGGGCTCGTCGAGTCGGGCGATCACGCTGGCGTGCACGTCCAGGGTCAGCAGGTCGACGCCCGTGATGCGCACCCGCACGCGGGCATGGCGCGGCAGGCTGTCGGCGCCGATGGCCTTGAAGACCAGGGGGAGGCTGTCGGCGCGCACCAGGCCGTTGACCATCACGGTGCAGTCCAGCTCGGTGAGGTCTTGCTGGCCGAGGTATTTCAGGGTCCAGTAGCGCTCCATCGCCGACTGGAAGCCGTTGTAGGTGCTGTAGGCCGTGTCGAAGTTGGAGATGACGGCAAACAGCTCGGCGTCCTTGGGCTTGAAGGGCGCGGCCAGCGCGGCGGTGCGGCCGTTCTTGGCGCAGGCGACGATCTGCCACTGGTTGACCAGGTCCACATAGCGGCGCAGCGGCGAGGTGGCCCAGGTGTACTGCGCCACGCCCATGCCGGCGTGCGGGAGGGCCTTGGTGCTCATGCGCACCTTGATGCCGGGCTGCAGGCTGGCCTGGCTGCGGTAGATGCCGGGCACGCCCAGCTCGGCCAGCCAGCCACCCCAGGTGCTGTTGGCCAGAATCATCGCCTCGGCCACGATCAGGTCCAGCGGGGCGCCGCGTTGGCGCGTGCCGATCAGCACCTGCTCGACCCCCGTGGGCTCGATGCCATCGTGCATGGTGTTGGTGCCGGCCTCGCTCACCAGTTTGAAGTTGTAGTCGGGGCGGTTGAAGGTTTCGGGCTTGCCGCGCACCACCTCACGCTGGGCTTTGAGGTGCTTGGCCAGGCGGAAGGCAAAGGCCAGTTCGGCCGCGTGCGCATAGCTGGCGGGCGCCTCGCCGGTCAGCGTCGGTTCGGTGATGACGCCGTCGAGCTGGTCGTGGCGCAGGTTCGAGACGATGGGCACCCGCTCCAGCTTGGTCTCGGTGGCCTGGATGGCCAGCGTGGCTTCGTCAAAGGTCACGTACAGCGAGACGGTCGGGCAGTCGCGCCCTTCCTGCAGCGTGTAGGTCTGCACCACCTCGTCGGGCAGCATCGTGATCTTGTGGCCCGGCATGTAAACGGTGGACATGCGGTTGCGCGCCACGCCATCGACCGGGCTGCCCGGCAAGATCGCCAGCGCGGGCGCCGCGATGTGGATGCCGAACACCACGGTGCCGCTGCCCAGGCCTTGCACGGACAAGGCATCGTCGATCTCGGTGGTCATCGAGTCGTCGATGGAGAAGGCCTGTGCGGCCGACACGGGCAGCTCGTCCTTGATCGGGGGGGCGTCCAGCGCGGGGAAGCCCGTGCCCTTGGGGAAGTTCTCGAACAGGAAGCGCTTCCAGTGGAACTGGTAGGGGCTGTCGATGGCGCCGGCGTCTTTGAGCAGGTCCAGCGGGGCGCGCTGGGTCTGCTTGGCCGCCTCGACCACGGCCTTGTACTCGGCGCCGTTCTTGTCGGGCTTGAACAGGATCTTGTAGAGCTGGTCCTTGATGGGGGCCGGGCATTGGCCGCTGGCCAGCTCTTGGGCCCATTGCTCGATCTGCAAGGCGATCTGCTTTTTGCGCTCGATGGCCAGCAGGGCTTGCTTGAGGATGTCTTCCGGCGCCTTCTTGAAGCGGCCCTTGCCACGTCGGTGGAAGTAGTGCGGCGTCTCGAACAGGCGCATCAGCATGGCGGCCTGCTGCACGGCATCGGCGCTGTCGCTGAAGTATTCGCGGGCCAGCTCGTCAAAGCCGAAGTCTTCCTCCGGGGCCACTTCCCACACCAGGTCCACGTCGATGTCGGTGGCTTGCGCGGCGGCCTGGGCGATCAGCTCGGCGGGCGCAGGCTTGGCGAACTTGAGCAGCACGTTGGCGGCTTTCACCTTCACGCGCTTGCCCGAATCCAGCTCGATCTGCATCGAACTGTCGGCTTCGGACATCACACGACCGGCCAGGAACTTGCCGGCGTCATCAAAAAGGGCAAACATCGAAATGGAATCTCGCGAGGGTGGAAGCGTGATTGTCCCATCCCTCGCGCTTCAGGCGGCGGGCGCAGGCAAGCCCAACCAGCCCAGCACCGTGGGCAGGCGGGTGGCGAAGTCGCTGATGGCGTGGTCGTTGCCGGGCAGCACGGTCAGCTGCGTGCCCAGGTAATGCGCCACCATCTCGCGCCAGTCCAGCACCTCGTCACCCTCGGCCACGAGCACGTGGTAGCGCTCCGGGCGGGTGATGGGGTAGGGGTCCATGGCCTCGAACTCGGCGATGAATTCGGGACGGAAGAAGAAACGGTCGGCCGGGTTGTGGAAGCTGGTCTGCTCGCCGAGGTAACGAGCCAGGTCACGCGCGGGCGCCACGGCCGGGTTGATGAGCAGCGCCCGGCAGTCCAGCTCCTCGGCCAGCACCGTGGCATAGAAGCCGCCCAGCGAGGAGCCGATCACCACCATGTCCTCGCGCGGCCAGTCCAGGGTCAGCGCTTTCAGTTCGGCCAGGGTGTCGGCCGGGGATGGGGGCAGTTGCGGGCACACCCAAGTCAGGTTGTGGCCTTGGCCTTGCAGTTGCGCGATCGCGCCACGCAGTTGCTGCGCCTTGGCCGACTGCGGGGAGGAGCGGAAGCCGTGCAGGTACAGCAGGTGGGTGGGGGTGCTCATGGTGGGATACTCTAGAACAAGTTCTGCAGAGGGGGTCACCATCATGTCCATCACGTTCAAATCCCAGGCCACGGGTGACCTGTTCATGCTGCAGGTGCACGCTGAGGCCTTGCTCAAGCTCCTGGGCAAGACGCCTGGGCCGCAAGGCATCCTCGAGGTCCAGGACATGCCGGCCGCGCTGGTCACCCTGCGCGCCTTGACCGACGAGGTGCCGCAGCCCGAGCCAGCCCAAGAGGAAGACGGGAGCGAGCCTGCACCCCGCCCCGAACCGGCGTTTGTCGACGAGCCTGTCAGTCTGCGCAAGCGCGCCTGGCCCTTGATCCAGATGATCGAGCGCGCGCAGGCGGCCGACAAGCCCATCGTCTGGGGCGTGTAGCCCCTTTCATGGAGTAGGGATTGTGCGGCGCAGCACGAATGAGGCATCATGCCCTCATGTCAGCCGCACACGCCACCCGCATCCTGGCCATTCGCCACGGTGAAACCGCCTGGAACCTGGAGAGCCGCATCCAGGGCCACACCGACATTCCTTTGAATGACACCGGTCTGTGGCAGGCGGATCGCGTGGCGCAGGCTTTGCACGGTGAACCCTTGCAGGCGGTCTACAGCAGCGATCTTCAGCGTGCCCGGGTCACGGCCGAAGCCATTGCCCAGGCGCAGCGCCTGGCCCTGCGTCCCGAGGTGGGGCTGCGTGAGCGCCATTTCGGGCACCTGGAAGGCCTGACGCGTGACGAAATCGCGCAGCGCTGGCCGGAGCAGGCTCGGCGCTGGCTGGCGCGTGACCCTCACTTCGGTCCGGACGGCGGCGAAACCCTGCAGGGCTTCTACGATCGCTGCGTGGGCACCTTGGCCCAGCTGGCCCAGCGCCATCCTGGCGAGTGCATTGCCGTGGTGGCCCACGGCGGCGTGCTCGACTGCTTCTATCGCGCGGCCAACCGCATCGCGCTCGATGCACCGCGCGCCTGGAAGGTGGGCAATGCCACCATCAACCGACTGCTCTACAGCTCGGAAGGCTTCACGCTGGTGGGCTGGGCCGATGACCAGCATCTGGACGGCTCACTCGACGAAAGCAGCGACGGAGCGGTGCGCGCTGCCTGACCCAAGCGCTCAACCTGCCGCAGGCGGGGGCGGTGCCTGTTTCAGCCCGCCCATGAACAGGTCCAGACTCTGCTCACCACAAGTCACGAGGTCGAAGGCGTCGGGGTCGAGCATCCAGTGGTTGATCAGGCCGTTGAGCATGGCCTGGTAGCTCATCGCGATCACCTGAGGGTCGAGGTGCGCCGAGACATGGCCCAGTGCCTGGGCGCGCTCCACGGCCGTCCGTACACACTGTTGACAGGTTTGGTGGATTTCCAGATGCCGTTCACGCACGCCCATCAGGTCGTCCACATATTCCACCTTCTGGGTGGCGATGTCAAACACCCGACGCGTGCGCGGATCGTGGACGATGCGCGTCAGCGCGTCCATGGCCGTGCGCTTGAGTTCAGCCAGTGGCGGCAGGGGGGTGTCGACCAGGGTCTGAGCCGCCTCTTGCATGGGAGAGGCGGTGCGCGACATCATGGCGTTGAACAGTTCTGCCTTGTCCTTGAAATGCCAGTACACCGCTCCCCGCGTCAGGCCAGCGGCCTTGGCAATTTCCTGCAAGGACGTGCGTGACACCCCGCGTTGCGCAAACACCAACTCTGCGGCGTCCAGCAGGGCCTCGCGGGTGTGTTGTGCATCTTCTTTGGTTCGGCGCATGGCGGTGACAGGAAACCAGTGGACGATGCAAGGATTATCGTTCATTCGGACACATACATACAAGAATGTATGTATATTTCGGTCTTGTATTGTCGACCCGACTTGTGTTCCACGAGGTGCCCCATGGCCAGTCAAGATGTGACCGCGTTTTCTCCCCTGCAACCCACTGCTGCGACACACCGACGTCGCGGGCGGTCGATGGGGGGGCTGGCGCTGGGCGTCGTGACGCTGGCCTTGCTGGCGGGTTGTGGCGACAAAGAGGCCGCCGCACCGGCGGGTGCCCCAGCCGGTGGCATGCCGCCGGCCCAGGTGGGGGTCATCACGGTGCAGCCGCAAAGCGTCCCGGTGATGAGCGAGCTGCCCGGTCGACTGGAGGCGGTGCGCACGGCCCAGGTCCGCGCCCGCGTGCCCGGCATCCTGCAAAAGCGCCTGTTCACCGAAGGTTCGGACGTGAAGGCCGGTCAGCCTCTGTTCCAGATTGACCCGGCCACCTACCAGGCGGCGCTCGACAGCGCCCAGGCCACCCAGGCCAAGGCCGAGGCGAATTTGGCTCAGGCCAGCGCCCTGCTCCAGCGCTATGAGCCGCTGCAGGCCGCCAAGGCCATCAGCCCGCAAGAATTCCTGAACGCTCAGGTGGCGCAGCGCCAGGCCCAGGCCGATGTGGCTGCCGCCAAGGCCGCCGTGCAAACGGCCCGCATCAACCTCGGCTATGCCGCCGTGACCGCGCCCATCTCGGGCCGCATCGGTCGCGCCCTGGTGACCGAAGGGGCGCTGGTGGGGCAGGGCGAGGCCACCCAGCTGGCCCTGATCCAGCAGGTCAACCCGCTCTATGTCAACTTCACCCAGCCGGCCAACGAGGTCGTCAAGCTGCGCGAGGCGCTGAAGGCCGGCTCGCTCAAGCGCGCCGGGGCCGATGCCGCCGAGATCCGCATCGTGCTGGACGACGGCCGCGAGTACCCCCTGCCTGGCAAGCTGCTGTTTTCGGACCTGACGGTGGACGCCACCACGGGCCAGGTGGCCCTGCGCGCTGAGTTGCCCAACCCCGAAGGCCTGTTGCTGCCCGGCATGTATGTGCGCGTGCGCCTGGCCCAGGCACAGGTTGAAGGCGGCATCTTGCTGCCTCAGCAGGCGGTGACCCGTGGTTCGCAGGCCGACACCGTGATGGTGGTTGACGATCAGGGCATGGTCTCGCCGCGTCCGATCAAGCTGGGCGGCGCCAAGGGCACGAACTGGGTGGTGCTCGGCGGTCTCAAGACCGGCGAGCAGGTCATGGTCGATGGCTTCCAGAAAATGATGAATCCCAAGGCGCCCGTCAAGGCCGTGCCCTGGCAGCAGCCGAGCGCGCAAGCCGGCATGGGCGCGGCGCCCGCCGCTGAGGCCGCTTCCGCCGCATCGGCTGCGGCTTCGAAGTAAGGGAGCGCGCGCATGTCACGTTTCTTCATTGATCGGCCCATCTTCGCGTGGGTGATCGCCCTCTTCATCCTGGTGTTCGGCGCGGTGGCGGTCACGAAGCTGCCCGTGGCCCAGTACCCGACCGTGGCGCCGCCCTCGGTCGTCATCAGCGCGGTCTACCCCGGTGCCTCGGCCAAGACGCTGGACGAGGCCGTGGTCAACGTCATCGAGCAAGAGCTCAATGGTGCGCCGGGCCTTGCCTACATGGAGTCCGTCAGCCAGGCCAACGGCACGGCGGCGGTCACGGTCACCTTCGAGACCGGCACCAACATCGACCTGGCCCAGGTCGAGGTGCAAAACCGCCTCTCGCGCGCCACGCCGCGTTTGCCCAGTGCGGTGACGCAGCAGGGCGTGAAGGTCGAAAAGACCCGCAGCAACATCCTGATGTTCGTGATGCTGTCGTCCAGCAACCCGGCCTACGACCCGGTGGCGCTGGGGGACTATGCCTCGCGCAACATCGTGCCCGAAATGCAGCGCGTGCCCGGCGTCGGTCAGGTCACGATGTTCGGCACCGAGCGTGCCATGCGCATCTGGGTGGACCCGGCCAAGCTGGTGTCCTTCGGCCTGGGCATGGCCGATGTCAACAACGCCATCCGCGCGCAGAACGCGCTGGTGCCCGCCGGCGGCCTGGGCGAGCGCCCCAACCTCAGCGAGCAGACCATTTCCGCCACCGTGGTGGTGGCCGGCCAGCTCACCAACGTCGAGCAGTTCGGCAACGTCGTGCTGCGCGCCAAGGCCGACGGCTCGACCGTGCGCCTGAAGGACGTGGCCCGCATCGAGCTGGGTGCGCAGACCTACAGTGCCTATGCGCGCCTCAACGGCAAGCCCGCGCTGGGCATGGCCATCCAGCTCTCGCCCACCGGCAATGCGCTGGCCACGGCCACGGCAGCCAAGGCGCGTCTGGAAGAGTTGCGCAAGTACTTCCCGTCTGGCGTGGACTACTCCGTTCCCTATGACACCTCGGGCTTCATCAAGCTGTCCATCACCCAGGTGGTGCAGACCCTGGTGGAAGCCGTGATCCTGGTGTTCCTGGTGATGTTCCTGTTCCTGCAGAACTGGCGCTACACCCTGATCCCGACCCTGGTCGTGCCGATTGCCTTGCTGGGCACCTTCGGCGTGATGTCGGTGTTCGGCTTCTCCATCAACGTGCTGACGATGTTCGGCATGGTGCTGGCCATCGGCATCCTGGTGGACGATGCCATCGTGGTGGTCGAAAACGTCGAGCGCATCATGGTTGAAGAGGGCCTGTCGCCGCTGGCGGCCACCCGCAAGGCCATGGGCCAGATCAGTGGGGCCATCGTCGGCATCACCGTGGTGCTGGTGTCGGTGTTCATTCCGATGGCCTTCTTCTCCGGCTCGGTGGGCAACATCTACAAGCAGTTCTCGCTGTCGATGGTCGCCTCCATCCTGTTCTCGGCCTTCCTGGCCCTGACCCTGACCCCGGCCTTGTGCGCCACGCTGCTCAAGCCGGCGGCCGAAGATCACCACGAGAAGAAGGGCTTCTTCGGCTGGTTCAACCGCGCCTTCAGCGCCACCACCCATGGCTATGAAAGCTGGGCGGCCCGCCTGGTCAAGCGCGGCGGCCGCACCCTGGTCATCTACGCCGTCATCGTGGGGGCGGTGGGCTGGATGTACGTCCGCATGCCCACCTCCTTCCTGCCGGATGAGGATCAAGGCAGCCTGATCACCCTCGTGCAGCTGCCGGCCGGGGCCACGGCGCAGCGCACCGAGACCGTGATGAAGCAGGTGGAAGACTTCTACCTCAAGCAGTCCGAGGTCAAGTCCGTGGTCGGTGTGATCGGTTTCAGCTTCTCCGGCTCCGGCCAGAACGCGGGCCTGGCCTTCGTCTCGCTGAAGGATCACAACGAGCGCGTCGGTGATGCGCACACGGCCCAGGCCCTGGCCAAGCGCGCTTTCGGTGCGCTGATGGGCGTGCGCGATGCCTTCATCTACCCGCTGGTGCCACCTCCGATCATGGAGTTGGGCAACGCCACCGGCTTCGCCGTGCGTTTGCAAGACCGGGGTTCGTTGGGTCATGAAACCCTGCTGGCTGCGCGCAACCAGTTGCTGGGCATGGCGATGCAAAGCCCGATCCTGACGGGCCTGCGTCCCGAAGGTCTGGAAGACGCACCGCAGCTGCAGATCGACATCGACCGCGACAAGGCCAACGCCCTGGGCGTGGACTTTGCCAGCATCGGTGCCTCGCTGTCGTCCTCGCTGGGCTCGGCCTACATCAACGACTTCCCGAACGCAGGCCGCATGCAGCGCGTCATCGTGCAGGCTGACGCGAAGGATCGCATGCAGGCCGAGGACCTGCTGCGCATCAACGTGGTCAACAGCAGTGGCCAGAGTGTGCCCCTGTCGGCCTTTGCCACCACCCGTTGGGTGACCGGGCAGATGCAGGCGGTGCGCTACAACGGCTACCCGTCGATGCGGATTTCGGGGGCGGCGGCACCGGGCTACAGCTCGGGTGACGCCATGGCCGAACTGGAGCGACTCGCGGCCCAACTGCCCCCGGGCATCGGCATCGACTGGACCGGCCTGTCGCGTGAAGAGCGCCTGTCGGGCTCGCAGGCCACCATCCTGCTGGCGTTCTCGCTGCTGGCGGTGTTCCTGTGCCTGGCCGCGCTGTACGAAAGCTGGTCCATCCCGGTGGCCGTGCTGCTGGTCGTGCCGCTGGGCATCCTGGGCTCCTTGCTTGGCGCCAACCTGCGTGACATGCCCAACGACGTCTACTTCAAGGTCGGCCTGATCACCATCATCGGTCTGTCCGCGAAGAACGCCATCCTGATCATCGAGTTCGCCAAGGAGCTGCAGGAAAAGGGCATGAGCCTGATCGATGCCACGCTGCGTGCCTGCCACCTGCGTTTCCGCCCCATCATCATGACCTCGCTGGCCTTCATCCTGGGTGTGCTGCCGCTGGTGCTGGCGTCGGGCCCCGGCTCGGCCAGCCAACGTGCCATCGGCACCGGCGTGATGGGCGGCATGATCGCGGCCACCGTGCTGGCCGTGTTCTTTGTGCCCGTGTTCTTCGTGGTGGTGCGGCGTTTCTTCCCGGGCAAGCCCGCCGCTGCCCCTGCTTCCGATGTGGAGACCGCTCATGAATAAGACCACCCGCCTGCTGCGTCCCGCCATCGCCGTGGCGGCGCTGCTGAGCCTGGCCGCGTGCTCGCTCACGCCCGACTACCAGCGCCCGGCCCTGGCCGTGCCCGATCAGCTGCCCGTCTCATCGGACACGGCTGCATCGGCGCCGTCGGCCACCCGGGTGTCCGAACTGGCGTGGAGCACCTATTTCCCCGACACCCGCCTGCAAGGGCTGATCCGTCAGGCACTGGACCAGAACCGTGACCTGCGCGTGGCCGTGCTCAACATCGAGCAGTTGCGCGCCGCCTACCAGATCCAGAATGCCGATCGCTTTCCCACCCTCAGTGGCGTCGTCAGCGGCACGCGTGGCCCCTCGTCGCCCCCCCCCCATGACATCACCACCACCGTCACCGGCGGGGTGACGGTTTCTGCCTTCGAGCTCGACCTGTTCGGCCGCGTCAAGGCACTCAGCGAGGCCGCTGCGGCCCAGGTGCTGGCCTCGGAGGAAGCGCGCAAGAGTGCCCACGTCAGCCTGGTCGCCGCCGTGGCCAACAGCTACTACGCCCTGTGGGCCGACCGCTGGCAGCTCGCTCTGGCCGAGCAGACCCTGAAAACGCGCGAAGAGTCCTACAAGCTGCTCAAGCTGAAGTTCGACCACGGTGTGCTCAACGAGCTGGATCTGCGTTCCTCGCAGTCGCTGGTCGAAGCCGCCCGCGTGACGCGTGCCCAGGCCCAGCGCCAGTGGGCGCAAGACCTCAACGCCTTGAACCTGCTGCTGGGTTCGCCCGCCCCGGCCGACCTGCTGCCGCCCGTGCCTCAACTCGACGCCCAGGCCGTGGGCCGCAGCGCCGACACCCAGGCGGCCAGTCAGGCCGTGCTCGCCACCCTGTGGCCGGGCCTCAGCGAGCTGCCGGTGGGTCTGTCGTCCGAGGTGCTGCTGCAGCGCCCGGACATCGCGCAGGCCGAGCAACAGCTCATCGCCGCCAACGCCAACATCGGCGCGGCCCGTGCGGCGCGCTTCCCGCGCATCAGCTTGACGGCCAGCGCCGGTGTGGTCAGTGACTCCTTGTCGGGTTTGTTCGATGACGGTCGCAGCGCCTGGAGCTTCGCTCCCTCGCTGAGCGTGCCGATCTTCGACGCCGGTCGTGCCAAGGCCGGTGTGGCCGTCGCCGAGGTCAAGCGCGACATCGCCGTCGCCCAGTACGACAAGGCCGTGCAGACCGCCTTCAAGGAAGTCGCCGACGCCCTGGTCGCGCGCCGCAGCTACGCCGAACAGGCCGGGGCGCAACTGGCCCAGGCCCAGGCCGAAGCGGCCCGCCTGCGCCTGTCCACGCTGCGCTACGACACCGGCGTGGCCAGCCAGCTCGACCTGCTCGATGCCCAGCGCGCCCTGTTCAACGCCCAGCAGGCGCTGATCGCGGCCCAGCTGGCGCGCCAGCAAGCCCACATCGGCGTCTACAAGGCGCTGGGCGGTGGCTGGGTGGCCGAGCAGGGCGCTGCCACAGTCCAGCCGACCACCAACGTGACGCAGCCGGCCACGCCATAATTCCGGTGTGAACACCGCCGCCACCCTGACCCTGCGCGACCGCTGGTCGCTCTACCTCGACCTGATCCGCTGGGACCGCCCTCAGGGCTGGCTGCTCTTGCTGTGGCCCACCCTGATGGCCCTGTGGATCGCCGCGCAAGGCTTTCCGGGTTGGCACCTGCTCGCGGTCTTCACCGCCGGCACCATCCTGATGCGCAGCGCCGGCTGTGCCGTCAACGACTTCGCCGACAAGGACTTCGACCGCCATGTCGAGCGCACCGCACAGCGCCCGCTCACCAGTGGGCGCATCTCCGTCAAAGAGGTGATCCTCATCGGCGTGGTGCTGGCGCTGATCTCGTTCGCGCTGGTGCTCACCACCAACACGGCCACGGTGGCGCTGTCCTTCGGCGCGCTGGCCGTCACCATCGTCTACCCCTTCACCAAGCGCTTCTTTGCCATGCCGCAGGCGGTGCTCGGTGTGGCCTACGCCTTCGGCATCCCGATGGCGTTCACGGCGGTGCTCAACGAGGTGCCGCCGGTGATGTGGTGGCTGCTGGCCGGCAAGCTGGCCTGGGTCATCGCCTACGACACCGAGTACGCCATGGTCGACCGCGACGACGACCTCAAGATCGGCATCCGCACTTCGGCCATCACACTGGGGCGCTTCGATGTGGCGGGCGTCATGACGCTGTACGCGCTGTGCATCGCGTGCTGGTGGCAAGCGGGACAATGGGCGGGCCTGGGCTGGGTCTATGACCTGTCCCTGGTGGTGGCTGCGGCCCAGGCGCTGTACCACTACACCCTCATCCGGGGCCGTGAGCGCCTGGCCTGTTTCAAGGCCTTCCGCCTCAACCACTGGCTGGGCTTCAGCGTGTGGGTGGGGGTGGCGGCGGATCTCGCTTTACGGGCTTGATCCACATCGGGGCAGCGCACGGCAGGCCTGCCCCACCGGGTCTCAACGCCCGAACTCGTCGCCCAGCTCGGCGGCCCGCTGTTGCGCCGCCCGCATCGCGGCCACGAACGCATCCTTCACACCGGCCGCTTCCAGATGGGTCAGCGCTGCATACGTGGTGCCGCCCTTCGACGTCACGCGCTCGCGCAACACCGCCGGGTTCACGTCCGACTGCTGCGCCAGCGCCGTGGCACCGGCAAACGTGGCCTGCGCCAGCACGCGGCCCTGCTCGGCGCTCAGGCCCATGTCCTGTGCGGCCTGCATCATGGCCTCGATGAAATAGAACACATAGGCCGGGCCCGAGCCCGACAGGGCCGTCACGGCGTCCAGGTCGGCTTCCTGGACCACCCACAGGTGCGCACCGGTGGAGCGCACCATGTTTTCGATGGCCGCACGCTCGTCGGCGCTCACTTCGGCGCGGGCAAACAAACCGGTCATGCCCTGGCCGACCAGCGCCGGCGTGTTCGGCATGGCACGCACGATGCGGGGTGTGCCCAGCAGGCGGGCAATGTCGTCGGTGCGCAGGCCGGCCATCACGCTGTAGTGCAGCGCCTGGTCGGTCAGCGGGGCATAGCTCTGCGCCGCTTCCTTGAACTGCTGCGGCTTGACCGCCCACACCACGGTGCGGGCGGTGCGCAGGGTCTCGTCCGGGCCGGCCGCAGTCTGCACGCCCAGGGTCTCGGTCAGGCGCTGGCGCTGTTCGGTCACCGGGTCGATGACCAGGATGCTGGCGGGAGCCGTGCCTTGGCGCAACAGGCCGCCGATGATGGCGGTGGCCATGTTGCCGCCGCCGATGAATGCGATGTCGATGGAGGTGCTCATGGCCGTCATCATGCCGCAATCGCAGCCGACATCGGCCCTGCACCCGTGGGTCTCAACGCTGTCCAAACAGCGCCGTGCCCACCCGCACCATGGTCGAACCCTGGGCCACCGCAGCTTCCAGGTCCCCACTCATGCCCATCGACA
>CAYOJR010000005.1:15970-32805 GCA_964404335.1 uncultured Aquabacterium sp.
TGCTCGCTCAGGCGCTGCGCAATCTTGAGTCGGTCCACGCTTTGCACCCAGTCAAAGTGCTCGGCCACCACGCGGGTCTTGTTGCTCTGCAGGGGGCCAATCAGGTGCAAGGTGAGCTGCTCACGCAAATCGGTCAGCTCGGTCATCTTGTCGAGCGCTTCTTGCACATAGTTCTCGCCAAACCAGCGTTGACCGGCGTGAAAAGCTTCGCGCACCGTTACAGATGGAAACGTTTTACTCACCGCCAACAGCCTGACACTGTCAGCTGGACGCCCCGTTTGTGCACACGCCGCCTCAATCCGGTTTCGTACGAGTTGCAGGTTGTTCGTGATCGTCGCCATAATGGGTCTGTAACGATTGACAGGTCGACATCATCCATGGATATCACCCAACTCCTGGCCTTCTCGGTCAAAAACAAGGCATCTGACCTCCACTTGTCGGCAGGCCTGCCTCCCATGATCCGGGTGAACGGCGATGTGCGCCGCATCAACGTCGATGCGCTGGACCACAAGCAGGTCCATGAAATGATGTACGACATCATGAACGACGCCCAGCGCAAGCACTTCGAAGAAACGCTGGAGTGCGACTTCTCGTTCGAAATCCAGGGCCTGGCGCGTTTCCGCGTCAACGCCTTCAACCAGAACCGTGGCGCAGGCGCCGTGTTCCGGACCATTCCCTCCAAGATCCTGACGCTGGAGCAGCTCAACGCGCCCAAGATCTTCGGCGACCTCGCCCTCAAGCCGCGCGGTCTGGTGCTGGTCACCGGCCCCACCGGTTCGGGCAAATCCACCACGCTGGCCGCGATGGTGAACCACCTCAACGAAACCGAATACGGTCACATCCTCACGGTGGAAGACCCGATCGAATTCGTGCACGAGGCCAAGAAGTGCCTGATCAACCAGCGCGAAGTCGGCCCGCACACCATGAGCTTCTCGAACGCCCTGCGTTCGGCCCTGCGTGAAGACCCCGACTGCATTCTGGTGGGCGAATTGCGCGATCTCGAAACCATCCGTCTGGCCCTGACCGCCGCCGAAACCGGCCACTTGGTCTTCGGCACCCTGCACACCTCCAGCGCCGCCAAGACCATCGACCGCGTGGTCGACGTCTTCCCCGCAGCCGAAAAGGAAATGGTGCGCGCCATGCTGTCCGAGTCGCTGCAGGCCGTCATCTCGCAAACGCTGTGCAAGATCAAGGACGGCAGCGGCCGCGTTGCCGCCCACGAGATCATGATCGGCACAGCGGCCATCCGCAACCTGATCCGCGAAAACAAGATCGCCCAGATGTACTCGGCCATCCAGACCGGCAGCGGCCAAGGGATGCAGACCCTCGACCAGAACCTGGCCGATCTGGTGCGTCGCAACATCATCTCTCCGGCCGAAGCCCGCGCCAAGGCCAAGATCCCCGAAAACTTCCCGGGCTGATCGCCAGGCGCAGCTGCACGCACGCCGCCCTTCACTGACCCCACAAAATCAGGACACCACCATGGAACGCGACCAGGCATCCAAATTCATCAACGACCTGCTCAAACTCCTGATTTCGCGGGGCGGCTCCGACCTCTTCCTGACGGCCGAATTCCCGCCCGCCATCAAGGTGGACGGCAAGATCAACAAGGTCTCGCCGCAGCCACTCACCGGGCAGCACACCATGGCGCTGGCGCGTTCGATCATGAACGACAAGCAGGCCGCCGAGTTCGAACGCACCAAGGAGTGCAACTTCGCGATCGCGCCCACCGGCATCGGCCGTTTCCGCGTCAACACCTACATCCAGCAAGGCCAGGTCGGCATCGTGCTGCGGGTCATCCCGGCGCACCTGCCCACCATCGACGGTCTGGGCCTGCCCCTCATCCTCAAGGACGTGGCCATGGCCAAGCGCGGCCTGGTCATCTTCGTGGGCGGCACCGGCTCCGGTAAGTCCACCTCGCTGGCCGCCATGGTGGACCACCGCAACGAGAACTCCTACGGCCACATCATCACCGTCGAAGACCCGATCGAATTCGTGCACCCGCACAAGAACTGCATCGTCTCGCAGCGCGAAATCGGCATCGACACCGAAGGCTGGGAGCAGGCGCTCAAGAACACCCTGCGTCAGGCTCCGGACGTCATCCTGATGGGTGAAATCCGCGACCGCGAGACCATGGAGCACGCCATCCAGTTCTCCGAAACCGGTCACTTGTGCATGGCCACCCTGCACGCCAACAGCGCCAACCAGGCGCTCGACCGCATCATCAACTTCTTCCCTGAAGACCGCCGCGACCAGTTGCTGATGGACCTGTCGCTGAACCTGCGTGCCCTCGTGTCCCAGCGTCTGCTGCCGCGCGAAGCCGGCAAGGGTCGGATCGCCGCCGTGGAAGTGATGCTCAACTCGCCGCTGATCGCCGACCTGATCTTCAAGGGCTCGGTGGGCGAGATCAAGGAGATCATGAAGAAGTCGCGCGAGCTGGGCATGCAGACCTTCGATCAGGCGCTGTTCGACCTCTACGAGGGCAACTACGTCAGCTACGAAGACGCCCTGCGCAACGCCGACTCGCTCAACGACCTGCGTCTGCAGATCAAGCTGCACAGCCAGCGCGCCCGCAATCAGGATCTGTCGGCCGGGACCGAGCACTTCCAGATCGTCTGATCGGGGGCACCTTCGCACTCGGCGGTCTGACACCCGTCTGACACAATCGGCTCTCCATCCCGGAGAGCCCGATGAACGTCGCCGACAAGACCTACGAGCCCACGCCCGCCCGCCGCATCGCCTGCATCGGCCTGGGCACCATGGGCGCCCCCATGGCTGCCCACCTCCAGCGCGCCGGCCACAGCGTCACCGTCTACAACCGCACCGCTGCCAAAGCTGCTGCCTGGGTGCGGGCGCATGGCGGGCAGTCCGCCGCCACCCCGCGTGAAGCCACGCAGGGCGCCGACATCGTCGTCACCTGCGTCGGCAACGACGACGACCTGCGCGAGGTCTGCACCGGCCCGCAAGGCGCGTTTCACAGCCTGGCCCCCGGTGCCGTCGTCGTCGACCACACCACCACCTCGGCCGAGGTCGCCCGCGAACTGGCGCAGGCGGCCCGCGAACGGGGGTTCAGCTTCATCGACGCACCCGTGTCCGGCGGCAACCTCGGCGCGCTCAATGGCGTGCTCACCGTCATGTGCGGGGGCGAGGCTCCAGCCTATGCTCGCGTTCAGCCGGTCATCGCCGCCTACGCCCGTGCCATCACCCACCTCGGCGACAGTGGCGCCGGCCAGCTTGCCAAAATGGTCAACCAGATCGCGGTCGCCGGCCTGCTGCAAGGCCTGGCCGAGGCCCTGGCCTTCGGTCAGAAAGCCGGCCTGGACATGACCCAGGTGCTGCACGTCATCTCTCAAGGGGCGGCCAGCAGTTGGCAGATGGTCAACCGGGGTCCCACCATGATCGCCGACCAGTTCGATTTCGGTTTCGCCGTGGACTGGATGCGCAAGGACCTCGGCCTGGTGCTCGACGAAGCCCGCCGCCTGGGGGCGCGCCTGCCCGCGACGGCGCTGGTCGATCAGTTCTACGCCGACGTACAGGCCATGGGCGGTGGCCGGCTGGACACCTCCAGCCTGATCAAGCGCCTGCGCTGACCCAGAGCTGCGGCCTCTCGCCGCAGCCTTCACGCCGCCGCATCAAGGCTGGGTGCTGCCGCTCGCAGCCGGGCTCACCGGCTTCGGCAGCTTGCGGGCCAGTTCTTCTTCGCTGATGAGGTCGAACATCTTGACCACGCGGCGCACGCCGCTGATGGTGGACACCAGCTCGGCGGCCCGATTGGCCTCACGCTCGGTCACCATGCCCATCAGGTAAACCTCACCGCGTTCCACCACCACATCGAAGGCATTGCTCATCAGGTCGCGGGCGTCCACCAGCGTGGCACGCACCTTGGTGGCCACCAGCATGTCATTCGAGCGTGAAGCCAAGGTGCTGTTGAAGCCCACCATCAGCTCATTGACCACGCCCACCACGTTCTCGGTCTGTGCGGCAGCCGCCTCCGCCGCAGCCCGGTCGGCTTCGGTCGGCACCTCACCGGTCAACAGCACCCTGCGGTTGTAGGCATTCACGCTCACATGCCCACGGTCCGTCAGCGCTTCGCGGATGCGGTTGGCGGCCTTGATCTTGATGCCCTGGTCTTCCAGCTGAGTCCCCGAGGTTCGGCGATCGGTGGCCACAAAAGCGCCACCCACGGCGGTGCCCAGCACCAGCGGGGCGCAGGCGGACAGGCTCAGTGCGGCCACCAGGGCGGCGGTCCAGCGCAATACCACAGGGGTGAAAGTCAAACGGCTCATCAAGCATCCTCTCCAAGCAAATGGGTGTCCACGGCCGCACACAGGCCTTCCAGGGCCAGCCAGGCGATCGCAAACAGGGTGGATTCGCGCGTGCCCGGCAGAGGCACCCACACATCCGTGTCACGCAACTGCGGCCCCAGCGTGCGGGCCGCTTCTCCTGTGAAGACCACCAAAGTCAGGTCCAGTTCCGCTGCCGCTTCCGTGGCGGCCAGCAGATCGGGGTCATCGCGCTCCAGCGAGAATGCCAGCCACACATCGCCTGGATGGGCCAGCGCACGCACCTGCTGCGTCAAGGTGGATTGCAATGAACCGGCAGGTGGCACCAGCGCCATGGCCGACAGGGGAGGTCGCTCACGCCCCGTGCCCCGCACCAGCCAGGTGGCGGCCTGCTGGGCCAGCCAGGCGGCTTCGCCCTCACCGGCGCACAACACCTTGCCGCCCGAGGTGATGGTGTGCATCAGGGCCAAGGCCGCGTAATTCAGCTGCTGGGCCAACCGCTCGGACGACTGATACAGCCAGTCGGCGGTTTCCAGCAAAGGCTGCTGCAGATAAGACTGCTGAAAGGAGGAATCCGGCATGGCGCGGATGATACCCAGGGTTTGCCAGTCGCGGGCGTCAGGACGCATCAAAGGCCGCAGGCAGCCAGGTCACGGCCTCGCCATCAATGGCCACCACGTCAAACCGACAGGGCGGCCACACCTTCAGGGTGGACAGGTAAAACTGCGCCCCCAAAATGCAGCGCCGCTGCTTGCCCCGCGATACCGTGGCGGCGGCCCCACCATGGTTGCGCGCACTGCGCTGGCGCACCTCCACGAACACCAGTGTCCCTTCCGCGTCCGGGGCGCGCATGATCAGGTCGACCTCGGCCCCGCGTGCGCTCGGCCCGCGCGCCACCCGATAATTGCGCTCTACCAGCGTCAGGCCCTGCGCCAGCAAATGCCGCAGTGCCCGCTCCTCACCCTCATCTCCCCGGGACTTTGTTGTGACCATCGATGCCAATCTGCTGCTCCAGGCGGCCCAACACGTGGCCGGCGCCCAGCAGTATCCCAAAGGTGCGCTCTATCTGGTCGCCACACCCATCGGCAACCTGGCCGACATCACCCTGCGCGCCGTCCAGGCCCTCACGCTGGCCGACGTCGTCGCCTGCGAAGACACGCGCGTCACCGGGAGCTTTCTGCGCCACCTTGGCATCGACAAGCGCCTCGTGCCCCTGCACCAGCACAACGAGGTGGGCGGCGCCCAGGCCCTGATCGCGCTCATGCAGGCCGGCCAGCGCGTGGCCTACGTCAGCGACGCCGGCACCCCCGCCGTGTCCGACCCCGGTGCCCACCTCGTGCAAGCCGCCCAGGCCGCCGGCCTCACCGTCGTGCCCTTGCCGGGCGCCAGCAGTGTCACCACCGCCATGAGCGTGGCCGGTGACACCGTCGCCCAGGGCTTTCGCTTCCTCGGTTTTCTCCCTGCCAAAGGGGCTGCCCGTCAGACCCAGCTGCGCGAGGTGCTGGGCCAGTCCTGCAGCGTGGTGCTCTTCGAGGCCCCGCACCGCATCGACGCCCTGGCCCGCGACCTCGTGGAGGTGCTGCCTCAGGGCCGCCTCACGCTGTGCCGTGAGCTCACCAAGCAGTTCGAAGAGATCGCCACGCTGCCGGTGGCCGACTTCCCCGCCTGGCTCACCGCCGAGGCGCACCGCCAGCGCGGCGAATTCGTCATCGTCGTCCACGCCCAGCCTGAAGAGGCGTCCGAGATCCTGCTGACGCCGGCCCAGGCTGCGCTCCTGCAAACGCTGGTCCAGCACATTCCCGTCAAGCAGGCTGCGGGCCTGTTGTCCGACCTCACCGGACTGCCGCGCAAAGCGCTGTACGAGCAGGCCTTGGCCTGCCGCTCCGGCTTCGATGCCCCTGACGCCGACGACTGACGGTCGCCATGCCTACAATGCGCCCATGATCGCCGTTGACGCCACCATCGCCCGCCTCCAGACTGCCCGTGAGCTGCTGCTCGCTCCCTACCAGCTGGACGAGTCCACTCTGCTCAAGGCCCTGCAGGTCATCACCGCCCACCGCGTGGACGATGCTGACCTCTACTTCCAGTACACCCGCAGCGAAGGCTGGAGCCTGGAAGAGGGCATCGTCAAGTCCGGCAGCTTCGGCATCGACCAGGGCGTCGGCGTGCGCGCCATCTCCGGCGAGAAAACCGCTTTCGCCTACTCGGACGACATTTCCGAAGCGGCCCTGCTCGACGCTGCCCGCACCGTGCGCACCATCGCCGCCGCCGGCCAAAGCCGCAAGGTCAAAGTGGGCGAACCTCGCGTCGCTCCCAGCCGCACCCTCTATCCGGCTTTTGACCCCATCGCCTCGCTCGACAGCGCCGCCAAGGTGGCCCTGCTGGAAGACGTCGAACGCCGCGCACGTGCCAAGGACCCTCGCATCGTCCAGGTCATGGCCGGCCTCGGCTGCGAGTACGACGTCGTCATGGTCGCCCGCGCCGACGGCACCATGGCGGCCGACGTCCGCCCTCTGATCCGTCTCTCGCTCACCGTCATCGCCGAGCAGCACGGTCGTCGCGAAGTCGGCACGGCCGGCGGTGGGGGGCGCTACGACCTGCGCTACCTCAGTCAGGCCATCACCCAAACCTATGTGGACCAGGCCGTTCACGCTGCCCTTGTCAACCTCGAAGCCCGTCCCGCCCCTGCTGGCGAAATGACGGTCGTCCTCGGCAACGGCTGGCCCGGCATCCTGCTGCACGAAGCCGTCGGCCACGGCCTGGAAGGCGACTTCAACCGCAAAGGCTCCAGTGTCTTCTCAGGCTGCATCGGCCAGCGCGTCGCTGCCAAGGGCGTCACCATTCTGGATGACGGCACGCTGCCTGACCGCCGTGGCTCGCTCAACATCGACGACGAAGGCCACGCGACCCAGCGCACCGTCCTCATCGAAGACGGCATCCTGCGCAACTACATGCAGGACGCCACCAACGCCCGCCTGATGAAGACGGCGCCCACCGGCAACGGCCGCCGCGAGAGCTACGCCCACCTGCCCATGCCCCGCATGACCAACACCTACATGTTGGCCGGCGACAAGGACCCGCAGGAAATCGTCGCCTCCATCGACCGCGGCCTCTACGCCGTCAACTTCGGCGGCGGGCAGGTTGACATCACCAGCGGCAAGTTCGTCTTCTCCGCCTCCGAGGCCTACTGGGTCGAAAACGGCAAGATCCAGTATCCGGTCAAGGGCGCCACCCTGATCGGCAACGGTCCCGACGCCATGACCCGCGTCAGCATGGTCGGCAACGACCTCGCGCTTGACCCCGGCGTGGGTACCTGCGGCAAGGAAGGCCAGAGCGTGCCTGTTGGCGTGGGCCAACCCACGCTTCGCATCGAAGGCCTGACGGTCGGCGGCACAGCCTGATCTCCATCGTCCCTGCGCCTGTCAGCGCAGGGACGATTCGCTCCTTGCGATTTTTTGCACGAAGTGCTTGACCCTGTGTCGACTCCTCAGGCATAATGCAAGGCTTCGCTGTTCAAGCGATCAATTTCGGCCTGGTTACCCTCGCTGGCAAGTTGTAAGACTCAAATTGCAACAAGCAGGCGCTGCGGCAGGATTCACGAAGTTGTGAGCTTGTTCAGATCCGCCCGTTCTACGGGCCCAAGACTGACCGTTCGTTGTTGTGCAGTGGTTTGCACAGCCGGCCGGGCCAAGTTGGGGTACACCATGATCCAAATGCAATCGCGACTTGACGTCGCTGACAACACGGGTGCTAAGAGCGTCATGTGCATCAAGGTGCTCGGTGGCTCAAAGCGTCGTTACGCCGGTATTGGCGACATCATCAAGGTCAGCATCAAAGAAGCTGCACCGCGTGGTCGCGTCAAAAAGGGCGAGGTTTACAGCGCTGTGGTCGTCCGCACTGCCAAGGGTGTTCGTCGTCAAGACGGCTCTCTGGTGAAGTTTGATGGCAATGCCGCCGTGCTGCTGAACGCCAAGCTGGAGCCGATCGGCACCCGCATCTTCGGCCCGGTGACGCGTGAACTGCGTTCCGAGCGCTTCATGAAGATCGTGTCGCTGGCTCCCGAGGTTCTGTAATCCCTCGGCGTAACGCAAAGGACAGCTCTATGAACAAGCTCAAGACAGGCGACCAGGTCATCGTTTTGACCGGCCGCGACAAAGGCAAGCGTGGCACTGTGTCCGCTCGCGTGGATGCCGACCACCTGTTGGTCGAAGGCGTGAACGTTGCCAAAAAGCACGTCAAGCCGAACCCCCTGAAGGGCACCACCGGCGGCATCGTTGACAAGACCATGCCCATCCATCAGTCCAACGTGGCAATTTTCAACCCTGCTTCCGGCAAGGCTGACCGCGTCGGTATCAAGCTCCTGGCAGACGGCAAGAAAGTGCGCGTCTTCAAGTCCAGCGGCGAAGAAATCAAGGCTTGAGGTCAAAAATGGCTCAAACACAAGCTCGCCTGCAGCAGTTTTACCGCGAAAAGGTCGTTCCCGACCTGATGACCAAGTTCGGCTACAAGTCGGTCATGGAAGTGCCGCGTCTGACCAAGATCACCCTGAACATGGGTGTCTCGGAAGCCGTGTCGGACAAGAAGGTCATGGAACACGCCGTTGGCGACCTGACCAAGATCGCTGGCCAAAAGCCCGTGGTCACCATGTCCCGCAAGCCCATCGCCGGCTTCAAGATCCGCGAAAACATGCCCATCGGCTGCATGGTCACCCTGCGCGGTGCCACCATGTTCGAATTCCTGGACCGCTTCGTCACCATCTCGCTGCCCCGCGTGCGTGACTTCCGCGGTATCTCGGGTCGTTCTTTTGACGGTCGCGGCAACTACAACGTCGGCGTCAAGGAACAGATCATTTTCCCGGAAATCGAATACGACAAGATCGATGCCATCCGTGGTCTGAACATCAGCATCACGACGACGGCCAAGACCGACGACGAAGCGAAGGCTCTGCTGGCTGCTTTCAAGTTCCCGTTCAAGAACTGAGGTACATCGTGGCAAAAGTATCCTTGAAGCAACGCGAAGAAAAGCGCGAAAAGCTGGTTGCCAAGTACGCACAAAAGTACGCCGAACTGAAGGCCATCATCGATGACGCCAAGAAGTCGGAAGAAGAGCGTTACGCTGCCCGTCTTGAGCTGCAAAAGCTGCCCCGCAATGCCAACCCGACCCGTCTGCGCGCTCGCTGCAATCTGACTGGTCGCCCCCGTGGCACGTTCCGTCAGTTTGGTCTGGGTCGTAGCAAGATCCGTGAACTGGCTTTCGCTGGCGACATCCCCGGTGTCACCAAGGCGAGCTGGTAATCCCAGCAGGTCACGAACAGGAGTTATCCCATGAGCATGAGTGATCCCATCGCCGACATGCTGACACGCATCCGTAACGCCCAAATGGTCTCCAAGACCGGCGTTGCCATGCCGTCGTCCAAGCTGAAAGTCGCGATTGCCCAGGTCCTGAAGGACGAAGGCTACATTGACGGTTTCGCCGTCACCGGCGAGGCTGCAAAGCCCACGCTGGAAATTTCGTTGAAGTACTACGCTGGTCGCCCGGTCATCGAGCGCATCGAGCGTGTGTCCCGCCCCGGTCTGCGCATCTACAAGGGCCGTCACGACATCCCTCAGGTCATGAATGGCCTGGGTGTGGCAATCGTGACTACCCCCAAGGGTGTGATGACCGATCGCAAGGCTCGCGCTGCCGGCATCGGTGGCGAAGTGCTCTGCTACGTCGCCTAATCGAGGAGCAATCGCAATGTCCCGCGTTGGAAAAATGCCGATCGCCGTCCCTCAAGGTGTGGACGTCCAGATCACCCCAGCCGCTGTCACCATCAAGGGTAGCCTCGGTACGCTGAGCCTGCCTGCCAACAACCTGGTTGTCGTGTCGAACGAAGCCGGTCAGTTGAAGGTGGCCCCGGCTAACGACACCGCCGCTGCCAATGCCATGTCCGGCACCTTCCGTGCTCTGCTGAACAACACCGTCAACGGTGTCAGCAAGGGCTTCGAGAAGAAGCTGACCCTGGTGGGCGTGGGCTTCCGTGCTCAGGCACAAGGTCAAAAGCTGAACCTGCAGATTGGTTTCTCTCACCCCGTGGTGAAGGACATGCCTGCTGGTATCAAGGTTGAGACGCCGGCCCCGACCGAAATCCTGATCAAGGGTTCCGATCGCCAGGTCGTTGGTCAGATCGCCGCTGAGATTCGCGCTTTCCGTCCGCCAGAGCCCTACAAGGGCAAGGGCATCCGGTACGCCGACGAGCGCGTGGTCATCAAAGAGACCAAGAAGAAGTAAGGAGCTGATTCATCATGGCAACAAGCAAGAAGGAACAGCGCCTGCGTCGCGCACGCCAGACGCGTGCCCGCATCGCCCTGCAAGGCGCAGTGCGTCTGACGGTCTTCCGTACCAACCAGCACATCTACGCCAGCGTGATTTCTGGCGACGGCAGCAAGGTCCTGGCCACCGCCTCGACCGCCGAGAAGGAAGTGCGCGAGCAGATCAAGAACGGTGGCAACGCTGCTGCCGCCACCCTGATCGGCAAGCGCATCGCCGAGAAGGCCAAGGCTGCTGGCGTCGAGAAGGTCGCTTTCGACCGCGCTGGTTTCCAGTATCACGGTCGTGTGAAGGCCTTGGCTGAAGCCGCGCGTGAAGCCGGTCTTCAGTTCTAAGCCGCGTCGGCAACCGGAAGGAAATTCAAATGGCTAAGTTTCAACCCAAGGTAGCGGACGAAGGTCGCGACGACGGTCTGCGCGAGAAGATGATCCAGGTGAACCGCGTGACCAAGGTGGTCAAGGGCGGCCGGATCATGGGCTTCGCAGCTCTGACCGTGGTGGGCGACGGTGATGGCCGTGTTGGCATGGGCAAGGGTAAGGCGCGTGAAGTGCCGCTGGCTGTTCAAAAAGCCATGGACCAAGCTCGTCGCAACATGGTCAAGGTCTCGCTGAAGAACGGCTCCGTGCATCACAACATCCGTGGCGAACACGGCGCAGCCAAGGTGCTGCTGGCTCCGGCTCCCGCCGGTACCGGCATCATCGCCGGCGGCCCGATGCGCGCTGTGTTTGAAGTGATGGGCGTCACCGACATCGTGGCCAAGAGCCTCGGTTCGAGCAACCCTTACAACATGGTTCGTGCCACGTTCGACGCCCTGAACAAGGCGACGACGCCGGCCGAAGTCGCTGCCAAGCGCGGTCTGAACGTTGAAGACATCTTCAACTGATCGCGGGAGAGCTGAGATGAGCGAAAAGAAAACTGTCACCGTCAAGTTGGTGCGCAGCCCGATCGGCACCCGTGCCGACCACCGCGCCACCGTGCGTGGTCTGGGTCTGCGTCGCATGAACAGCACGGCTGTCCTGGAAGACACGCCCGCTGTTCGCGGCATGATCAACAAGGTCAGCTACTTGGTTGCAGTGCTGTAAGCACTGTGACGCTGGGGAACACCATGGAACTCAATAGCATCAAGCCCTCTGCGGGCGCCAAGCATGTCAAGCGCCGTGTCGGCCGTGGCATCGGCTCCGGCCTGGGCAAGACCGCCGGTCGCGGTCACAAGGGTCAAAAATCGCGTTCGGGCGGCTACCACAAGGTCGGCTTCGAAGGCGGTCAAATGCCTCTGCAGCGTCGCCTGCCCAAGCGTGGCTTCAAGTCGCATCTGCTGAAGTACAACGCCGAGATCACCCTGTCCGAGTTGCAAGCTCTGGGCGCGGCTGAAGTCGACGTGTTTTCGCTGAAGGCTGCCGGCCTGATCCCCCAGATCGCCAAGGTGGTCAAGGTGATCAAGTCGGGCGAACTGTCGGCCAAGGTGGTGCTCAAGGGCATCGGCGCGACCGCTGGTGCCAAGGCAGCGATCGAAGCCGCTGGTGGTTCGCTGGCTGAATAAGCCTGCGATCCAAGCACGAACGTAAGACAGAAAACGGACTCAGCGTGGCAACTTCTCCCACACAACTGGCTCAAAGCGGCAAGTATGGCGACCTGCAACGTCGCTTGGTCTTCCTGCTGCTCGCGTTGGTGGTCTACCGCATCGGGGCGCACATCCCCGTTCCCGGTATCGACCCGGCGCAGCTGCAACAGTTGTTCAAGGGCCAGCAAGGTGGCATCCTGAGTCTGTTCAACATGTTCTCGGGCGGGGCGCTGTCGCGCTTCACCGTGTTCGCGCTGGGCATCATGCCCTACATTTCTGCGTCCATCATCATGCAGATGATGGGCTATGTGGTGCCGACGCTCGAAGCCTTGAAAAAGGAAGGTGAGGCCGGCCGCCGCAAGATCACTCAGTACACGCGTTTCGCCACCCTGGGTCTCGCTCTGTTCCAGTCATTTGGCATTGCCGTGGCGCTGGAAGGCTCGGCCGGTCTGGTGATCGATCCTGGTTTCGGTTTCCGCATGACTGCGGTGATCAGCCTGACTGCTGGCACCATGTTCCTCATGTGGTTGGGTGAGCAAATCACCGAGCGTGGTCTGGGCAACGGTATTTCGATCCTGATTTTTGGCGGTATCGCTGCAGGTCTGCCCTCTGCAATGGGTGGTCTGTTCGAGCTGATCCGCACCGGTGCCATGAGCATCCCTGCAGCCATCTTCATCATGGCGCTGGTGGTTCTGGTCACCTATCTGGTGGTGTTCGTCGAGCGGGGTCAGCGCAAGATCCTGGTCAACTACGCCAAGCGTCAGGTTGGCAACCGCGTCTACGGTGGTCAGTCTTCGCACCTGCCCCTGAAGATCAACATGGCGGGCGTGATTCCTCCGATCTTCGCGTCCTCCATCATTCTGTTGCCGACCACGGCAGTGGGTTGGTTTGCCACGGGCGACAGCATGCGCTGGTTGAAGGATCTGGCGTCGATGCTCTCTCCAGGTCAGCCTATCTACGTTCTGCTCTACTCCGCTGCGATCATCTTTTTCTGCTTCTTCTACACGGCGCTGGTTTTCAACAGCCGCGAGACCGCAGACAACCTGAAGAAGAGTGGCGCGTTCATTCCTGGCATTCGCCCCGGTGACCAGACTGCCCGCTACATCGACAAGATTCTGGGTCGCTTGACCCTGGTGGGTGCGGTCTACATCACGGCGGTGTGCCTGGTGCCTGAGTTCCTCGTGCTCAAGTACAATGTTCCGTTTTATTTCGGTGGGACGTCCTTGCTCATCATCGTGGTGGTCACGATGGATTTCTGGGCACAGGTTCAGTCTTACGTGATGTCGCAGCAGTATGACTCTCTGCTGAAGAAGGCAAGTTTCAAGTCGAATTGAGACACACCAGCAACGCTGGTGAAGCAAGGGGCCAGGTGAGGCATCATCTGGTGGAGTCAGGTGGCCAACACACCCATGTGGGTGGGCAGTCTTCCCTTTTGCACTGATTTGATGAACTTGCAGCCTTCATCGCTTCCAGATGCCGCACATTTGTATTAGAATGTCGGGCTCCCCTGGCGAAGAGTGGTGTTGACTGCTTGCGATACGTTTTGAGTCGTGCTCGCATCGTGTTCCGGGCGAAGTGAGCTTGAAGTTAGTTGACCCCGGAAACGTGGGCGAATTTCCGCTGAGAGATCGGCGGTTCAGGAGAAGACCATGAAAGTCTCGGCATCCGTCAAGAAGATGTGCCGTAATTGCAAAATCATCCGTCGCAAGGGCGTGGTTCGCGTGATCTGCACCGACCCGCGTCACAAGCAGCGTCAAGGCTGATTGCCTGACCTGGCGACGACACACGCGTTCAGAGGACAGTTATGGCACGTATTGCTGGCATCAACATTCCGCCGCACAAGCATACCGAAATCGGTCTGACTTCGATCTACGGCATTGGTCGCACCACCGCGCAGAAGATCTGCACGGCGGCGGGCATTCCCTTCAACAAGAAGATCAAGGAATTGACCGACGGCGACTTGGAAAAGATTCGGGAAGAAGTGGGCAAGCTCACCATTGAGGGTGACCTGCGCCGCGAGCTCTCGATGAACATCAAGCGACTGATGGATCTGGGCTGCTATCGCGGCTTCCGTCACCGTCGTGGTCTGCCCCTTCGTGGCCAACGCACTCGCACCAACGCTCGCACTCGCAAGGGTCCGCGTAAGGCGATCGCTGGCAAGAAGTGATCAGGCTAAGCGACTGAGTTCAAGAGAGATAAATCATGGCTAAAGCACCTGCGAACAGCGCTGCACGTCGTGTGAGCAAACGAGTCCGCAAGAACATTGCTGACGGTATTGCCCACGTGCACGCATCCTTCAACAATACCATCATCACCATCACGGACCGTCAAGGCAATGCCTTGTCGTGGGCTTCGTCGGGTGGTCAAGGCTTCAAGGGCTCGCGCAAGTCCACGCCGTTCGCTGCCCAGGTGGCTGCTGAAGTGGCAGGTCGCGCTGCGCAAGAGCAAGGCATCAAGAACCTCGACGTCGAGATCAAGGGCCCGGGCCCTGGTCGCGAATCGTCGGTGCGCGCCCTGGCTGCCTTGGGCATCCGCATCGCCTCGATTTCTGACGTGACGCCGGTGCCGCACAACGGCTGCCGTCCTCAGAAGCGTCGTCGTATCTGATGCGCTTTGCTGAACTCGCCGTCAGGTGAGTTGGCTTCAACCTCGCTGGTCACGTCAACGTGGCGGGCGAGGTTATCTGTTGTGTAGTCCTGACGCGCCGTCCGGTGCGCAGAATGAGCGGCAGGCCATTGTTATAATGGCAAGTTTTGTGGCTGCGTGCAGCGGCGACGTTCCGTCGTCAAGCGCAGCCGATAAGCCCACCGTCTGTGCTGGCGTTCATCGCTGCCAGACTCGCGTTGGTCCCTTGGACTGACGTCAGACATATCAACAAGGACACGAAAAGTGGCACGTTACCTCGGACCCAAGGCCAAACTGGCCCGCCGTGAAGGCACCGACCTGTTTTTGAAGAGCGCCCGTCGCCCCATCAGCGACAAGGCCAAGTTTGACACGAAGCCTGGCCAACATGGCCGCACCTCTGGCTCGCGTACGTCTGACTACGGTCTGCAACTGCGTGAAAAGCAGAAGGTCAAGCGCATGTACGGTGTGCTGGAGAAGCAATTCCGCCGCTATTTCGCCGAAGCCGAGCGCCGCAAGGGCAACACCGGTGCCAACTTGCTGAGCCTGTTGGAATCGCGCCTCGACAACGTCGTTTATCGCATGGGTTATGCCTCCACCCGCGCCGAAGCGCGTCAGCTGGTGGGTCACAAGGGCATCGTGGTGAACGGCCAGGTCGTCAACATCCCTTCGTTCCTGGTCAAGACCGGCGACGTGGTGGCTGTGCGCGAAAAGGCCAAGAAGCAAGTGCGCGTGCAGGAAGCTTACAAGCTGGCCGAGTCCATCGGTCTGCCCGGCTGGGTGCAAGTGGACGGCGCCAAGTTGGAAGGCGTGTTCAAGAAGAGCCCGGACCGTGATGAGTTCGGCTCCGACATCAACGAATCGTTGATCGTCGAACTGTATTCGCGTTAATGCATTCTTCGGGCTGCACTGCACGGCGTTGCGTCGTGTCGTGCGGCCTTGTGCATTCATATTTCAGGGCCGGAGCAGGTGCTCCGGTTGGTCCAGCGGCCTTATCGGTGTAACGAGCCGAGGGTATTGACAGGAAGACCTCATGCAAACCAATTTGCTGAAACCCAAAGCCATTCAGGTGGAACCGCTGGGCGGTAACCGCGCCAAGGTCACGCTCGAACCGTTCGAGCGCGGCTATGGTCACACCCTCGGCAACGCGCTGCGTCGCGTGCTGCTGTCGTCGATGGTTGGTTTCGCGCCCACGGAAGTCACGATCGCTGGCGTCCTGCACGAGTACTCCGCCATCGATGGCGTTCAGGAAGATGTGGTTCACATCATGTTGAACCTCAAGGGCGTGGTGTTCCGCCTGCACAACCGTGACGAAGTCACGCTGGTGCTGCGCAAGGATGGCGAAGGCCCCGTCACGGCCGCTGACATCCAGACGCCCCATGACGTCGAGATCATCAATCCGGGTCACGTGATTGCACACCTGTCGCAAGGCGGCAAGCTCGACATGCAGATCAAGGTCGAAAAGGGCCGTGGTTATGTGCCGGGCAACGTGCGTCGCTATGGCGAAGAAAGCAGCAAGGCCATCGGCCGCATCGTGCTGGACGCTTCGTTCTCGCCGGTTCGCCGCGTGAGCTACACGGTCGAAAGCGCCCGTGTGGAACAGCGCACCGACCTGGACAAGCTGGTCATGGAAATCGAAACCAACGGCGCCATCACGCCGGAAGAGTCGATCCGCGCTTCGGCCAAGATCCTGGTGGAGCAGCTGGCTGCGTTCGCGCATCTGGAAGGCAACGATCTGCAGACGCTGATCGATGCGCCGAAGTCCAGCGCCGTGTTCGATCCGATCCTGCTGCGTCCGGTGGACGAGCTGGAGTTGACCGTGCGTTCGGCCAACTGCCTGAAGGCCGAGAACATCTACTACATCGGCGACCTGATTCAGCGCACCGAGACCGAGTTGCTCAAGACCCCGAACCTGGGTCGCAAGTCGCTCAATGAGATCAAGGAAGTTCTGGCTTCCCGTGGTCTGGCCCTGGGTTCGCGCCTGGAAGCCTGGCCGCCTCAAGGCCTGGACAAGCGCTGATCCGGCGTTGACATTGTTTTGAAAGTGGGTGGCCGTCATG
>CAYOJR010000006.1:0-2464 GCA_964404335.1 uncultured Aquabacterium sp.
AAAACCGGCGAACGTTTGCGCGTTCCGTGAGTTCGAATCTCACCGCACCCGCCAAACAAGAGGCCTAAGCGATTGATTTGCTTAGGCTTTTTTGTTTTTGGTTGCCTTGGTATGCTATTTGGCGTGCCATGACGTGCTGGCTTCTGTTGGACTTCGCTGGTCTTGTTCGGCGCTCAGATGGGTCCACAACTCTGCAATGTGAGCGTTGGGGCTCAAGCGCAGCAGCGAAACTGACGACTGATCGTCGTGCAAACCCGCTTCTGGCTGTCCACTTGCCCAGCCGGAGCAACAGCCTGTGCGTCCGCTTTAGGCTGACTTGCGACGTTCGCTGGCGGCGCCTAGATGTCCGTGAATGCCGCCAGCGGTCATTGAGGGCTGACGCCCATGACAGATGGCTTTGCCCCGGATATCAGTCGCTCAGACGCACTTCAAACAGCAAGCCGATTTGATGGGCTGCCCTTGCACAGGGTGTCTGACAGATGGCTGAAGGTCGTCTCTTCATCCACCTTGATGCCGAGGTGCCTCACCGTAGGCTCCAGCTTAGAATGCCCGTTGAACACGAACATGTTCTCGCATCAACCCAGTTTAGGCGTGGCGGCATCTGCGTTGGGGCTGCGGCTGCTTGTGCCTGTCAACAAGCGTGAAAGGCACCATCCCAGCTTGTCATCTTGGTTGGCGGACTATGAAAAAAGCCCGCGAGAGCGGGCTTTACGGCGCAAGGTAGAGCGACCTTACTTCTTTTTGCGTCGTGCCCCGACCAGGCCCACCATGGCCAAGCCGGCGAGGGCCAGCGATGACGGCTCCGGAATCGCGTTGGGCGCGTCTTCGTCGATGTAGAACTCGTCCATGCCGAAGCAGTCGACACTGTTGGTGACGAAGAAGCGGACGGAATCGACGGCGTCGAAATTGCTGCCAAGGAAAATCTGCGTGGCCGGGAAGCCCCAGTCTTCGGGTGGGAGCAGCAACGCGGCGCCCGTCGATACGCCGCCCACGAAACCCTCGATCCAGGTCTGCTCGGTGCCGCTCGCAGGGGCGCCGCCGGTCATGGTGTTCGAGGTCAGGATGAAGTAGTTGAGATCGAACGTGCCACCGCCGACCTTGGTAATGTCAATGCCAGTTACGGTTCCGAGACCACCGCCAGGAGGTGCCCAGTGTGCATGGATGACGTTGTTGCCAGTGCCGTAGTAGTTGCCGAAGGAGGCGGTGCCGCCAATGGCGTTTACCCGGAATCCGTCTTCTTCGTAGTAGTCACCGCCGCCGTACACGGTGCCCCCCGTGAAGGTGATGACCGCCGCTTGCGATGTACCTGCCAGCGCGAGCATGGTTGCGGCGATGGCGAGCTTTACAAATCCCAATTTCATGTGGAACCCTCTCTAGGTTGACCCAGTTATCCAGCTGCCTTTCGCTGACTGCTCGACAGGTTGTTGCGACCACGCAACCAGCTTTGCTGATCACAGGCAGGTTTTGTGCCACGTGTGCTGAGGGATGCGCAAGTATTTGTTTTATAAGATGTTTCTTCATATTTCATGTATTCGTGGCATTGGCTTGAGGTCTTCATGTAAAGTTGTTCGACGGTTTGTAAGGAGGTGACCTTGCCTTACTCCGTCGCTGCAGTCCCCGGCCACGACGTCTTCCGAAGACGGCGCGTTTCGGAGCGACATGCAGGCCCTTTGTGCAATCGCCGTTCTGGCCGTCGTCATCTTTTACGCCTGGCCGCAAGCAATGCCCGGTGGCGATGTTGGCGTCGATGTGTTTTTCATCGTGTCCTGCTACCTGATCACAGCAAAGCTGATAGGCGAGCTTGAGGCCTCGGGGCGCATCAACTTCCTGCAGTTTTACGCCGGACGGGTGCGACGTCTGTTACCGGCGGCCGCTCTCCTGATAGCGGTGACCGTGCTCGTGTTTGGTCTCACGCATTCCTTGCTCGAGGTTCGTGAGCTCGTCGTCGGTGCCGTTGCTGCGGGGCTCTACGTCAGCAACCTCTGGTTTGCGCTGCTCTCGGTGGACCATCTGGTGCACGATGAGGTCAAGTCCGACCCGCTCCTGGACACATGGTCGCTCGGGGTCGAGGAGCAGTTCTCCATTTCAGTCTCTCGTGCAGCAGTACGTTGTTCAGGGACCAGGACACACTGAGTAGTCTGGAAAATTGCAGCACCCGTAGCTTGACCTGAAGTGGGTCTGCAGTCAGGGCTACAAGACACACAGCAGCCATCAGGAGCTGTGGGAGGTACAGGCTCTTGGTTTTCACCAAAAGTGAGCTGTAGGTCGAGGTGTGTCAGAAAGCGAGCCGTTGAGAACCGTTGAGCAGTGCAATCCCGCTGCGATCGGCACAATTCCCGTGGTCTTGTTGGCGATTTCCGGGCGGATGCGATGGTGGGGGTGCCATGAGTGCGGGTGTTGGCGGCACACTGTGGGCAGAATCTGGCTTGGGGCTTGGAGTTGCCCTTGCAACCAACATGACGTG
>CAYOJR010000006.1:2564-32178 GCA_964404335.1 uncultured Aquabacterium sp.
GGCACAGCGAAAGGGTCTGCCCATTGTGGCCGTGGATGTGCCCAGTGGCGTCTGGGGCGACAGTGGCGTGTCGACCGGCGCGGTGCATTGTGAGCTGACGGTCACATTCTTCCGTTTCAAGCCCGCTCATGTGTTGATGCCCGGGCGTTTGCTGTGTGGTGAGCGGGTGCTGGCCGACATCGGGGTGCCCGAGGCCGTGTTGCCTCGCCTCCAGCCTCGCACCTGGCGAAACACCCCGCAGGTGTGGCAGACGGTGTATCCACGCGCAGATGTGGGTGCTCACAAGTATCACCGTGGTCATGCCCTGGTGTGGGGCGGGCCGCTCATGACCGGGGCACCACGCTTGGCCGCCCGCGCATCTGCACGGGTGGGGGCCGGACTGACCACGGTGTGTGTGCCCCAGAGTGCCTGGCAGGTGTATGCCGCCAGCCTGACCAGCATCATGGTGCATCCTCTGGCGGGGGTCGGTCCCAACCAATGGCAGGGTGGCTTGCAGACCCTGCTGGATGATGCGCGCCTGAGTGCTGTCCTGATCGGTCCTGGTGCCTTGGGTGGTACGCATCCAGGCGGGCTGAAGGGACTGGTGCTGACTGTTCTGGCCAGCGGTCGTCCGGTGGTGCTGGATGCCGATGCCTTGTCGGTATTCCAGGATGATCCAAGCTTGTTGTTCGCGGCCATTGCCGGACACGGTCGCCCTGTGGTGATGACACCCCATGAAGGCGAGTTCGGACGGATTTTTGCCGCATCCACCATGGCGGGCTGCGACAGCAAGCTGGCACGAGTGCGCAAGGCCGCCCAGCTGAGTGGCGCCATTGTGTTGCTCAAGGGTGCAGATACCGTGGTGGCCGCGCCCGATGGACGAGCCGTGGTCAATGACGGTGCGCCCACCACGCTGGCCACGGCAGGTTCAGGTGATGTGCTCGCGGGCTTGATTCTGGGCTTGCTGGCCCAGGGCATGCCTGCTTGGCAGGCAGCCTGTGCGGCTGTGTGGCTGCATGGGGAAGCGGCACAGGCCTTCGGGCCCGGGCTGGTTGCCGATGACCTGCCTGAGATGGTGCCCACGGCCTTGCGCAGACTGGCTGCGCAGGCTCCGTGCTGATCAACTGGTGCAGGTGCGGTTTTTGCCGGTGCGTTTGGCCTCGTAGAGCGCCACGTCGGCACGGTCGAGCGCGGCCTCAATGGCCTCGCCGGCCCGGTAGGTGGTGACGCCGGCCGAGAAGGTGATGAACACCTGGTGTTCGTCGTGGGTGAAAAACTCGGCGCTGAGGTTGCGCTGCAGGCGGGTGAGTACCCTCTGGGCCTCGTCCACGGGCGTGTCGGGCAGCATGACCACAAACTCTTCACCACCATAGCGCGCCACCACGTCCACCGGTCGCAGGGATTCGCTGACGCGCCGCGCCAGAAACTTGAGCGCCTCATCACCGGTCTGGTGTCCGAGCTGGTCGTTGAGCTTCTTGAAGTTGTCCACGTCCAGCAAACCAATGGCCAGGTGTGTGCCTTGCCGTTCGACACGGGCCTGCTCGGTCTCGAAAGCGCGCATCAGGCCACGCCGGTTCGCGATCTGGGTGAGCGGGTCCGTGGAGACTTCGTCGGACAGTTTGCGGATCTCATCTTCCAGCTCTCGCACCCGGTCGGTCAGTTCCGTGGCACGAGCGTGTTCGTTTTGCAGGCGGGTTTGCGTCTGCGCCACGACGGATTGAACTTCGCGACTTTCTTCGACCATCTCGCGCACGATGCCTGCCAGACTCTCGATGGAATCTGCAGTGCCGATGGTTTCAGCATACTGCCCGAGTTTGCTCTGGAAGCGGTCGGTGGTGCTGCCGAGCAGGGCGATCTGCTGCAGCATCTGGTGAATCAGATCCTTGAGCGCCTTGCGGGCGGCCTCACGCTCATGTTTGAGCTCCAGCTGGCGCGCGCGGGTGTCGCTGAGCAGTTGCTGCATGTGGCGCACGCCACGGCTGTGCAGGCCTTCGTCAAGCTGGTGGCGCATGGCCTGGCACTGGCCCTGAACCCAGCTGTCGTCTTCAGACAGATCAACCAGGCTGTCGGTGAGCGAGTGGCATAGCTCGGTCAGTTGTGCGATCAGGTGGTGGCGATGTTCGATGATCCGCTGCGCTTGCTCGCAGGCCTGGGTGAGTTCGGCCTGCACGGTGGCGACGTCGCTCAAGTCCGGCTCACGACTGTGCGACAGGGCGCTGCGAAGTGCCTGTGCGGCTTCCCGTGAGGGGGGCTGATCTTCGGGTAAGGCCACCAGCACCGTCTGTTCCAGTTCGCCCAGGGCGTGTTGCGCCAGTGACGGCCAGGCATGCGGTGCTTCGGCACTGGGCTGGGTGGGCGACACGGAGGGTTGGCTGGCCTGTGGAGGGGTGGGCTCCCCAGCAGTGGTGGCGCCTTCACTTTCAAGCAGCGAGCTGTCGAGGGTGTCGCTGTCCCAACTGCTCACCAGTTGACTGAGTCGCTGGTGCAGGCGGGTTGCCGAACTGCGGCTGCCTTCCAGAACACGCTGCAGGCTTTCCTTCTTGCGCGCGGAGGTCCATTGACGCCCGCCGCGCTCGGCCCCACGCACAATCCGCGAGATCAGGTCGGCCCAGCGACCACCGTCATCGGTGTTGGGGGGCAGGCCATCGAGGGGCGCAGGTTGTGTGATGCCGCCCGCGCCGAGTTCCTCGCCGGACTCCAGCGCGTAGGCCTTGCGGAAGTTCTCGGGAGTGGGTTCTTGCCGCTGTTGGGCCAGGCGTACCAGAGCTGCCTTGGCAATCTGTGCGGGGGTGAGTTCGCCGGACGGTCGCCGGCCGCTGGTGTTGGACATGGTTCAGTCCAAGGTACTGACGGGATGAGGAGGAAGGGCGATGCTGTCGCTGACACGCGGCAAACCGTTGGCATGGAGCACCTCGCTCAGCCAGATCGGGATCTGGGCCGCCGGCATCGGGCGCGCAAACAAGAAGCCCTGGCAGATGTGGCACCCCAGGCTGTAGAGCACTTCCATCTGCGCGGTGGTTTCGACGCCTTCGGCAATCACCCTCAGACCCAGCGCACGCGCCAGCGCGATGATGGCCGATACCACCGCCGAGCTCTGCGGGGTTTCGCCGAGGTCGCGCACAAAGGAGCGGTCGATCTTGAGCTCGCTGATGGGCAGGCTGGTGAGGTAGGACAGCGACGAGTAGCCCGTGCCGAAGTCATCAATGGAGATTTCGATGCCGATCTGATTGAGGCGGGTGAGCGAGGGCACAACGCCCTGCAGGTCCTTCATCAGGCTGGTTTCCGTGATCTCCAGTTCGAGCACGCGCGGCGAGATGGCTTCGCGTTGCAGGATCGACTCGATCTTTTCGACGAGGTCATCCTGATCAAACAGGCGGCTGGGCAGGTTGACCGCAATCGACTCATCAAAGCCGAACTGGGCCTTCCATTGCTTGGCCTGACGCGCTGCCTCGGTGATGGCCCACAGGCTCATTTCATTGATCAGCCCGGTGGTCTCGGCGAGCGGAATGAACTCGGCCGGGGATACCAGCTGACCCCCTCGCTGCCAGCGCATCAGGGCTTCGACACCCACCATGCGGTGCGTGCGCATGTCGATCTTGGGCTGGTAGTGCAGGACCAGCTCATTGCGTTCCAGGGCCTTGTGCAAGGCTGTATCAAGCTCCAGTCGCACCCGGCCTTTGCTGGCCAGATGGGGATCGTAGAGCTGTGCCATGTTGCGGCCCTGGCTCTTGGCGAGGTCCATGGCGACATCAGCGTGGCGCAGCAGGTCGGCAGCGTTGGCCCCATGGGCAGGGAACACCGCCACCCCGATGCTGGCCGTGACGAAGCACTCATGTCCGCCGATGATCAAAGGCGCACGCAGGGCGTCGAGCATGCGATGGGCGGTGACCAGCGCTTCCTCAGGTTGATCCACCTCCGGCAGCAGCACCACAAACTCGTCGGCACCCAGGCGGCCAACGGCCTCCAGATTGCGGTGAGCGCGCGGCGACTGGAGCTCAAGCGGACCGTCGAGCATCTCTTCGGAGTGCCGCACGCAGTTGCGCAGGCGGTTGGCCACTTCGATCAGCAACTCGTCGCCGGCGTGGTGCCCCAGGTTCTCGTTGATGATCTTGAAACGGTCGAGGCCGACCTGCAGCAAGGCCACCCCGTGGTGCAGGCGGCGTGCGTGCTCGATGGCGCGCTCGGTGCGCTGGAACAGCTGTCGGCGATTGGGCAAGCCGGTGAGGGTGTCGAAGTTGGCCAGATGTTTGATCTGGTCTTCGGCCAGGCGGCGATCGGTCACATCCTGGACGATGCCTGTGTAGCCGATCAGGGTGGCCTGCTCGTTGAATTCCGGTTCGGCTTCGAGGTGCAGGATGCGTTGACGTCCGTCTTTCAAAGTGACCTTGACGTCAAGGCACAGGACCGTGCCGTGGCGCCAGATTTCGTGCAGCACGTACTGAAAGCTGAGCCGCTCGTCGGTGGGCATCATGCGCAGAATTTGTCGCACGCTGACCGGATCACGTGGTCCCAGGCCAAAGACCCTCAGACCTTCGGGCGACATATCGAGCAGGGCCGAACCTCGACGCCAGTCGAAACTGCCCATGCGGGCCAGATCCTGGGCGCGGGCCAGTTTGGCCTTGCTTCGCTCCAGCTCGATCCGGGTGCGTGCGGAGCGCAGCAGGTAGCGCAGGCGTCCGGCGAGCAAGCTCCACTGTGTGCTTTTGACGAAAAAGTCGGTGGCTCCAGCCTCGTAGGCGCGGGTGATGGACGCGTCGTCGTCCAGACCGGTGAGCATCAGCACCGGCACCGACTCGTGGCCGGGCAGGTTGCGCAATTCCTGGCAGGTGGCGAAGCCGTCCAGTCCCGGCATGACCGCATCGAGCACGACCACATCGGGCGACCAGTTTGCCAGCAGGCGCAAAGCACGTTCACCCGATGCGACCTCGGTGACCGCAAAACCACGCTCACGCAGCGCAATCGTGGTCAACAGCAAGGTGACCTCGTCGTCATCAACGAGCAAGACCTTGGGCTGGGCCTCGTCTTCGTCTTCGTCTTCGATCAACGGGTTACCCCTGCTCATGCCTGGGTCTCCAGCACGTGCTGCAACCCCGCCTGGACGCGTTCGGCTTCAAGTGGGATGTCTCGGATGCGTGAGCTCAAGTCTTCTCCTGTCTGGCGCCGGATGATGCTTTCAATGTCGGCGCACATCTGGGACAGCTTGAGTGCGCCGATACTGGCTGACGATGATTTGAGTGTATGCGCGACGTGCGCCACAGTGGCAAGATCGTGTTGTTGCTCCGCCTCGCTCAATTGTGGCAGCAAGCGCGACAGGGATGTTTCGAACGCGCGTGCCACCCTTTCGAGCAGGTGGTTCTCGCCTTTGGGATCGAGTTCCCGAAGGCGACTCAGTGCATCAGGGTCAAGCAGGGGGGGGGCAGCCTCCGCCTCAGGCGCGGGCTTGTTGGCGCCAAACGGCTTGTTTCGGGTCTCCGTGGGGGAGTTTTCCGCATTGTCGGTTTTGTCGGTGTGTGCAAGCAGAATCTGCTGCAATTGCCCCTGGCGGAAGGGTTTGGAGAGGTAAGCGTCAAAACCCAGGTCCAGGAAGCGCTGTTCGTCGCCTTCCAGGGCATTGGCCGTCACGGCGATCACGGGGGTTTCCGGCGGGGTCACGAAGGTGAAGCGTTTGCCACTGCCTTTGCGGAACCAGGTGAGGGCTTCGATGCCGTCCATGCCGGGCATCTGGATGTCCATGAGGATCAGGTCGTAGCGTTGCTCGCCCAGGCGGCGCAAGCCCTCCAGCGCCGAACTGGCCACGCGCACTTCGCAGCCCAGACGGCGCAGCATCTGGCAGCACACTTCCTGGTTCACGGGGTTGTCTTCAATGACCAGAACGCGCTTGTCGAGTCTTGGGTAGCGAGCGTCCTCGGTCGGGGGCTCGCTGGCGGCCAAGCTTTGCAGAGTTTGCCGCAATTCGGCCTTGCGCAAGGGTTTGCGCAGGACGCCCTGGAAGCCCGCATCCTGCGCACGCTGAACTTCATCGGCTGACGACATGGATGAGAGCAGCACCAGTTTGAGCTGTGGGTAGCGACGGCTGCGACGCAGGATTTCGACCATGCTCAGACCATCGAGTTCGGGCATGTGCATGTCCACCAGCGCGAGGTCGATGTCGAGGTCGACCTCGGGGTCGGCAAGCAGCAGATCCAGCGCCTGTCGGCCGCTGTTGACCATCGTCACTTCCATGCCCCAGGCGGTGAGCATGTTTTCCAGCACGGTGCGATTGGTGTCGTTGTCATCGACCACCAGCACCTTGTAGGGGGGCAGGGTGGCTTCGCTGGCCAGGTCCTGCGCGATCGCGGTGTGCCCGATGGACAGGGGAATGTCGAAGTGGAACTCGGACCCGACACCGGGGCTGCTGCTGACCTGCAGGCGGCCGCCCATGATCTCAACCAGTTGCTTGCTGATGGGCAGACCCAGTCCGGTGCCACCGTAGCGGCGCGCGGTGCCGCCATGAGCCTGCATGAAGGCCTGGAAAATCCGAGGCAGGGCTTCGGCGGTGATGCCGATGCCGGTGTCGCGCACACGGAATGACACGGTCATCGTGTCAGGCTGGTAGGGCAACTGCTGCGCCGACGGGCTGATGTCGACGACGACCTCACCGTGTTCGGTGAACTTGATGGCATTGGCCACCAGATTGGTGAGGACCTGGCGCAGGCGCAGCGCATCGCCATGCACGACCTGGGGCAGGCCTGGCGCCTCACGGAAGCTCAGTTCCAGCCCTCGCTCGTGCGCGCGCGGCGCCAGCAATTCGAGGATGTCTTCGACCAGGGGGCGCAGCACGAAGTCGTCGGAGGCCAGCTCGACATGGCCGGCATCGATCTTGGCGAAGTCGAGGATGTCGTTGATGATCTCCAGCAGACTTTCACCGGAGCGGTAAACGGCCTGGGCAAAGCGGCGCTGCTTGTCGTTGAGCTCGGTGCCCAGCAGCAGTTCGGTCATGCCCAGGATGCC
The DNA here is from genome assembly GCA_964404335.1 of uncultured Aquabacterium sp. Lineage (GTDB taxonomy): Bacteria > Pseudomonadota > Gammaproteobacteria > Burkholderiales > Burkholderiaceae_C > Aquabacterium. Next base: position 9,534 of record CAYOJR010000006.1, read on the forward strand.
GTTCATGGGCGTGCGGATTTCGTGGCTCATGTTGGCCATGAACTCGCTCTTGGCCTGGCTGGCAGTTTCGGCCAGGTCGCGGGCGCGCTGCAGGTCCAAGGCCTGTTGCCGCTCATCCGTTACATCAGAGAGCAGGCCGTAAATGCGTGATTCACCGCTGAGCAGTCGGCGCGAGCGGCTCTTGTGTCGCATCCACCGTACCCCCCGTCCGGGGATGTCGAGCCGTAGCAAGACGTCGGTGGACTCGTGCTGGGTCTCCTGCTCTTCCTGATGTGCCAGCGTCGCGCGGTCTTCCGGGATGACCAGGGCGCGCAAACGGTCGGAAATGTCGGTGAGGTCGGACGGGGCCAAGCCCAGCAGTGCGCTGGTCTGCGGACTGAGGTACAGACACTTCGCCCGCCCACCGTCGCTGACGTAAACGCCATCGTCCATGGATTCAACCAGTTCGCGAAAGCGGCGCTCCGACTCTTCCAGGTCCGACAAGGCTTGCTGTGCTACGGTGATGTCGCGCACCAGGGAGATGAGCAGGCGGGGCCGACCGTCGGCGTGTCGCAGTGCGAAGTGCCGTGCATTGATGACGCGCATCTGCGAACCATCATGCCAGCTGAAATCGTGTTCCACAGGCTGCCCGGAACTGGTGGCGGCTTCCATGTGGGCTTGCACCCGTTGCAGCACCTCTCGCCCCATGGCTTGTTGAATGGTGCGCCCCACCACCTTGTCGCGCACCAGGTTGAACTCGACCTCGGCGTGCCGGTTGATGGTGACGATGTGGTTGTTGACCGGGTCCACGACGAACAGGCTCACGGGCAGATTGGCCAGCAAGGCTTCCTGAAATGCACGCTCTTGTTCGCGCTGAGTCTCTTGCGCCATGCGGTTGCTGATGTCGGAGATCAGGCACACATGCTGGCTGAACTGCCCCCGTTCATCCATCACTTCGTAGGCGTCGATTTCTCCCCAGTAGGAAGTCGACCGGTCGCCGGTGTGGCGCATGGCCTCGAAGTTGATCCGGAAAGACGAGCCCTCTGCCAGGTGCTGACGCAGTTGCGACAGCCTCTTGCTGTCGAGCACGTCGCGGGACAAGACGTCGGCCAGAGGCTGGTGCAACACCTCTGCCTCGGTCCATCCGGTCAAGGCGAGCAGCGCGGGGTTGATCCATTCGACCACCCCCTGGCGGTCAGTGATCGCCACCCCACTGCTGATGCGTGAGGCGACCAGACTGAGGCGGTTCATCTGTTGCTGCGCCAGGCCCAACTGTGTTTGGGCCAAGGTCACCGCCTGATGGCTGCGGCGCAGGCGCCAACGCAACCACAGCCCACCCGCAGCGGCCAGAATCAGAATGATCAGAATCCAGAGAAAAGGCATCAGGGAGAGATATTGAGACTGGATTGAAGGCGCAGAAAGGGCATGTTTGTATAAATGTAGCGGTACTGTGAATTTGTGCGCCAGACGCGAAAACCCGCTGCTGACGGTCCGTACAATCGGTCAAATGCACACCGCGAGTGACTTCCCCGAATCTGCTTCAGCACCCTCCGCTGGCTCCTCAAATGGGCAGGCATCTGTTGTCACGGGTGTCGATGAGCAGGTGTCGTTGCGTCACGCCATGTCGCATGACCTGCGTGCGCCACTGCGGGTGGTGGAGGGGTTCACCCGCATCCTCAAGGAGGACTACGGCGCCCAGCTCGATGCGCAGGCCCATCAGCACCTTGATCGTGTGTTGGCGGCCGCAGAGCGCATGAACGGCATGATTGACGCCCTGCTGGTGCAGGCGCAACTGACCACGGAGCCTTTGGCGCGGCAGACGGTGGATGTGAGCGCTCTGGCGCTCGAAGTGGGTCGAGAGCAACTGGGTGTGCGCAACGGTGCGGCCCGCGCCGAGTTGGTGGTGGCCGAGGGCATGGTGGCCGAGGCGGATCCGGCCTTGTTGCGCCGTGTGTTTGAAAATCTCATCGGCAACGCCCTCAAATACAGCGACAAGGTGGCGCAACCCCATGTGAATGTGGGTTTCATGCCGGATACCGATCCGACCGTTTTTTATGTGCGCGACAACGGTGCTGGTTTTGACATGGCGTGCGCCGACAAACTCTTTGGCATGTTCCAGCGCTTGCACAATGCCAAGGAATTTCCGGGCAATGGGGTTGGGCTGGCGGCCGTGCAGCACATTGTTGGTCGCCACGGTGGGCGCATCTGGGCCGAGGCGCAAGTGGGGCAGGGGGCCTGCTTCTACTTCACGCTTGACGCCTCGCCGCACCACCAGCGCCGCACCCAGCGCTGATCGGTGTCGGCTCAACCCTGGGTCTGCACACTCACACCAGGCATCTTGCTACTGTAGTCCTTGGGCAGCTTCGACAGGCCGGCGGCCAGCTTGCGCGCCATGTCCTTGTACAGACCGGTCACCTTGCTGTTGGGTTCGGCCACCAGCGTGGGCTGGCCGCTGTCGGCCTGCAGGCGGATCTTCAAGTCCAGCGGCATGGAGCCCAGCAGCGGCACATGGAACTCCTCGGCCATGCGCACGCCGCCGTCCTGGCCAAAGATGTGCTCTTCATGACCGCAGTTTGGGCAGCAGAACACCGCCATGTTCTCGACCACGCCCAGCACCGGCACCGACACCTTCTCGAACATCTGCAGGCCCTTGCGGGCGTCCAGCAGGGCAATGTCCTGCGGCGTGGTGACGATGACGGCGGCGGTCAGCGGGGCGCGCTGGCTGATGTTCAGGTGGATGTCGCCGGTGCCCGGTGGCATGTCGACCACCAGGTAGTCCAGCGGTTGACCCGGTTCACCCCAGTTGGTCAGGCGCAGCAGTTGGTCGAAGGCCTGGCTGGCCATCGGGCCGCGCCAGATCGTGGCCGCCTGGTTGTCCACCAGCAGCCCGATCGACATCATCTGCAAGCCGTGGTTGACCGGCGGCGTGATGGTCTTGCCATCGGGGCTGGGCGGCTTGCCCTGGATGCCCAGCATCAGCGGCTGGCTGGGGCCGTAGATGTCGGCGTCGAGCATGCCCACGCGGGCGCCTTCGGCCGCCAGGGCCAGCGCCAGGTTGACAGCGGTGGTGCTCTTGCCCACGCCGCCCTTGCCCGAGGCCACGGCGATCACGTTCTTGACGCCGGGCAGCAGGGCCTGGCCGCGCGAGGCCGCGTGCGTGAGGATCTGGGTGGACCAGACCACGTCCACGCCGGTGATGCCGTCCACCTTCTTGAGCGCAGCTTCGATCAGGGCTGTGTAGGCGGGCCATTGCGAGCGGGCCGGGTAGCCCAGCGCGATCTCGACGCGGGCCTGGCCGTTCTGCACGGTGAGGGACTTGAGGTGGCGCGTGCTCACCCAGTCCTGGCCGGTCAAGGGGTCGATGACGCTGCGCAGGGCGTCGAGGGCTGCGGCTTCAAGAGGCGTGGGGGTGCTCATTCCAAAGGGCATGTCATTCTTTTGAGACGGGCAGTCTAGCGCGCCCTAAAATTACCGGTTACCCCCCGACTGCCAACAGGGACTTCGGTCTTGCCTTGACCGGGCCTCTCGTTCACCTGATTCCCACCATGTCACGCCAGCTCTTCGTCACCACCGCGCTGCCCTATGCCAACGGCCACTTCCACATTGGCCACATCATGGAGTACATCCAGGCCGACATCTGGGTGCGCTTCCAGCGCATGCAGGGCCATCAGGTGCACTTCGTGGGCGCCGACGACGCGCACGGCGCGCCCATCATGATCGCGGCCCAGAAGGTCGGCAAGACGCCGCAGCAGTTCGTGGCCGACATCGCCGCAGGCCGCAAACCCTATCTGGACGGCTTTCACATCAGCTTCGACCACTGGTCGAGCACCGACAGCCCCGAAAACCACGAACTGGCGCAGAGCATCTATCTGGCCCTGAAAGAGCAAGGCCTGATCGACGTGCGCCCGATCGAGCAGTTCTTCGACCCTGAAAAGGGCATGTTCCTGGCTGACCGCTTCATCAAGGGCGAGTGCCCCAAGTGCGGCGCCAAGGACCAGTACGGCGACTCGTGCGAGGTGTGCGGCGCCGTGTACGCGCCCACCGAACTGAAGAACCCCTATTCGGCCCTGTCCGGCGCCACCCCGGTGCTCAAGACCTCGGACCACTATTTCTTCAAACTGTCCGACCCGCGTTGTCTGAACTTCCTGCAGGACTGGACGCAAGACGGCAAGCTGCAGCCCGGCGTGGCCAAGAAGATCAAGGAATGGTTCACCAAGGACGAAAACGGTGAAGGTGGCCTGGGTGACTGGGACATCAGCCGCGATGCGCCTTACTTCGGCATCGAGATCCCTGGCGCGCCGGGCAAGTATTTCTATGTGTGGCTGGATGCGCCGATTGGCTACCTGGCTTCGCTCAAGAGCTACTTTGCCGCTGGCGGCCCGAAGGCCAAGTACGGCGAAGCCCGCTCGTTCGACGAGTTCATGGCCGACCCAGCCGTGGAGCAGGTGCACTTCATCGGCAAGGACATCACCTACTTCCACACCCTGTTCTGGCCCGCGATGTTGCAGTTCAGCGGCCGCAAGCTGCCCAATCAGGTCAACGTGCACGGTTTCATGACCGTGAACAACGGCGAGAAGATGTCCAAGAGCCGTGGCACCGGCCTGGACCCGCTCAAGTACCTGAGCCTGGGCATGAACCCCGAATGGCTGCGCTACTACATCGCCGCCAAGCTCAACGCCAACGTCGAAGACGTGGACTTCAACCGCGACGACTTCACCGCGCGCGTCAACAGCGACCTGGTCGGCAAGTTCATCAACATCGCCAGCCGCGCCGCTGGCTTCCTGAGCAAGCGCTTTGGTGGCCAGTTGACCGCCGCCTTGGGCGCCGATGGTCAGACCCTGCTGAGCACCCTGCAAGCCCAACGCGCAGCCATCGCCGAGCACTACGAGCAGCGTGAGCTGGGCAAGGTGCTGCGCGAGATCATGCTGCTGGCCGACCGCGTCAACGAGTACGTCGACGCCAACAAGCCCTGGGAGCTGGCCAAGCAAGAGGGCCAGGACGCCCGCCTGCAAGAGGTCTGCACCGTTTGCATCGAGGCTTTCCGCCTGTTGAGCATCTACCTCAAGCCGGTGCTGCCGGCCTTGGTGGCCAATGTGGAAGCCTTTCTGCAGGTGCAGCCGCTGGTGATGGCCGATGCCGAACGCCTGCTGGGCGCCCACACCATTGGCGCCTACCAGCACCTGATGCAGCGTGTGGACCCGAAGATGCTGGATGCGCTGTTCGAGCCCAAGCCCGAAGAGGCGCCGGTGGTCGAGGCCGTGCAGCCCGGTGGCGAAAAGGGTGGTGCCCCCATGCCCCCCGAGGGGGATGCCTCCGCCTTGGGGCGGCCCGGCGGCGAGGCGATCGCCCCCACCATCACCATCGACGACTTCGTCAAGGTGGACCTGCGCATTGCCAAGATCGTCAACGCCGAGCACGTGGAAGGCAGCACCAAGCTGCTGCGCCTGACGCTCGACGTGGGTGAAGGCCGCACGCGCAATGTGTTCAGCGGCATCAAGGAGGCCTATCAGCCCGAACAGCTGATCGGCAAGCTGACCGTGCTGGTGGCCAACTTGGCACCGCGCAAGATGAAGTTCGGCGTCAGCGAAGGCATGGTGCTGGCCGCTTCACACGCCGACGAGAAGGCCAACCCGGGCGTGTACGTGCTCGAACCCTTCCCCGGCGCCGAGCCGGGCATGCGCATCCGCTGAGGTCTTGGCGACCTCGGCCGCCTCAGTGTGTCACCCATTGCGGGTGGCACCTGAGCGTGGCCATCGGGAACAAGCGCCGCCCGGTGTCTCGGCGGCGCTTGTCGTTACCAAGGGGCTTTGACGTCCCGCCAAGCCAGCAAGGCGCGAATGGCTTGTTTGCGCAGCTTGCGACGTCGGCCATGCAGCCAGTCCTGCGCCCAGCGCGCGCGGGCATCGTCTTTCGCCGCCTGGGCGTACCAGCTTTCGGCCACGGCCTCGTCTTGCATGCGGCCCATGGCATCGAGCGCAGCCTTCAAGGCCTGGCCATGTGCCTGCTGTCGCTTGGGCTTCCAGGCCGGTGCGAACAAGTCAGCCATCAGCCGCAGACGTTTCGCGCGCTTGCGCAGTGTGTGCAGCTCGATGTCTGACAGCTTGCCAGCGTGTCGCGCAACCTGACGGCAACGTGTCCGCCAAGCCCCCAGGCGTTGCACCAACCAGGGCCGATACGGCTGTTGGGCCTCGGCGTTGTCTCCCGGCGGGTGCAACAGGGCGGCCAGCAGGTCCAGGCACAACGTGGTGGCGGGGGCCGAGCGCGCCAGGGCGATCACGGCCTCATCGTGGGTGGCGGCCATGTCCGGGTAGGGCAGGGGCAGCTCCGGGCCGCCCTTGCGCACGATCTTGGCGGGCAAGTCGGCCAGCGCCTGTGCATCGCGCCACAGGCCCAACTGGGCGTACAGCTTGTCGGCCTGCGCCAGCGCCGCATGCGGGAAAGGCAAGCGGGTGGATTTCAGCAGCCTGCCCAGGGCCCGCAGGCGGCGCAAGCCCAGTCGCCATTGGTAGCCGGTTTGTGTGATCTGGGTGGGCGCGGTGCCCAGCTCGCTCATGTTGCCGCTGATCTGCTCCAGGCAGCTCTCCAGGGCAGCACGCCAGGCCTCGTCCAGGCTGCTGTCGGGCTGAAGCCGGGCGGGGCGGGCCAACACGGTGTGTTCGCTGTTCGCTTTGCTGACCTTGGTGATGGGCTGGGACACGAGGGCGGCCAGACGCGCCAAGCGGTCGCCCCGGTGGGCCTTGGTCTGGGTGTCCAGCCAGACGCCGTGGCGCTTCACCCAGTCGTGGCTGGCTTCGATCACGGCCATCGGGTGGCCGGAAATGGATTCGATCTCCAACTCACGCACCGGCACATCGAGGTCACCTGCGTGGATGTGCCCTAGGTCGAGCGCCAACTCCACCACGCCTTCATGGAGCGTGCCCACGCCCACGGTCACCCGGGCGCGATGGCGGGTGATGTCGGTGCGGTACAGCTCGACCAGGCCCGAGGCCGCGCCGCTGGGGTCTTGCACAGGGTCCCAGGCCAGCACGGCGCGCAAGGCGGCCTCGGCAGGCGTCCCCAGGTGACGGGAGAGGTCGGCCACCACAGGCTGCTTGGCCTTGGGTGCCTTGGCGGGCTGGTTGTCTTCCAGCCGCATCATCGTGTTGCTGCCGCCTGCCTTGAGCGTCTGCACCCACTGGCGGCCTTCCTGCCGCACCCGCAGGGCCATGTGGGCATGGGCGAGGGCGCGATCGGGCGTGTCGAAGTAGGCGGCACGCAAGCGCAAGGGCTTGTGCCGGCCGCCATCGAGGGCGGTGAGCTCGGCCTGCACGGCTCCCAGCGCCTGGGCCGGGATTTGGAATTTCAGTTCGATTTCCTGCATGGTGGGCATTGTCCTGGGCTTCGCCGTTCCGCCGGGTGACGGGGCAGCAGAGATTCTTGAGGGATGTCCCGCAAGACCGATAAAATGGTCAGCTTGATACCTATTGCAGGACCACACCATGCCTCTTTTCTGGAAGCCTTACAAGTCCGACGCGACCCAGTTCATCGACAGCCTCAAGCAGCGTGACCCGCAGCTCGAAGAGCGTCAGCGTCAAGGCCGTTTCCTGCTGTGGGACCGTCCCCCGGTGGACCTGGACACCCAGAAGGCTCAGCGCGAAGCCCGCGTGGCCCAGCAACCTTACGTCTATCAGACTAAGGCCTGACGGCACTGCAGCAGGCTGGGCACAGGCTGAGCGGTGACGCACGAGCCCATGACCGCCGATCCGGGCGGATCGCAGGCACCGGGCCTGGATGACCAGGGCCTGCCCCTGGTGGTGGATCAGGTCGCCTTGGCTCGGCTGTACGGCGAACCCCTGTTCGCCATGCCGACCGACCTGTACATCCCGCCCGATGCCCTGGAGGTCTTTCTCGAAACCTTTGAAGGCCCGCTGGATCTGCTGCTCTACCTGATCCGCAAGCAGAACTTCAACATCCTCGACATCCCACTGGCCGACGTCACGCGCCAGTACCTCGCCTACGTCGATCAGATCCGCAAGCGCAACCTCGAACTCGCCTCCGAGTACCTGCTGATGGCGGCGATGCTCATCGAGATCAAGTCGCGCATGCTGCTGCCACCGAAGAAGGTGGAGGGGGCCGACGAAGCCGAAGACCCGCGTGCCGAGCTGGTACGCCGCCTCATCGAATACGAACGCATGAAGCTGGCCGCAGCCGGACTGGACCAGTTGCCTGTGCTGGGCCGTGATTTCATGCGGGTCGAGGTGCACAGTGAGCCAGCGCCGAACGCGCGTCACCCCGAAGTGAGCGTGGACGATCTGCGCTTGGCCTGGCTCGACATTCTCCAGCGCGCCAAGCTGCACACGCACCACACCATCTCGCGCGAAGAGCTGTCGGTGCGCGAGCACATGAGCATCGTCTTGCGCACCTTGCAGGGCAAGCGCTTTGTCGAGTTCGAGCACCTGTTTGATGTGACCCGTGGTGCCCCGGTCATGGTGGTGACCTTCATCGCCATGCTGGAGTTGGGCAAGGAACGCCTCATCGAGATCACGCAGGCCGAGGCCTTTGCGCCCATCTACGTGCGGCTGGCCTACGAGCCGGCCTAGAATCTGTCACCCTTTTGCATGGGGCCTGTCGGCCAGGTCCCCCTTCAAGATGACCGCTGCTGCCCCCCTTGCCCGCAAGCCCATGAACCTGCATCGCCTGCGTGAGATGCATGCCCAGGGCGAGAAGATCACCATGTTGACGGCCTATGACGCGACGTTTGCGCGTCTGGTCGATGACGCCGGGGTGGACTGCATCCTGGTGGGCGACTCGCTGGGCATGATCGTGCAGGGGCACACCAGCACCGTGCCCGTCACCCTCGACGAGATGGTCTATCACACGCGTTGCGTGGCCCGTGGCAACCAGACCGCCTGGATCGTGAGCGATCTGCCCTTTGGCAGCTACCAGGAAAGCCGTGAACAGGCCCTGCGCTCGTGCGTGGCCCTGATGCAGGCCGGCGCCCACATGATCAAGCTCGAAGGCGGTGGCTGGACGACCGAGGTTGTGCACTTTCTGACCGAGCGCGGTATTCCGGTGTGCGGCCACCTGGGCCTGACGCCGCAGAGCGTGCACGCGCTGGGCGGCTACCGCATCCAGGGCCGCGACGAAGCGGGCGCCACCACCTTGCGCAAGCACGCCGCCGAGTTGGCCCAGGCCGGTGCGGCGATGACCGTGCTGGAGCTGATGCCCTCGGCCGTGGCCCGCCAGGTGCAAGACGAGAACCCCGGCATGATGGTCATTGGCATTGGTGCCGGTTCGGGCACCGCCGGCCAGGTGCTGGTGCTGCATGACATGCTCAACATCACGCGCGGCAAGCTGCCGCGCTTCGTGCGCAGCTTCACAGCCGAGGGCGGGTCGGCCGAAGACGCCGTTCGCCGCTATGTGGCCGCCGTCAAGGACGGCAGCTTCCCCGACGAAACCCTGCACGCTTACTGAGCCTCCGAGACTGACCGAGACTGGCGATTCCCATGAAGACGATCCACACCCTGGCCGAGTTGCGCGCCGAACTGGCCCAGGCACCCGCTGCCCCCGCTTTCGTGCCCACCATGGGCAACCTGCATGACGGCCACCTGGCCCTGATCCGCCAAGCCCGCGAACTGGTGGGCGACTCGGGCAGCCCGGTGGTGGCCAGCATCTTCGTCAACCGCTTGCAGTTCGGCCCCAACGAAGACTTCGACACCTACCCGCGCACCCTGGAGCGCGATGCCCAACTGCTGGCCGAAGCCGGTTGCGACATTCTGTTCGCCCCATCCGAGGCCGAGCTCTACCCACAGGCGCAAAGCTACAAGGTGGTGCCGCCCACCGAGTTGTCCGACATCCTCGAAGGCGCCTTCCGCCCTGGCTTTTTCACCGGCGTCTGCACGGTGGTACACAAGCTCTTCAACATCGTGCAGCCCCGCATCGCGGTGTTCGGCAAGAAGGACTACCAGCAGCTCATGGTCTTGCGCAACATGGTCGCGCAAATGGCCTTGCCCATCGAGGTGCATGGCGGAGAGACCCTGCGCGCACCCGACGGCCTGGCCCTGTCGTCACGCAACGGCTACCTGAGCGAAGCCGAGCGCGCGGAGGCGGTGCAACTGATCATCACACTGCGCTCGGTCAAGGCGCAAGTGGCGGCGGCCCGTTCCGGACAGCAACTTGATCAGGCGACCATCGCCCGCATCGAAACCAAGGCCGCTGCCGCCTTGAACGAACGTGGCTGGCAGACCGACTACGTCATGGTGCGCCGTCAGCGTGACCTGATGCTGCCCACCGATGCCGAACTGGCCCAGGGTGAGCTGCTGGTGTGTCTGGCCGCGTCGCGTCTGGGCAAGACGCGTCTGATCGACAACCTGGAGTTGTGAGTCCTCGACAGCAGGTGTTTGCCACGTCAAGGTGACGGGGTGGACACTGAGCTACAGGGTGCGCAGAAAGTCCACCACGTCCTGCTCAACGCGTGAGCGCCGCATGGGCGGCAGACTCTGCCAGATGCGGCGGCCGTAAGGCTTGTCGATCAATCGCGTGTCGCAGATCATCAGCACCCCCCGGTCGGTTTCGCTGCGAATCAGGCGGCCGGCGCCCTGCTTGAGCGCAATGATGGCCTGCGGCACCTGATGGCTCATGAAAGGGTTGCCGCCGGCCTTGGCGAGCAGCTCCAGGCGCTTGGCCAGCACCGGGTCGTCGGGTGGCGCGAAGGGCAGCTTGTCGATCACGACCAGGGTGAGGGCATCGCCTTTCACGTCGATGCCTTCCCAGAAGCTGTGGCTGCCCACCAGCACGGCGTTGCCGGCGCGGCGGAAGTCTTCCAGCAGCGTGGGGCGGGGTGCATCGCCTTGCTGCAGCACAGGGAAGGGATCACCGGATTCCCCAAAGATCTGCTTCAGGCGTTCGGCCGCCTTGGCCACGGCACGCAAGCTGGTGCACAGCACAAAGGCACGCCCTCGGTTGGCCCGGATCAGCGGCAGCGCCGCGTCCACCACCGCATCGGTGTGGCCGGGGTCGGACGGCTGTGGCACGTTGTGGGGCACGTACAGCATGGCCTGCGAGGGGTAGTCGTAGGGGCTGGACCAGGACTGACACGCGGCGTCTTCCAAGCCGAGCGCATGGGTGAAGTGGCTGAAGTCGTTTTTGACCGCCAGCGTGGCCGAGGTGAAGATCCAGGCCTTGCGGGGTGGCGGGGCGATGCTGCTGACCTCGGTCGAGGGCTTGGCGGTAGGGGCTCGCTCATGGTCAGGGGGCGAGCCCACGTCGTCGGCCCCCGCGAGCAGCGCCTGCAAGTCTTCCGCCTCATCGCCATCCGCGTCGTCGTCAGCGTTGCCGCCGGGCTGACTCCTCGGGCTGTTCGGCCGCAGCGGGGCCACCGTATCGACGTCACCGAAGGCATCCATCATGGCGGCTTCATCGTCGTCCAGCGCGTGGCGCACGATCTCCTCTTCTTCGTCCACGTCCTCATCGGGCGCGATCTCGGCTTCGCCCAAGCCCAGGCGCTGACGGCGGAACACCTCGGCCACCGAGATGGGCGTGCGGTGCAGTTGCACGCCGTGCGAGCCCACATCGATCCAGCACAACTCGGGCTCGCCGGCACGCTCCGGGGCACCCCAGGCCATCAGGCGCTGCATCAGCTCGTGGGCGCGGCGGTGCAACTGGGCCAGGTCAGGTGAGCGATCGGCCTGGCTGTCGAGCACGTCGCGCACGTGCGCCAGGGCGTCTTTCAGCTTGTCGAGCGCGGCCCACAAGGGGTGATCGAGTCCAAGCTGGGCCTGCGACAGGCGCTGCAACTGCGGGCCGAAGCACAGGCGCAGATCGCGTGCGGCGCGGTCCAGAGGCGCGAGCACATCGTTCCAGTTGGCGCCGTCGCGGGCCTGCGCCTGGCCGGTGGCCAGCGTGTCGCGCAGCAGGTCGAGGAACTGCAGGGTCGAGACCGAGTCGCCGAAGAACAGCGTGGCCGTGTCGGGCAGCTGGTGGGCTTCGTCGAAGATGATGGTTTGCGCGTTGGGCAGCAACTCGGGCACGCCTTCTTCGCGCAGCATCAGGTCGGCAAAGAACAGGTGGTGGTTGACCACGACCACGTCGGCGTCCTGCGCCTCGCGGCGGGCCTTGACGACGAAGCACTCGCTGTAGCGCGGGCAGTCGCTGCCCAGGCAGTTTTCGCGGGTGGACGTGACTCGGGCCCAGATGGTGGCGTGCTCGGGCACCGTGGGGCACTCGGCCTTGTCGCCGGTGGGGCTGCGGTGGATGAAGCTGTTGATGAAGCCCAGGTCGCGCACCTCCTGACGGCTGCCCAGCAGCGTGGCGTCCTGGTTGGTGCGGTCGAGGTGGTGCCAGCACAGGTAGTTGCTGCGGCCCTTGAGCAGCGCGACCTTGATGGGCACGCCCAAAGCGTCACGCACGGCGGGCAGGTCGCGGTGAAAGAGCTGGTCTTGCAGGGCCTTGGTGCCGGTCGAGACGATGACCTTGCCGCCTTCCAGCAGCGAGGGCACCAGATAGGCCGCCGTCTTGCCCACGCCCGTGCCGGCTTCCAGCACCACCGTGCTGGCTTCGCGGATGGCGGTCTGGATGGCCTGGGCCATCTCGATCTGCTCGGTCCGCACGCAATAGCCATCGAAGGCACGTGCCAGCGGGCCGGATTCAGAAAAGAGGGTGGGCAGGTCCATGCGAACAATTCAAGGCGGTGAGCCGCTATTGTCCCTCTTGCCCGCCACCTCGGTGTCACCCGCTGGGGTGAGCTGCCTTCCCCCTCAAGGGCCGGCGCGCATCAGGCGGGCCTGCAATGCGTTTTGCAGGATCTCGATGCAGGCGCGTCGGTGCGCCTGTTCGGTGCGGTCGCCGCTGGCGCTGGCCTGCAGCTGGCGCAGCAGGGTTTCAGCTTCCAGACGGACAATGGCGCGGGCGTCGGCGCGTCCGGTGCTGCGCAGTACGCTGGCCGCCAGACGGGTGACATGCTCCCGCTGCAGATTGCGTTGCCACGAAGCCCGATCTGTAGTCGGCCCCGATGCGGTGGACCACACGGCATGTCGCAACCCTTGGTGCAACTCGGCCACCGACAGAGGGCGTGCTTCACGGTCACGTACCTTGTCGGCATTGTCCAGCAAGCGGTCGGCCAGGGCGTCAGCCATCAGGTGATTCAACACGGTCCGCTGCAAGCTCAGCAACTGATCGGCGGCCGAGAAGTCGATGCTGTTGGCGGCATCACGTTCCAGGTAGTCAGGTGCCAGGCGGCGTTGCAGGGCAGGGGGCAAGGCTACCGCCTCGCTCGACAGAAAGCCGCTCAACAGCATCTGCAGGGCCTCGCGCTGCGCGGTTGCCGGCAGCGGTTCAAGCAGGTCTCGACCGCTGCCGGGGGCGTCGCGACGGGTGATGATGCCCCCGACCTGTCGCAGCAGAGTCTGGCTGGTTCGGCCGAGGTCGCGCAGGCCGTAGCTGACACTGCGGCGCAGCACGGTCGCATCGTCATCGGGGCTCAAAGTGCGCGTGACCTGACGCGCCAGCAGATCCCGCACGATGGCGATGCGCGTGCGCGCAAAGACCACCGGGTCCCGCCCCAGATCAAAGGTCAACGCCTGCGGATCCAGGCCTAACAAGTTGTCCTCGTCGGTGCCATAGGCCAAGACGTCGGCCTGGGCCGGATCGGCACTGCGTTGCGCCAACAGCTTCAACGCGGCTGTGGCCTGTGTCGGGTCATCGGGCAGGTCACCGTAGCCGTAGGCAATGGCCCAGAAGTCATAAGGCCCCAGGGTGGTTTGAAACGGTGCGCCGGCCGATTGCCCCGGTGCCGGCAGATTGATGGGGGAGTACTCCATCACCGAGGCACTGATGCCTTGCTCTGCGGTCAGCAGTGGGTGGGTCAACTCCTGTGCCGTGCGCCAGCGCGAGGCGCGGAAGTTGTGGCGCAGTCCCAAGGTGTGGCCCACCTCGTGCATGGTGGTGTCCTTCAGATAGGCCAGCACAAAATCACGCACCTGGGGGCTGTCCGGGTCGATCACACCTTGTGCCTCGAGCACATCAAGCCCCAGAGCCAGTTGTTCGGCGGCCAGATCGCCGTGCTGGCAGTGTGCATCAGGGTCACCAGCCTGATGATCGGCATGCGGTGCCGTGGGCATAAGGATCTGGCTGCGCACGGTGCGGATGCTGCGGGACGACAGGCTCTCCAGCGCGATGTCGGCGCCCAGGATCTCCCCGGTGCGCGGATCCACATGCGAGGGGCCGATGGCACCAAAGCGGGGCTGTGCGTTGGTCATCCAGCGAATGGAGGCCTGACCGGTGGCCAAGGTGTAGATGGGCTGACCTGGTGAGGGCGTGCGCACCTCGATCGCGTTGCGATAGCCAATCGCTTCGAACGCGCGGTTCCAGGCCAACACCCCCTCCGTGATGGTGGCGCGGTAGTCCTCAGGGATGCTGGCGTCGAGCCAGAACACGATGGGTTGCACCGGCTCGGACAGCGGGGCGCTCGGATCCTTCTTGCTCAGGCGCCAGCGGTTGATGAAGTGCCGACGGGGCGTGCGGGCCAGATCGTCGGTGAAGTCGGTGACGGTGGTGGTGAAGTAGCCCACCCGTGCATCGGCTGGGCGAGGTCGCATGGGCTGTGCCGGCAGGGCTGACAAGGTGTAGTGCGTGGTCAGGAACAGGCTGCGTGGATCAGGGACAGCTTGGGGCGTGCTGGGGCTGGTGGCGGTGCCCGGGTGGGCGCTGGGCGCACCCGGGGTGGGGGTCGCCAGATTGGCGCTGGCAAAGTGCTGGTTGACTTCGAACACCAGTTGCTCAGGCGTGGCGCGCGCGCTCAGCACGCTGGAGTTGCGCACATCCAGGGCGTAACCCTGTCGGTAGGTGCGTTGCAGTTGCATGCCCAGGCCGAGCAGGTCGCTCAAGAGCAGCGGTGTCACTTCGATCAGCACCGCTCCCGATTCAGGATGTGGCGCACTGGCCACGGGCACGCTGCCCAGCAGGCTGGGTGAAAACGCCGCCTCGACTGCACGCGCCTGTGGAGTGCCCGCCTGGGCGGTGTAGGCCGCATTCACTGCCAATAACTGCACCTGCTTGTGTACCTGCCGGAACGTGACCCACTGCGGTCGCCCGACCTGAGCCCATCGGCTTTGCATCAAGCCCCCGAACAGTCCACCCTCCCCAATGCCGGAGGCCAACTTGGGTGAGAAGAAAAGAGGCTTGTTGAGGCTTTGCGGGCTCAACTCCAGCCAGACCTTGTCTTCCTTGCGCCACAGCGGCAGCAGGCCGTTCTGGCGTTGTGCCCCCTGGATGACGGAATGAAAGGGCGCGCTCCCGGGTGTCCCTGTCGATGCGGGCGCCAGAGCCGACGATGCCGAGGCAGCCGTTGCCGATGGGGCAACCTTGGGGCCCGAGGCGATGACGGTGTTGCCCCGCCTGTCGCCAGACGCAAGCTGGGGTGTGGTGCCGCAGGCGCTCAGTAGCAACAGGGAGAACAGGGAGCTCAGACAGAGGGGGACGAAAAAAGGGCGGCAAGTCATGGTGTGACCATAACATTGCCGCCCTTCAGGCTGAGCACTCGACCTTACTCAGTCGGGTGCGGCAGCACGTCCTTCAGGAACGAGAAGGCGTCCACATGCTGCGCCAGCAGCGGACCGAAGGCCACGATGACCAAGCCCAGCATCATCACGACCACCGGCAGGATCCAGCGTTCGTAGCGGCCGTAGAAGCCCAGGTGGCGTACATCGGCATCGGCCTTGCTCACCTCATCCTCGCCAACCACCTGACGGGTCAGCAACTGGTTGAGCGCGACCGGTGGCGACAGGTAACCCAGTTCGAACGACACCAGCACCACCATCCAGAAGTGCAGCGGGTCGATGTGGTTCGCATAGGCAATGGGGGCCAACGTGCCCGACACCAGGATGATGGCGCCCAGCGGGTCCATCACCATGCCCAGGAACACCATCACCACAACCAGGACTGCCATGGCATGCCAGGGCGTCTCGAACACCTGTGGGAACAGGTGGACGATCTCGGATCGCTCAATGATGCCGCCAATGGCCAGCGACAAGGTCATCAGGCTCATCAGGGCGCCCACGTGGCCGATGGCCTCGGTGGTGGCAAAGCGCACGGAACGCTCCACGCCTTCCTGACGGTGGCTGGCGTAGTCGGGTGTGAGCTCGGCCTTGCCCTTGTTGGTCAGCTTGTCATAGATGAGCACCAGCAGCAGGATGATCGGCATGATCGTCGGGGCGGTGATTTCGTTGAGCGGCGTCTCCAGTGCGTAGTCGTACAGCATTACGATCGCCACGGTCAGGATCGCGTAGGGCAGCACGGGGATGAGCTTGCGCAGCATGGCGGGGATCGCGACCGAGGGTGACTCGATGGATGCGCGTTGCTTGCGCAGCAGCTGCGAGATCAGGAAGAACAGGGTGGAGGTCAGCAGGAACACATAGAAGCCCCAGTGGTACAGACCATTGGTGGTGACTTCCTTGTTCAGCGCAGCGATCATCACGATCAGCAGGCAGGGGCGCAGCACCACACCCAGCGAGCCGGACATGGCTGTGGCCGCCAGAGCGAAGTGGCGCGTGCCACCCGCAGCGCGCACTTCGTGGTAGATCACGCCGCCTGCTGCAATCACGAAGATGCCGGATGCGCCTGTGTAGGCTGTGGCCACGGAGGCACCCAACAGGATCAGGTAGGTCAGCAACTGCGGCGACAGGCTCCACGGGCGGATGACGTCGAGCAACAGGTCCACGATGCGGCTTTGCTTGAGCAGCATCCCCGCCCAGATGAACAGGGCCAGGTTCATGAAGATGCTGGGCAAGGCCATCAACTGGTTGATGTAGATGGCCAGGCCGGCATCGTGCCTCGTCACCAGGAAGTACACGCCCGAGATGATGCCCATGTTGGCGTACAAGGGCACCGCCAGCATCGCTGCGCCCCAGGTGCCTTGTCCCTCTGTCGATTTCAGGGGACGCACTACGCGCACCACATTGATCAGCAACATGATCGAGAACAGCGCCATCCAGATCCAGTGCAGGATGACTTCTTCCTTAGGCACACCACCGCTGTCTTGCAGGATCTGGTAGTAGCGCACGCACGAAAACAGCAGGAAACCGTTGGCAATGATCTGCGACCAGCTTTGTGCCTGGTGATCACGCGCATAGATGGCCGGACGGATGCCGATGTGATGGCGTCCGAGCGTGGTGGTGACGGCAGCAATCGCCACCATCAACAGCAGGATCAGTGAACGATTTTCTGTGCCGAGCTGGAAGAGCCCGAAAAAGCTCGTCTCGATGGTCCGGTACATCTGGACCTGCGGGGTTTGCTGGGCCAGCACGCGCTCGTACAGCGAGTGCTTGGCCTGGCAGATCGCCTGGGCCTGTTCAATCGACTGACGCAGGATGGCTGGATCAGTGGCCGCTTGGTCATCGCCGAACAGATCGTCGATGTCGTCACCACCGTCCTTGGCCGTTGCGCTGGACTGGCGTTGCACCTCAGCGTCGATGTCGATCGACGGGTTGCACTCGGGTTTGACCGGCTCCGCACGCAGCATGAAGTACTGCACCTGAGTTTCCGGATTGCCAAACATGGACTCGCCGAGCTTGAGCAACTGACCGTGGACCATTTCGCCCGTGCCAATCACCAGGGTCAGGATCAGCATGATGAACACGGGGAGGGTGGAGAACCATTCCAGAACGGTTCTGCCCATCAGGGAGCGTGAAGGAGTGTTGTGCATGAGGTACTCGGTCGACTGGCGCGTCGGGGGAGGGAGAGCGGGGGCGTTCAGTGCGCAGGACCTGGGGGGTGCCTGCGCGAAAAGTTATTTCCAGTCCTCTTCAGACTTGGTGGTGCATTCCGGGTCGGCTGGATTCACGTTGCAGCGCATCTTCTTGATCACCCTCAGCCCGCGCTTGTCGTACATGCCTCGCTGGGCAATGTCGATGCGGGACTCCCGCAACATCAGCGTGTACTTGTAGGAGTTCTCTGCGCTCAAGTCCATCCAGGTGGCGGGCGGAATGCTGGCATCGGATTGCTTGATCAACTGCATGGCACGATCAAATTGACCGCTCCAGTATTCACGTGACTTCAAGCCGAAACCGTCGGGAAACTTGGTTCGGTTGATCACCATCTGGTAGGTCAGGATCATGATCGGAAAGCGCATGATCGCGCCGTTCTTGCCAATCCCTTTGCCCAGCTCCAGAGGCTTGTAGGCCAGCGTGGGGGATGCAATCATGTCCACCAGGCCGTTGTTGAACTTGGTGGCGAAGTTGGTGACATCGGACGAAACCGGCTGAGCACCAATGCGCTGGATCATGACGGCCTGCGCCTTGTCGTGGTCCAGGGCAGCAATGCGCTTGCCGGCCAGGGCCTCGATCGTGTTGATCTTGCGGTCGTTCACAACAGGGTAGGCGGCACCCAGAGGAATCATGCCGCCAACCTCGATGTTGCCTTCGGTCATCAGCCTGCTTGCTGCAGGCGATGCGTAGAGCTGGATCAGCTTGCGGACCACATCGTAACTGGCTTGAATGTCGATCTTGCCATTGCGAACGATGGTGGTGGCGCCCAGTGTGTCGATCGAGCCGGAGACCGCATTGAACTGGCGAATGCGGAAGGCTGTTGCCACCACTGCATCACATTGGCCGGTCCGGAAATCTTCGGTGGCAACGCGTTCGTCGGTGTAGGCCTTGAGTTCAATCGTGGCGCCGTTGCGCTGCATGGCCAATGCATAGTCTTTGGCCATGTTGTACATGTCGCCGGTGGCGCCGAGCAGGTCGAACACACAGAGCTTTTGATTGGCGTGCGCACTGCCCATTGCGCCCACAGCAAACCCCAAGGCTGCAATCACCCTGGCTGACTTGTGGCCCCACTTCATGCTGACTCCTCGGTACCAAAAAACAAGGGCCTCAACTGCGGGCCCTTGCCTGAGCCAGTTTCCTGGCCTCATCTGATCACTTGCGTGGTCTAAAACAGTTGATTACAACTATATCTGCCTGAATGACAGGTGGAGCCAAATCACGACCCGCACACAGGGGAAGGGAATTCCCGGTGAGTGCGGGGCCGTGCTCCAAATCAATTCAGGAAACTGCCGGCGTCAATATCTTCCCCAGCCTTGTCATCCCAGAACTTGCCCAACGAGCTGATCGGAGTGCGTGTGCCGGCATTCTGCGTCCACATGCGATCGGAGATGTTGGTGATCTGCGACTGGGCGATGGCATCAAGCAAACGGTAATCCGTGTTGGACTTGAAGTTCTCCGGGGCGCTGAAACGCTTGATGACGCTACGCAGACGCGGTTGGTTGTCGGTGGATTGCGCTGCGATGGCTGCCATCACGTGAGCCAGGCGCACGCCCTTGTGCTCGCCAATGCCCATGGCAGTGTCGAAGGTGCCTTGGACATCCTTGCCGGCATCGGCGCCAGGGATGATGCTCCAGACCACGGCGCGAGCGGCTTGTGGCACACCCCACCACTTCACGTTGTCGAGGCAGTTCATGGCGCGCTCAACCTGAGGCGCGATGTCGGTGGGCACACCCACGGCCTGCTGCGAAGCAATGTCGTTCTGCATGGCTTGCAGGCCACCGACCGAGCCGAGCAGATACACCATTTCGTCGAAATCACGCTTGAAGCGTGGGCATTCCGAACCGTACTTGAAGTAGTACTTCTGCTCCAGCTTGGTCTTCATGCGTACAAAGGCGGTGTACTGGCGGTCGGCAGCGGCGGCCAGCAGGCGCTTTTGGGTGATGCGGGCGTCCAGGGCCTCGTCAGAGCGCTTGTCACGTGAAGCGCGCATGTAACGCATCTCTTCGGCGATGGCCTGGTTTTCCGAGCACACGCCCGCCGAGGTCAGCATGACGGTTTCCATCAGCGACGGGTCGCCGTAGAAGTTGCGTGCGGCGCCCACCAGTGGGGCGTTGACCATCGAGAAGTTGCAGCCCATTTCGACATCGGCGAGCTTCAACACAGGCGGGGTGAAGCCGTCTTCGATGATGCTCAACGTGGTGCCACTGACGTTGGACTGGATGAGGGCGCACCCACTCAGGGTCAAGGCCGAAACAGCCAGTGCGGTGGAGGCGAGCAGGCGAGTAAACCGAAGGGTCATCAGAAGGTCTCCAAGTGACGCGATGCGCCAGAAAATTCCCTCTGATTCTAGGTAGAGGGCGGTGGAAAACTGATGACGATGGCACTAGGGATAGCACCCGAAGCCCCTCACTTCGGGGAATGAAAAAGGCCCGTCTGAGACGGGCCTGGCTGTGGGTATATCCGGATGGATCAGCGAATGGGTTTGAAGCGCACCCGCTTCGGGCGGGCGCCTTCTTCACCCAGGCGTTTCTTCTTGTCGGCTTCGTACTCTTGATAGTTGCCGTCGAAGAAGAACCACTGCGAATCACCTTCGCAGGCCAGGATGTGGGTACAGATGCGGTCGAGGAACCAGCGATCGTGGGAGATGATCATGGCCGAGCCGGCGAATTCCAGCAGGGCGTCTTCCAGCGCGCGCAGGGTTTCGACGTCCAGATCGTTAGAGGGTTCGTCGAGCATCAGCACGTTGCCGCCCTGGGCCAGGGTCTTGGCCAGGTGCAGACGACCGCGTTCACCGCCTGACAGGTTGCCCACCAGCTTCTGCTGGTCGTTGCCCTTGAAATTGAAGCGGCCGATGTAGGCACGCGAGGGCATCACGAACTTGCCCACGACGATGTTGTCGAGACCGCCCGAGACGTCTTCCCACACGGTCTTGTCGGCGGCCAGGCCTTCACGGCTCTGGTCGACAAAGGCCAGTTGCGCGGTCTTGCCGATGACGACTTCGCCGCTGTCCGGCTGCTCGACGCCCTGAATCATGCGGAACAGCGTGGACTTGCCGGCACCGTTGGGGCCGATGATGCCGACGATGGCGCCCGCAGGCACCTTGAACGACAGGTTATCGATCAGGCAGCGGTCACCAAAGGACTTGGTGACGTTCTTGAACTCGATGACTTCATTGCCCAGGCGCTCGGCCACGGGGATGAAGATTTCGTTCGTTTCGTTGCGCTTCTGGTATTCGACGTCGCTCAGCTCTTCGAAGCGGGCCAGACGGGCCTTGCTCTTGGCCTGACGACCCTTGGTGTTCTTGCGCACCCATTCCAGTTCCTGCTTCAGGGCCTTGGCGCGGGCGTCTTCGGTCTTCTGTTCCTGCTCCAGGCGCTTTTCCTTGGCTTCCAGCCAGTCGGAATAGTTGCCCTTGTAGGGGTGGCCGGCGCCACGGTCGAGTTCCAGGATCCACTCGGCGGCGTTGTCCAGGAAGTAGCGATCGTGGGTGATGGCCACGACGGTGCCGCTGTAGCGCTGCAGGAACTGCTCCAGCCAGTCCACGGACTCGGCGTCCAAGTGGTTGGTGGGTTCGTCGAGCAGCAGCATGTCGGGCTTGGACAGCAGCAGGCGGCACAGGGCCACACGGCGCTTTTCACCACCGGACAGGTTGCCGATGACGGCGTCCCAGGGTGGCAGGCGCAGCGCGTCGGCAGCCAGTTCCAGTTGCAGGTCGGTGTTCTCGGAGCCGCCAGCGGCGATGATGGCCTCCAGCTCGCCTTGTTCGGCAGCCAGGGCGTCGAAGTCGGCATCCGGCTCGGCGTAGGCGGCGTACACCTCGTCCAGGCGCTTCTTGGCGGCCAGCACGCCGCCGATGCCTTCTTCCACGGCCTCACGGACGGTTTGCTCGGGATTCATGACCGGCTCCTGAGGCAGGTAGCCGATTTTGATGCCAGGCATCGGGACGGCTTCGCCCTCGATGTCCTTGTCCACGCCCGCCATGATTTTCAGGAAGGTGGACTTGCCGGAGCCGTTGACACCCAGTACGCCGATCTTGGCGCCTGGGAAAAAGCTCAGAGTGATGTCTTTGAGGATCTGACGCTTCGGGGGAACGATCTTCCCGACGCGGTTCATGGTGAAAACGTACTGGGCCATGTAGGTATGTGCTTGCGCGCACGACAAGGTGCGCGACGTGGAGACGCCAAACCCTATAGCTTAAGGCAAGCGCGCCCTTTGCGCACAGATCGCGACGCAAGAATGACCGTTTCCCTCAGATCGCGCCAGTTTCCGGTGCGGATCGGGGACTGGGATGGTGCCAACGGGCTCAGGTTTGCAGCACGCTCTGGCGGGCCAGCCAGGCGCTCACATCGACTTCGGGGGCATCGATCGCCCATTGCTTGCGGCGACCGCTGGCGCCGCGCAGGAGTGTCACGCGCGCTTGGGGCACGCCCAGCTCGCTCGCGAGCCACTTGCGCAGTGCCTCGTTGGCTGCGCCATCGACCGGTGGCGCAGACAGGCGTACGCGCAGTGCCCCATCGTGCCACCCCACCAGTTCGGTGCGCTTGGCGTTGGGGGACACGCTGAGATCCAGAATGACTTTGGCTTGAGGCCCTTTGCTGTCCACGCGCAGGCAAGGCCAGGTTTTGGGTTGAGAGGTCATGCGGAGCACCAAAGAGAAACCCGGCCGAAGCCGGGTTGGGGTGCCCGTGCGAACACGGGCATCAGCCATTCAGGCCGGTTGGCACTCAGGGCTTGTTGCCGGTCGGGAAGGGCCACGCAGCTTGGGGGCTCAGCGTGGTCTTGGCGGCCGGTGCAGCAGGCTTCTTGGCAGGTGCTGGCTTGGCTGCTGGCTTGGCCGCAGGTTTAGCTGCAGGCTTGGCTGCCGGCTTGGCCGCAGGTTTAGCTGCTGGCTTAGCCGCTGGCTTTGCTGCTGGCTTTGCTGCTGGCTT
>CAYOJR010000007.1:0-31256 GCA_964404335.1 uncultured Aquabacterium sp.
GGCAGCGGCCCCTTTCCCACCGAACTCGACTGGGAAACGCCCGGCACGGTGGGTTGCCACCTGGCCACGGTCGGGCAAGAGCGGGGGACGGTCACGGGTCGCGCCCGTCGCTGCGGTTGGCTGGACGCCGCTGCGCTCAAGCGCTCGGTGCTGATCAACGGCATCACCGGCATCTGCCTGACCAAGCTCGACGTGCTCGACGGTCTCGACGAGATCAAGGTGTGCACCGGCTACATGCTGCGCGGTGAACGCGTGGACATTCTGCCGCTGGACGCCGACGACATCGTGGCCTGCGAGCCCATTTATGAGAGCTTCCCCGGCTGGGAGGGCACGACCTTCGGCATCACCGAATGGGACAAGCTGCCAGCCAACGCGCGAGCCTATCTGCAGCGCGTGGAAGCATTCATTGGTGCTCCCATTGACATGGTTTCAACAGGTCCTGATCGGGATCACACCATTTTGCTGCGCCACCCCTACAAGGGCTGATGCGGGCGACGTCAAGTCCAATCAGGCCATAGCCAAAGGAGTCCTGCATGCTGACCGACGACGGCAAACACCTGTATGTCTCCTGGGAGGAGTACCACCAACTGATCGAGCGGCTGGCCCTGAAGGTGCATGCCTCGGGTTGGGAGTTTGATCAGATTCTGTGCCTGGCTCGGGGTGGTCTGCGCCCTGGTGACATCATTTCGCGCATTTTTGATCGCCCTTTGGGCATCATGTCGACGAGTTCCTACCGGGACGAAGGCGGTACCTTGCAGGGTCGTCTCGACATGGCCAAGTACATCACCATGCCCAAGGGTGAACTGGCCGGGCGCGTGCTGCTGGTGGATGATCTGGCGGATTCAGGCGTCACCCTTCGTGCAGTGGTGGATCGACTGCGCGCCATGCCCTCGATCGCAGAACTGCGTTCGGCAGTCATCTGGGTCAAAGGCGTCTCAAGCTACACACCTGACTATCACGTCGAGTCGCTTCCCACCAGCCCCTGGATCCACCAGCCTTTTGAAGAGTACGACACCTTGCGGCCGGAAGCATTGCTCAAGCGCTACAAGGTTTAAGGCGGATCGCATCGTTACCCCATCAAAAAGCAGCCGAGGGCTGCTTTTTTTTGTGCTGTTGCCACCAAGTGAGCAGGGCGTCGCCGATTGTGGAGGGCTCCCTTGATCAGACTTGGAAATGAAAAAGCCGCTTGATCTGTGATCAAGCGGCTTTTCAATTGGTGCCCAGGAGAGGACTCGAACCTCCACGGAGTTACCCGCTAGTACCTGAAACTAGTGCGTCTACCAATTCCGCCACCTGGGCAGGTACTTTGTTGACTCAGCTCCGTTGCCTTCGCTGTGTCGAGACTGTAACTATAGCATTTCTATTGCCTGCTTGCCGAGTTCGTGTGAAAACTCAAGTGTTGTCAGCTTTGTGCAACAGCGTGTGCTGGCGTCCGAATGGTGTTGTTCAGGGCGGCATGGTGTACTCTGTGACTGTGTTCAGTCTGATGCCTTTGCCCCCTGCGACAAGTTCTGCGTCTGTGGCGATGGTGTTGCCCCGCTGTCATGCGCTGATACGGGTGTCTCACCTCCGAATTCACGTCGGCTATGGCCTTGCCGTCCGCCGCGACCGTATCATGCAGTTCAAGCAAAGAAAAAGCCGCTTGATCACAGATCAAGCGGCTTTTCAATTGGTGCCCAGGAGAGGACTCGAACCTCCACGGAGTTACCCGCTAGTACCTGAAACTAGTGCGTCTACCAATTCCGCCACCTGGGCAGGTACTTTTTACGCTTTGAACGCTGCAACTAAAATGTTGTGTGCGTTGTGAGCGAAGACGTAAATTCTAGCATCAAAATAAAGTCCATGACAACAGCTTCCCCGCAATTTTTGAGCCTGATGAGCGAAATCGTCGGCACGGTACAAGGCCACCGTGACGGCCATGGCTTTGTTCAGGCTGACGACGGAGATGTCAGCGTCTTCTTGCCACCTCAGGAAATGCGGTCGGTCATGCATCGCGATCGCGTCAAAGTGCGTGTTGTGCGGTTTGACCGGCGTGGTCGTCCTGAGGGGTTGGTGCTGGACATCATCGAGCGTCGCAAAACACCCATCATTGGCAGGCTGCTGCAAGAAGGTGGCGCCTGGTTGGTGGCCCCTGAAGACCGTCGTTTCGGCCAGGACATCTTGATTGCACCGAAGGCCACGGCGAATGCCGAGCCAGGGCAGGTGGTGGCGGTCGAGTTGACTGAGGCGCCGTCCTTGCTGGCCAAGCCTGTGGGCCGTGTGGTGGAGGTGTTGGGGGGCATTGATGACCCTGGCATGGAAATCGAGATTGCCGTGCGCAAGTACGAGGTTCCGCATCGCTTCAGCGAGGCGACCCTTGCGCAGGCGGCCAAGCTACCCGAAAAGGTCCGTGCAGCCGACAAGAAGCAGCGCATCGACTTGACCGATGTCGCTCTGGTGACGATTGATGGTGAAGATGCGCGGGATTTTGATGATGCTGTGTACTGTGAGCCTGCAACCATTGGCCGTGCCAAGGCGCCCAACGGTTGGCGATTGATCGTGGCGATCGCCGATGTGAGCCACTATGTGAAGCCCGGCGAACCTCTCGATCTGGACGCTTACGAGCGTGCCACTTCGGTGTACTTTCCACGCCGCGTCATTCCGATGCTGCCAGAGAAGCTCTCCAATGGGCTGTGCTCCCTGAATCCGGACGTCGAGCGTTTGTCGATGGTGTGCGACATGCTGATCACGGCAGACGGTGAGGTGCATGCCTACCAGTTTTTCCCGGCGGTGATTCGCTCACATGCGCGCCTGACCTACACGGAGGTGGCGACGATTCTGGGCAACACCCGGGGGCCTGAGGCATTGCGCCGACCTGAGTTGGTGCCGCATCTGCTGCATCTGCATGAGGTTTACCGTGCGCTGCTGAAGTCGCGCTCTGGTCGCGGTGCGGTGGACTTTGATACCACCGAAACCCAGATCGTGTGTGACGAGAACGGGCGCATCGCCAAGATCGTGCCCCGCGTGCGCACGGAGGCGCACCGCCTGATCGAGGAGTGCATGTTGGCGGCCAACGTTTGTTCGGCTGATTTCATCACGCGCGCCAAGCATCCCTCCTTGTTCCGGGTGCACGAGGGGCCGACCCCCGAGAAGCGTCAGTTGTTGAAGAACTATCTGAAAGCGCTGGGTCTGGGGTTGTCGCTGGGTGAGGAGCCGCAACCTGGCGATTACCAAGCGATTGCGCAGGCCGTGAAAGACCGCCCCGATGCCACGCAGATCCACACCATGCTGCTGCGCTCCATGCAGCAGGCCATCTACACACCTACCAACAGCGGGCACTTTGGTTTGGCATACGAGGCCTACACCCACTTCACCAGTCCGATTCGACGCTATCCGGACTTGTTGGTGCACCGCGTGATCAAGTCGTTGCTGGGGCGTGGGCGCTATGACCTGAAGCTGCCGCCGGTGCAGCACTCCGTCGGTAACGTGAAGCGCAAGCCTGGCGGGCAGCGCGGCCCGGCAGCCAAGGGCTTGCCTGTTGCACCGACGAAGGCGGCGGCACGCCTCAAGCTGCCACCCGCTGAGGCGGCGGCCTGGGAGACGGTCGGTATCCATTGCAGTGCCAATGAGCGGCGTGCCGATGAGGCCTCTCGCGACGTGGAAGCCTGGCTCAAGTGCATGTTCATGCGTGAACGGCTGGGGGAGGAGTACGGTGGCACGGTCAGTGCTGTGACGAGCTTTGGGCTGTTCGTGCAACTGGATGGCTTGTATGTCGAGGGGCTCATTCACATCACCGAACTGGGTGGTGAGTACTACCGGTTCGACGAGGCGCGGCAGGAGTTGAGGGGTGAGCGCACCGGGGCACGCTATGGCGTTGGGACGCGGGTGAGGGTTCAGGTCAGCCGTGTGGATCTGGATACCCGCAAAATTGATTTTCGTCTGGTTCGCGAATCAGATGAAGAGTTGCGCTCCGGTTCAACGTCCGGGCGAAAGCGCGGTCGTGGTGCGGACAAGGACTGGGTGGAGCCTGGCGCAGCTCAGGAGGCGCTGGCCGAGGTGCGGCAATCCGATATGGAAGCCAAACGTGCGGGCAAGGCTGCGCGCGGTGCGAACAAAGGGCGCTCACGCAGCGGTGCGGCTGCAACGCCTGCCTCGGCCAAGGGGGCGGCATCAAAGGGCGCTCGCAAGAAGCGCTGACCTGCCATGAGTGGGGTGCCCATTTCGTGCTAGAATGTCAGAGTTTGCCCGAATCCCCGGGCGAATTTCAATCACGAAATCGGCAATCCAAGGTGTTGCGGTCTGTCCTTAAATGGACCCGCGATCGCTGTCGATTTCCAGATCCAACCTCTGGAGCACTCCATGTCCGTATCCATGCGCGAAATGCTGGAAGCCGGTGTCCACTTCGGTCACCAAACCCGCTTCTGGAACCCCAAGATGGCCCCGTACATCTTCGGCCATCGCAACAAGATTCACATCATCAACCTCGAGAAGACGCAGCCCGCCTTCGAAGAGGCTCTGAAGTTCATCAAGCAGCTGTCCGCTCGCCGCGGCACCGTGATGATGGTCGGCACCAAGCGTCAGTCGCGTGACACCATCGCCATGGAAGCTGAACGCGCTGGCGTGCCTTACGTCAACCAGCGCTGGTTGGGCGGCATGCTGACCAACTTCAAGACCGTCAAGGGCTCTCTGAAAAAGCTGAAGGACATGCAGGCCGTGGTTGAAACCGGTCTGGACAACCTGAAGAAGAAGGAAGGCCTGCTGTTCCAACGCGAGCTGTCCAAGCTCGAGAAGGACATCGGCGGCATTCAAGACATGGCCGTGTTGCCTGACGCCATCTTTGTGATCGACGTCGGTTACCACAAGATCGCCATCGCGGAAGCCAAGAAGCTGGGCATCCCCGTCATCGGCGTGGTGGACACCAACCACTCGCCCGAAGGCATTGACTACGTCATCCCCGGTAACGACGACTCCTCCAAGGCTGTGGCACTGTATGCCAAGGCTGTGGCTGACGCCATCCTGGAAGGCAAGGCCAATGCCGTGAATGAAGTCGTGGCTGCCGCCGCTGGCGACGACGAGTTCGTTGAAGTCAACGAAGCCGAATAAGGCGCCTTGATTTCGCAAGAAGGGGCTGACGATCAGCCCCTTTTTTTAATAATTTTCCACGGTGGCGTCTTGTAGGCCACCTGTGAAACAAACGGAGAAAGCAAATGGCTGCAATCACCGCAAGCATGGTCGCCGAACTGCGCGCCAAGACCGATGCTCCCATGATGGAGTGCAAGAAGGCTCTGACCGAAGCCGATGGCGACATGGCCAAGGCAGAAGAGATCCTGCGTGTCAAGCTGGGTAGCAAGGCCTCCAAGGCGGCTTCTCGTGTGACCGCCGAAGGCGTCGTTTCCGCCGCTGTCGAAGGCAATGTGGGCGCACTGGTTGAGATCAACTGCGAAACCGACTTCGTGTCGAAGAACGACTCCTTCCTGGCATTTGCCAAGTCGGTGGCCGAACTGATTGCCAAGAACAACCCCGCCGATGTGGCTGCGATCGGCGATCTGCCTCTGTCGCAAGACGGTTTCGGGCCCACAGTCGAAGAAGTCCGCAAGGGTCTGATCGGCAAGATTGGCGAGAACATGACCATTCGTCGTTTCAAGCGCTACGCTGGTGGTGGCAATCTGGCTGCTTACCTGCACGGCGCCCGCATTGGCGTGGTGGTGGAGTTCGAAGGTGACGATGTGGCCGCGAAGGACGTCGCCATGCACGTGGCCGCCATGAAGCCGGTGTCGTTGTCGTCGGCCGACGTGCCTGCCGCGCTGATCGAAACCGAGCGCAGCGTGGCAACCGCCAAGGCTGCCGAGTCGGGTAAGCCTGCCGACATCGCCGCCAAGATGATCGAAGGCGCCGTCCAGAAGTACCTGAAGGAAGTTTCCCTGTTCAACCAGGTCTTCGTGAAGGCTGCCGATGGCAAGCAAACCGTCGAGCAGTACCTGAAGTCGACGAACACCACGGTCAAATCGTTCACCATGTTCGTGGTGGGCGAGGGCATCGAGAAGAAGCAAGACGACTTTGCAGCCGAAGTCGCGGCCACGATGGCCGCAGCCAAGGGGCAGTAACCCGAGGCAAAACAAGGGGGCTTCTGGCCCCCTTGTGCTATGCGCTCCAGATTGCATGGAGCCGTGAGCCGTGCCGGAGGGGAACCTTCGAGCCCGCAACGATTCAAATTGCCAGACCAGGTCGGCGATGACTGAAACTTGCGATAACCTTCAGTCTCGCTGGTCACGTAGCACCTAAGGACACCTGCATGCCCGCCTATAAGCGCATCCTCTTGAAACTTTCCGGTGAAGCCTTGATGGGCGATGATGCATACGGTATCAACCGGGCGACCATCGTGCGCATGGTCAAAGAGATCCAGGAAGTCACAGTCCTGGGTGTTCAGGTCGCGGTGGTCATTGGCGGTGGCAACATCTTCCGTGGTGTTGCGGGAGGTTCTGTCGGTATGGACCGCGCGACCGCCGACTACATGGGCATGTTGGCCACCGTGATGAACTCGCTGGCCCTGGCTGACACCATGCGCCAGGAGGGCATGACCGCACGGGTGATGTCAGCCATCAGCATCGATCAGGTGGTCGAGCCTTATGTGCGCCCCAAGGCCTTGCAGTACCTTGAAGAGGGCAAGGTGGTGGTCTTTGCAGCCGGAACTGGCAATCCGTTCTTCACGACGGATACGGCCGCAGCTCTCCGTGGGGCCGAGATCGGTGCAGAGGTGATGCTCAAGGCCACCAAGGTAGACGGTGTCTATACTGCGGACCCCAAGAAGGATCCATCCGCGACGCGTTACGCGAGCATCACATTTGATGAAGCACTCATCAAGAATTTGCAGGTGCTGGATGCGACCGCTTTTGCCCTGTGTCGTGATCAGAACCTGCCTTTGAAAGTGTTCTCGATTTTCAAGCCCGGTGCGCTCAAGCGTGTGGTGCTGGGTGAAGACGAGGGCACCTTGGTTCACGTCTGAACCGGCTGCGTTTCCATTTTTCCATCGTCAGTTGGCCTGAGGCCTTCGTACGGAGCTTCCCATGAGCATTGCAGAGATCAAAAAGAACGCCGAGCAGAAGATGCTCAAGTCCATTGAGGCTTTCAAAGTCGAATTGTCCAAGATCCGCACGGGGCGCGCTCACCCCGGCATCCTCGATCAGGTTCAGGTGGAGTATTACGGTTCGTTGGTGCCCATCAGTCAGGTTGCCAACGTCACCTTGCAAGATGCCCG
Source organism: uncultured Aquabacterium sp. (assembly GCA_964404335.1). Lineage (GTDB taxonomy): Bacteria > Pseudomonadota > Gammaproteobacteria > Burkholderiales > Burkholderiaceae_C > Aquabacterium. The sequence goes on from CAYOJR010000007.1 coordinate 7,235, forward strand.
CACCATCAGCGTTCAACCCTGGGAGAAGGGCATGGGCGCCAAGATCGAAAAGGCGATCCGTGAATCGGATCTGGGGCTGAACCCCTCGTCGCAGGGTGACCTGATCCGCGTGCCGATGCCAGCCCTGACCGAAGAGCGCCGTAAGGAACTAACCAAGGTGGTGAAGTCAGCTGGCGAGGACACGAAGATTGCTGTGCGCAATCTGCGTCGTGACGCCAACGAGCATGCCAAGCGCCTGCTCAAGGACAAGGAAATCACGGAAGACGACGACCGTCGTTCGCAAGACGAAATCCAGAAGCTGACGGACAAGACCATTGTGGAGATCGACAAGCTGGTTCAAGCCAAAGAGGCCGAGGTGCTGGCCGTTTGAGGTCTGTCACTTTGCCATAATGGCGACCACGTCCGAGGCGGCCTGGCCGCCTCGTTCTGTTTGCACACATGCGGGCTGCCCTGGCGGCCCGCAATCACATCACGGATTCACTCTGCAATGGCTTCTGATACCTCAACCAGCACTGTGCCCAGCCATGTCGCCATCGTGATGGATGGCAATGGTCGGTGGGCAAGGCAACGCTCCATGCCCCGGATCATGGGGCACAAGGCAGGTGTCGATGCCTTGGTGGATGTCGTGCGTGCAGCCAGCAAACGCGGCATTCGGTATCTCACGGTGTTCGCTTTTTCATCCGAAAACTGGAAACGCCCTGCAGAAGAGGTGTCCGGTCTGATGGGCTTGCTGCTGATGGCTTTGTCCAAGCATCTTGATCAACTCAAGGACGAGGGCGTGCGCTTTCGTGTGGCGGGTGACTTGAATCAGGTTTCGGAAGAGGTGCGGGCAGCGCTTCTGGAGGCGCAAGCGACATCCGGCGCCAACGAGAAACTCGTATTCACCGTGGCCTTCAACTATGGTGGCCGTTGGGACATCGTGCAGGCGTGTCAGCGTGCCATCGCGGCGGGTGTGGCGCCAGAGGCGCTTGACGAGGCCACCTTGTCTCGGTTCATGACCATGAGCTACGCCCCTGATCCGGATCTGGTGATTCGCACGGGTGGCGAGATTCGCCTGTCCAACTTTCTCTTGTGGCAAAGCGCTTACGCGGAGCTGTATTTCACCGAATGCCTGTGGCCTGATTTTGATGCGGCAGAGCTGGACCGAGCGATTGCGAGCTTTGTCCAGCGCGAGCGGCGCTTTGGTGACGTCGGCGCTTCGGGGGTGGGTGAGGGCGCTGTCGGGGGGCTGGACGACGTGTTGGTTGCACAACAGGAGAACTGAAGATGCTCAAGCAACGTGTCATCACTGCGCTGATTCTGGCTGCGATTTTGCTGGCCTGTCTTGCAAGCGAGGCCGCTTGGCCGTTCTCGGCCTTGACCCTGGCCTTCATCGCAGCAGCTGGTTGGGAATGGTCTCGCCTGAACAATGCGCCAGGAGCGCGTGCCTGGTTGACCGGTGCGGCGGTGGCCGGTGGCTGCGTGTATGCGGCGCAGGTGGCGGGCTTGCCTGTCTGGGGTGCGGCTGCGGTCAGTGACGGTTTGAATGTGCATCCGCATGTGCATGGCTTGGGCCTGCCTCTGGCGGGCTTTCATGTTGCCAGTGGCGTGTGGGCGTTTGCCTGCGTGCTGTGGGTGGCGGGCGGGGCCGTGGTGCTGCGCCATGGGCCCTCCGATTGGCACAAGGTTCCGCAGTTCTGGCGGCGCATTTTGGGGTTGTTGCTGCTGGTCTTGGCATGGTTGGCCTTGGTTGAGAGCAAGTCCCAAGGCTTGAACTTTCTCTTGTCGGTGCTGTGCCTGGTCTGGGCCGCTGACATCGGGGCCTATTTTGGCGGCCGTGCGTTTGGCCATCGCAAGCTGGCGCCCAGCATCAGTCCCGGAAAGAGCTGGGAAGGCGTCTGGAGCGGCATGCTGGCTGTGGGTGTTCTGGCTGCGGTGTGGATATGGATCGATGGCCATGTTGGCGTTGATTCGCCCAGCCTGTACAGCCGTTTGTGGTTCGGCTTGGGCCCGTTCGGGATGCCACTGGCCATCGCTTTTCTGGTTGGCATGAGCGTGGTGGGTGATCTGTTCGAGTCTTTGGTCAAGCGTCAGGCTGGTGTCAAGGACAGCAGCCAATTGCTGCCCGGTCATGGGGGTGTGCTCGATCGCATTGATGCGCTGCTGCCAACCTTGCCCTTGTCTCTGGCCGTGCTGACCTTGTGCCATGCTTGATTCCTTGCATACCTCTCGTCGGCAGCGTGTCTGCATTCTTGGTGCCACAGGTTCGATTGGCACCAGCACACTCGATGTGCTCTCACGTCATCCGGAGCAGTTCGAGGTCTGGGCACTGACCGGCGCCTCCCGTGTGGAGGAGTTGATGACTCAGTGCCGCCGGTGGCAACCCCGTTTTGCCGTCATGCCCGATGAGTCTCTGGCGGGGCGTTTGCGCGCCCTGGTGGCGGAGGCCGGGCTGCGTACCGAGGTGCTCAGTGGTGCGCAGTCGCTCGTGGATGTGGCCAGCCACACCGATGTGGATGTGGTGATGGGCGCCATTGTCGGCGCTGCGGGCCTGTCTCCTTGCATGGCCGCGGCACGTGCGGGCAAGAGATTGCTGCTGGCCAACAAGGAGGCGCTGGTTGTGGGTGGCGCGCTGTTCATGCGCGCAGTGAAGGAGGGGGGCGCAACCTTGCTGCCCATCGACAGTGAGCACTCTGCGATTTTTCAATGTTTGCCGGAAGACCCGGCCACTTGGACTTCACGCATTGACCACATTGTCCTGACAGCTTCGGGGGGGCCTTTCCGTCAGCGCGACCCAGGCACGTTTGCCGAGATCACGCCTGAACAGGCATGTGCGCACCCGAACTGGGTCATGGGGCGCAAAATTTCGGTGGATTCGGCCACGATGATGAACAAGGCGCTCGAGGTCATCGAGGCCAGATGGCTCTTCAATCTGGCACCAGAGCAGATCCGCGTCGTGCTGCATCCACAAAGCATCATTCACTCGATGGTGGTGTGCCGTGATCGGTCAGTGCTGGCCCAGATGGGCACGCCCGATATGCGGGTGCCCATCGCCTATGGCCTGTCCTGGCCTCAGCGGATCGAGTCGGGTGCCGATCTGCTGGACTTCTCTCGCTTGAATGCCCTCACTTTCGAGGAGGCTGATGCGCGCCGCTATCCTGGGTTGCAGTTGGCCTGGGCGACACTCAACGGTGCGGCAGGCAGCACCTGTGTGCTCAATGCAGCCAATGAAGTGGCCGTGGAGGCCTTCCTCTCACGGCGAATCCGTTTTGATCAGATTCATGGGGTCAATGCGCAGTCATTGTCCGATTGCCGACTGGCGGATGCGGACACCGATACGGTGGAAGGGTTGCTGGATCTGGATGCGCGCGCGCGCCGGGTGGCTACGTCCATTGTGACGGCCTTGTCAGCATGACGCGGTCAGGGCGGTCTGCGATGCGCAGTGGTGACGCAGGAGCATGATGATGTTGATGACGGTGCTTACTTTTCTGCTGACGATTGGCGTGCTGGTGGTGATCCACGAGTACGGGCATTACCGTGCGGCGCTGGCATGCAACGTCAAGGTTTTGAGGTTTTCTGTCGGTTTTGGGCATGTGCTGTGGCGCCGTCAGCGTGGTGAGACCGAGTTCGTGGTGTCGGCCTTGCCGCTCGGGGGCTACGTCAAGATGCTGGACGAACGTGAAGCACCTGTTGACGCCTCCGAACAGCATCGTGCGTTCAATCGCAAACCACTGCGGCAGCGTGCCTTTGTGGTGGCGGCAGGCCCCCTGGCCAACCTGCTGTTGGCGGTATTGCTCTATGCCGGGGTGAACTGGTCGGGGGTGCAGGAGTTGCGCCCGTGGTTGGCGCAGCCGCGTGTCGGCACGATGGCTGCCGAAGCTGGTTTGCAGTCCCGCGATGAGGTGGTGGGGTTGGAGGTGCTCCAAGCCGACGCCGAAGGTAAAGAGGCCGAGCGGCATGCTGTGCGCTCCATGACGGATCTGCAATGGCTGTTCATCCAGTCGGCATTGGCGGGTCAGGATGTGCGTTTGCAGATCGAGGCTCGCGTGGATGCTGCCGGGCCCGCTGTGGGACATCGCAGCGTCGTGCTGCCTTTGAGTCGCATTCCTGCGGCCGAGGTCGATGGTCGACTGCTGGATCGTGTCGGTTTGACCGGTCCTTATGCCGAACCACTGATTGCTGAAGTCCTGCCCGATGGGCCTGCGCAGAAGGCAGGGCTGCGCGCAGGTGACCGTGTGCTGCGGGTCAATGGCGTGGCGCCTGCCGATGCGGGACATTTGCGCCAGATGATCCGAGACAGTCAGGCAGGTGGTGAAGCGCAGATGCTGTCCTTGCTGATCGAGCGTGGCGGTCAGTCCATGTCGGTGCAGTTGCTGCCTGTGATGACCGAGATCAAAGGGCAGCGCGTGCCGCGCATTGAGGCGGCACTGGGTAGCCTGCCCGCCACAGTCGAGATCAGTTACGGGCTTGTGGAGGGGTTGACCAAGGCAGCTCAGAAAACCTGGGACGTTTCGGTCATGAGCCTGAGCATGCTCGGCAAAATGTTGGTTGGTGAGGCATCACTGCAGAATCTCAGCGGTCCTCTGACGATCGCAGACTATGCTGGCCGATCTGCGCAGATGGGGTGGGTTTATTACGTTGGCTTCCTGGCCTTGGTCAGTGTGAGCCTGGGTGTGTTGAACTTGCTGCCGCTGCCCGTCCTCGATGGCGGGCACCTCATGTATTATCTTTTCGAAGGCGTCACGGGCCGGCCGATTTCCGATTTCTGGCTGGAACGACTGCAGCGGGGTGGCGTGGCCATCATGCTCGCAATGATGTCATTGGCCCTTTACAACGACTTGGTGCGTCTTTTCGGCGCACTCTGAGTTTTCCTGCATGCAAAGCCCTTTCATGACTGCTGTGCGGTTCAAACCGACCCTGCTTGCTGCCTTGTTGGCAACGTCCCTGATTCACTCCGCTTGGGCGGTTGAACCTTTCATATTGAAGGACATTCGTGTCGAGGGGCTGCAACGTGCCGATGCCGGTACCGTGTTTGCCTCCTTGCCCTTTCGCGTAGGCGACACCTACACCGACGACAAGGGTTCAGCGGGCCTGCGTGCCTTGTTTGCGACGGGCCTGTTCAAGGACGTGCGCATTCAGGTTGACGGCAATGTCGTGGTCGTCGTGGTGGAAGAGCGCCCGGTGATTTCGCGCGTGGAGTTCGTCGGCACCAAGGAGTTTGACCAGGAGGTGCTGGTCAAAGCACTCAAGGACGTCGGCATCGGTGAGGGGCAACCTTTCGACCGCGCTTTGGCCGACCGCGCAGAGCAGGAGTTGAAGCGCCAATACCTCAGTCGCAGTCTCTATGGCGTGAACGTGGTCACCACCATCACCCCAAGCGAACGCAACCGCGTCAATGTCACCTTCACTGTCAGCGAGGGTGAGGTCACGAAGATCAAGAGCATCCGCATCACCGGCAATCAGGCTTTTTCCGAAAGCACGCTGCTGTCTCAGATGAATCTGACGCAGGGCGGCTGGCTGACCTGGTACACCAAATCCGACCAGTACGCGCGTGCCAAGCTCAATGCCGATCTGGAAACCATCAAGGCTTACTACCTCAATCGCGGTTACCTCGAGTTCAGGATCGAATCCGCGCAGGTCGTCATTTCACCCGACAAGCAGGATATTTCGATTGCGATTGGTGTCAACGAAGGTCCCCGCTATGTGGTGACCGGTGTTCGCCTGGAAGGTGAATACCTGGGCAAGAATGACGAGTTCCGTAAGTTGGTGATGATCGAGCCCGGAGAGGCTTATCAGGCCGATGCCGTGACCACCACCGTCAAGGCGTTCACAGACCGTTTTGCCGCGTTCGGCTATGCCTTTGCGAGAGTTGATTTCCGTCCTGAACTGGATCGCGCAAAGGGTCAGGCCGTCGCCGTGCTGGTGGCACAGCCTCAGCGTCGCGTGTACGTGCGCCGTGTGAATGTGGCGGGCAACTCCCGCACCCGTGATGAGGTGATCCGTCGCGAATTCCGTCAGTTCGAGGCTGCGTGGTACGACGGCCAGAAGATCAAGCTGTCGCGTGACCGAGTGGACCGTTTGGGCTACTTCAAGGCGGTGGACATTGAAACCGTGGAAGTGCCTGGCACGGCCGATCAGGTTGACTTGACCATCACGGTGGAAGAAAAGCCCACCGGCAACCTCATGCTGGGCGCCGGTTTCTCCAGCGCGGAGAAGTTCACTCTGACCGCGTCCGTCAAGCAAGACAACGTGTTCGGCACCGGGAACTATCTGGGTATTGACCTCAATACCAGCAAGTACAATCGCACCATTGTGGTCAGCACGGTCGACCCGTATTTCACCGACGATGGCGTGTCGCGCTCATATGACCTGTACTACCGCACCTCGCGTCCGTTGAACTCACAAGGTGGTGACTACAAGATTGTGACCCCGGGTGGTGCCGTTCGTTTCGGGGTGCCCTTCACCGAGTACGACACCGTGTTCTTCGGCGCCGGTGTGGAGCAAACATCGATCAAGGGGGATACGGGCCTGCCGGTGAGCTATCGCCTCTACCGCGACACGTTTGGTGAGACCAGCCTGTCGGTACCCCTGACTGTGGGCTGGTCACGCGATGCGCGTGACAGCCTGATCGCCCCGACACGTGGTCGTTATCAACGTTTCAACCTTGAGTTGGGCGTGGCTGGCGACACCCGTTATCTGCGTGGCGACTACCAGTTCCAGCAGTTCATTCCTCTCACCAACCGGTTCACATTGGGGCTCAACACAGAAGTGGGTTACGGAAAGGGGTTGTCTGGCAAACCCTATCCCGTGTTCAAGAATTTCTACGGTGGCGGTCTGGGCACAGTCCGTGGCTTTGAGCAAAACTCCCTCGGACCGCTCGACATCGAAGGCTCTTACGTCGGCGGCAATCGCCGAGTGAACGCCAATGCGGAGTTGTATGTGCCGTTCCCCGGTGCGGGCAACGACCGTACCTTGCGTTTGTTCGGTTACATGGATGCCGGTAACGTCTGGGGTGAAAAGGAATCCATGAGCTTCAGTGATGTGCGCGCATCGGTGGGGGTCGGCATCAGCTGGGTATCTCCTGTCGGTCCGCTCAAGCTCAGCTTTGGCAAACCGATTCGCTACAAGGACCAAGATAAAATCCAGCGTCTCCAGTTCCAGATCGGTACGGCATTCTGACCATGACATCGCAACTCAAGAAACTTCTGCTGGGCGGCCTGCTGTGTGGCTCGGCCCTGCTTGCTCATGGCCAAGAGTTGAAGATTGGTTACGTCAATCTTGACCGGGTGTTGCGTGACGCATCTCCCGCCAAGGCTGCGCAGGCGAAGCTGGAGAGTGAGTTCACACGGCGCGAGAAGGATCTGACCGACACCGCCACGCGACTCAAGAGTGCAACCGAGCGCTTTGAAAAAGACGCACCCACGCTGGGTGAGGCGGAGCGTGCTCGCCGTCAGCGTGATCTGGTCGAACAGGATCGTGAGTTGCAGCGCAAGCGTCGCGAGTTTCAGGAAGACCTGAACCAGCGCAAGAATGAGGAACTCGCCATGGTGCTGGACCGTGCTCAGCGCGTGGTCAAGCAGATTTTTGATCAGGAAAAATATGATCTGATCTTGCAAGAGGCGGTTTTCTTCAGCCCCCGTGTCGACATCACCGACAAGGTCATCAAGGCGATGAACGGCGGATCGGGCAAGTGAGCAAGACGCCTGAGAATGTGACACTCGGTCAGTTGGTGACCGAGTTGGGTGGCACCCTGATCGGTGATGCTGCTCTGGTGATTCGGCACATCGGTCCGCTAGATGGTGACCAGCCTGACACCATCGCCTTCTTGTCGAATCCCAAGTATCGCAGTCAACTGGCGACCACGCAGGCGGCCTGCGTCATCGTCAGTCCGGCTGTACAAGACGAAGCGGTGGCACGCGGTGCGGCCATCGTCACCGACGATCCTTACTTCTATTTCGCGCGCCTGACGCAGTGGTGGGCCAGCCGTGTCCGTCCTCGGTCGCCCTCAGGCGTTCACCCCTCTGCGGTGGTCGATCCGACGGCTGTGATCGGTCCAGACGTCATCATCGGCCCATTGGCCGTGATTGACGCAGGCGCGATCGTGGAAGAGGGCGCGTGGATTGGTGCGCAGTGCTTTGTGGGTGCGCGCGCCCGCATTGGTGCGCACACCCGTTTGGCACCGCAGGTGACGGTCGGTTTTGACTGCGTGGTTGGTGCGCGTTGCATTTTCCATAGCGGTGTGGTCATTGGCGCAGACGGTTTTGGCTTTGCCCCCAACCAAGGACGCTGGGAAAAGATCGAGCAGCTCGGCGCCGTGCGCATCGGTGACGACGTGGAGCTGGGCGCCAACACCTGTGTGGACCGGGGCGCCCTGGAGGACACCGTGATTGAGAACGGCGTCAAGCTCGACAACCTCGTTCAAATTGCCCACAACGTCCACATCGGCGAGCATTCCGCCATGGCCGGCTGCGTGGGTGTCGCAGGCAGTGCGCGCATCGGCAAGCATTGCACCGTCGGCGGTGCGGGCATGATCCTGGGGCACCTCACCTTGGCGGACAATGTGCATGTATCGTCCGGCACCCTGATTTCGCGCTCTGTGCTCAAGCCTGGCTTGTACAGTGGCGCCTTCCCCTTTGACGAGAACGCATCGTGGGAGAAAAACGCAGCAACCCTGCGCCAGCTCCATGCTCTGCGTGACCGCATCCGAACCTTAGAAAAGCAAGTGAAAAGCTGATGGACATCCACAAGATTCTTCAAAAGCTCCCGCACCGTTACCCGTTCCTGCTGGTGGACCGCGTGCTGGAAGTCGAAAAGAACGTTCGCATCCGTGCCTTGAAGAACGTGACGATCAACGAGCCCTTCTTTCAGGGCCACTTCCCCAGTCGTCCGGTGATGCCTGGCGTGTTGATGCTGGAAGCGCTGGCGCAAACCGCTGCACTGCTGGCGTTCGAAACCCAGGATGTGGGCGTGGACGACAACTCGGTGTACTACTTCGTGGGCATCGACGGCGCGCGTTTCAAGCGCCCGGTCGAACCGGGTGACCAGCTTTTCCTGGACGTGCAGATGGATCGCAACAAGGGCGGCATCTACAAGTTCAATGCCCAGGCTTTCGTGGGTGAGGAACTGGCGGTGTCGGCGCAATTGATGTGCACCGTGCGCAAGGTGTCCTGAGGCACAGATGGCGAACATCCATCCCAGCGCCATCGTTGATCCTGAGGCACGGTTGGCGAACTCGGTCACTGTCGGTCCGTTCACGACCATTGGTCCCAATGTGTGCATTGACGAGGGTACCAGCATCGGTGCGCACTGTGTGATCGAAGGCCACACCACGATAGGGCGTGACAACAAGATCTATCAGTTTGCGTCATTGGGTGCCGACCCGCAGGACAAGAAGTACAAGGGTGAGCCCACCCGCTTGGTCATCGGTGACCGCAACACCATCCGTGAGTTCACCACGTTCAACACGGGCACGGTGCAGGACAAGGGCTACACCCAGGTCGGCAACGACAACTGGGTCATGGCCTATGTGCATGTGGCCCATGACTGCGTGATCGGTGATCACAACGTGATCGCCAATTCGGTGCAGTTTGCCGGCCACGTGACTGTGGGCAACTACACCTTGATCGGTGGCATCAGCGGTATCCACCAGTTTGTGCGCATCGGTGACTTTGCCATGCTCGGCTTTCACACACGATTGGCGCAAGACCTGCCGCCTTTCGTGGTGGCCGCAGGCAATCCGGCCGAGGCGCAGAATGTGCATCAGGAGGGCCCTCGACGTCGCGGTTTTTCGCCCGAACGCCTGAGCATGCTCAAGCAGATGTACCGCCTGCTGTACCGCAAGGGGCTGACGTTGGAGGCTTCCAAGGCCGAGATCGCTGCATTGCGAGGGCAGTCTCCCGAAGCAGATCCCGACATCGACCACATGTTGGCGTTCCTTGCGCAGGCCGATCGCGGCATTGTGCGTTAAGCACATGGCGGGTGATCTTGATCTGCCTGTGACCGCTCAGGGCGGAGCGCCGCGTGTGGCCATGGTGGCTGGAGAGACCTCCGGTGACTTGCTGGCAGGCTTGCTGCTGGGTGGTTTGCACCAGCGCTGGCCGGGGCTGACTTCGGTGGGTATCGGCGGCCCCCGCATGGCGGCGCATGGCTTCGAGCCCTGGTGGCCGTATGAGAAGCTGGCCGTTCATGGGTTCAACATGGAAGTGCTCCGGCGCTTCCGCGAGATTTGGAACATTCGCCGCGAGCTGGGCGACCGTTTGTTGCGTGAACGCCCCGATGTGTTTGTGGGCGTGGATGCGCCGGACTTCAACCTGGGCCTGGAGGCGCGCCTGAAGGCGGCCGGAATCAAGACGGTCCACTTTGTCAGCCCGTCCATCTGGGCTTGGCGTGGGGGGCGCATCAACAAGATCCATCGTTCGGTGGATCACATGCTCTGTCTGTTTCCGTTCGAGCCGGCGCTCTACCACGCCAGGGGCATTGCCGCCACCTTCGTTGGGCATCCTCTGGCAGACACCATTCCGATCGAAGTGCCGCGTGCGCAGTCCCGACAAGGCCTGGGCATCGATGAGGCGATTCCTTTGGTGGCTGTGCTGCCAGGCAGCCGCCGGGGAGAGGTGCAGCACAACACGCCGGCGTTCTTGCAGGCTGTGGCCTTGCTGAGCAAGCAGCGTCCCGATTTGCGCTTTGTCCTACCGGTGGTGCCCGGTTTGCGCGACATGGTTGAGCCGCTGGTGCGTGAGCATGCGCCTGATGCCCCATTAACGTTGCTGGATGGCCGCTCGCACGAGGCCTTGGCCGCATGTGATGTCACCTTGATTGCCAGTGGAACGGCCACGCTCGAAGCGGCATTGTTCAAACGCCCCATGGTGATTGCCTACAAGATCAGTGGCTTGAGCTGGCAGATCATGAAGCGCATGGCCTATCTGCCCTGGGTGGGCCTGCCCAACATCCTGCTGTCGGACTCGGTGGTGCCGGAGCGTCTGCAAGATGATGCCAACCCCGCGCAACTGGCGGCCGACGTGCTGGCATGGCTGGATCAGCCCGCGCGCGCTGCCTCGGTACAGCAACGCTTCCTGGAACTGCACCACCAACTCAAACAGAATACGGCTCGCGCCGCCAGTGATGCCATCGCCCAAGTCATCGAAACGCGCTGACCCGGCCCAGACCACGGAGGAGCCGTTCCAGCTTGACCTGCTCTGGCCAACGGATGCGGTGGGCTTGATGGCCGGGGTGGATGAGGCTGGACGCGGGCCCTTGGCGGGGCCTGTGGTCGCCGCTGCCGTCATCCTTGACGACCTGCAACCGATTACCGGGCTGGCTGACTCGAAGAAGCTCACGGCCCGTCGTCGCGACAGTTTGTACGACGAGATCCGTGCCAAGGCGCTGTGCTGTTGCATTGCCGAGGCCAGTGTGGAGGAGATCGACGCACTGAACATTTTGCAGGCGACGATGCTGGCCATGCGGCGCGCGGTGGAGGGGCTGCGGCTGAAGCCGGCCATGGTGCTGGTGGATGGCAACCGCATTCCGGTGTTGAACGTGCCCGCCCAAGCCATCGTCAAGGGTGATGCCAAGGTGCAAGCGATCTCTGCAGCTTCCATCCTGGCCAAGGTGCATCGCGATCGACTGTGTGAGCAACTCCACGAGGCGTACCCGCACTATGGTTTCGATGTGCACAAGGGCTATCCCACGGCGGCCCATTTGTCGGCTTTGCGCGCTCACGGCGCCACGCCTGCGCACCGACGCACGTTCGGGCCCGTCAAGTTGGCTCTCGCACAATCGGCTGATCTGCCGGACGCGCTTGCGCGTTGACCACGCTCACCTGCCATGAACGACTTTCTTTCACAGCGCCCCTCGCGTCTTCGCAGCACGCAACTGGTGACCTCGCGCGATAACCCGCTGGTGCAGCGCCTGCGGCGTCTCAGCCAGGATCCGGTGGCTTATCGCAAGCAAGGAGAGGTCTGGCTGGAGGGTGATCACCTCTGTGAGGCTTGCTTGCAGCGTGGCACTGAGGTGGGGCTGGCGGTGGTGGCCGAGAGCGCCTGGCTGGGTGAGCACGGCACAGCGTCCGGGAGCGACGCTCAAGCTGTGCGACTCAGCGCCTTGGCCCGTCAGGCCGAGAAGGTCGTGGTGGTGCCAGACGGATTGTGGAAAACCTTCACCGGGCTGGAGTCTCCAGCGCGCATCGGTTTTGTGCTGTCCCGTCCTGGCGCCGATGCGGCAGAGTGCGCACTGCGCTCAGGCGTGCGAACGGTTGTGCTAGACCGGGTGCAAGATGCTGGCAACGTTGGCAGCATTCTGCGGAGTGCCTCGGCGATGGGCGTGGTGCAGGTGGTGGCACTCAAAGGCACCGCTGGTTTGTGGTCACCCAAGGTGCTGCGCGCCGGTATGGGTGCGCATTTCGCTTTGCACCTGGTGGAACAGGTCATGCCCGAGGCCCTGTCTGCCTTGCAGGTTCCGTTGGTGGCGACCAGTTCCCACACTGAGCACCAATTGCCGACGGTCGCCTTGCCTGAGCCGTGTGCCTGGGTGATGGGGCATGAAGGGCAGGGCGTCGGCGAGGCGGTGATGAGCCAGTGCGCCTTGAAGGTGGCAATTCCTCAGCCGGGTGGCGAGGAGTCACTCAATGTGGCCGCTGCGGCTGCCGTCTGCCTGTACGAGTCCATGCGTCGTCGTCTGTGATGTTGGTGATGCGTACAGGGGCGTGCAACGTCCACGTCGAGCCGATGCCCTCTAGCAGGTGTGGATTTCCTGGCGCCAGAGGCTTGGGTGTTCACCCTACAATGTGATGAAGTTTGATATGTGCTGTGTTTGCATCTGCCGGATGGCCGGCACAGCCAACCCTGGAGAGGACACATGGATCGATCAATGAAACCCCTTGACGTGGTGTACGGCTCGGCCGTGGCCGGTGACCGACAGCGCGTGCTGCGCAACACCTACGCCTTGCTGGCCTTGTCGATGCTGCCCACGGTGCTGGGTGCGTGGTTGGGCGTGGCCACAGGCTTCAGCTTCTTCTCTGGCAGCCCCTTCATGGGCCTGATCGTGTTCATGGCGGTGGCGTTTGGTTTCTTCTTCGCCATCGAGAAGTTCAAGAACTCCGGTGTGGGCGTCTTGCTGCTGTTGGGCTTCACCTTCTTCATGGGCTTGATGCTGTCGCGCATGCTCGGCATGGTGCTGGGCCTGTCCAATGGCGCCACGCTGATCGCCACGGCCTTTGGCGGCACGGCACTGGTGTTCGCTGGCATGGCCACGCTGGCATCGACCATGAAGCGCGATGTGTCTTCGCTGGGCAAGTGGTTGTTTGTGGGCCTGATGATCATGATCGTGGCAGGCATCGCCAACATCTGGCTGCAAATGCAGGCGCTGTACCTCGCCCTGTCGGCCATGGGCGTGGTGATCTTTTCTGCCTTCATCCTCTATGACCTCAAGCGGATCATTGATGGCGGTGAAACCAACTACGTCACGGCCACACTGTCGGTGTACCTGAGCGTGTACAACCTGTTCTCGTCACTGCTGCACCTGCTGACCGCGCTGGGTGGTGGTGACGACTGAGTCACGTCATCCTCGCTTGAATGAGCCCGCCCTGGCTTGCTGCCCCGGCGGGCTTGTTTTTGGGCGATTGGATGCCATCTGAGGTACAGCACTTCACGAGGAGATTCCATGACCACGTCCCTGGAGCTGGTGTGCCCCCATTGCCATGCCATCAACCGTGTCCCGGCGCAGCGCCTGGGTGATGCACCCCAGTGCGGTCAGTGCCATCAGCCTGTTCTGTTGCCGCAGCCGGTTGAACTGACCCAGGCCAGTTTTGAGCGTTTCATCACGCGCAATCAGTTGCCGGTGCTGGTGGACTTTTGGGCGCCGTGGTGTGGCCCGTGCAAGATGTTCGCGCCGGTGTTTGCGCAACTGGCGGTGCCGTATGCCAGCCGTGTACGCTTTGCCAAGGTCAACACGGAGGTGGAGCAAGGCATTGCGTCCACCCACCAGATCCGCAGCATCCCCACCCTGGCTCTATTCAAGCAGGGAAGGGAGGTGGACAGAGTGTCCGGCGCCTTGCCGCCCGCACAGTTGCAGGCCTGGCTGGCTCGACATGGGCTGTGAGCGGCGGCTCACGGGCGTCACGTTGAGCGCCCGGGCAGGTGATCAGTACTGATCACCCTCGCCAATGTAGGTGCCGGGGGCCAGGTTCTCGAAGCGCGTGTTCGACTTCAGGAAGGCCAGGTGCAGGCTGCCCACCGGGCCGTTACGCTGCTTGCCGATGATGATCTCGGCCGTGCCGGGCACCTTCGATTCCTTGTTGTAGTACTCGTCGCGGTAGATGAACATGATCACGTCTGCGTCCTGCTCGATGGCGCCGGACTCCCGCAGGTCGGACATCATCGGACGCTTGTCCGGGCGTGTTTCCACGGAGCGGTTCAACTGAGACAGCGCGATCACCGGGCACTGCAACTCCTTGGCCAGTGCTTTCAGACCCCGTGAGATCTCACCGATCACGGTGGCGCGGTTTTCTTCGTTGCCACCCGAGCCGCTCATCAGCTGCAGGTAGTCCACGATGATCAGACCCAATGTGCCGCCAAACTGACGGGCCAGACGCCGCGCACGGGCGCGCAACTCGTTGGGCGACAGACCGGGTGTCTCGTCGATGAAGACGTTGGCGGTGCGCAGCTTTTCGACCGTTTCGCTCAGGCGCCCCCACTCATCGTCTGTGAGGCGGCCTGTGCGCAGGTTCTGCTGGTTGATGCGCCCGATGGAGCCCACCATACGCAGTGCCAGTTGCGAGGCGCCCATTTCCATGGAGAACACCGCCACAGGCAAGCCTTCGTTCACGGCGACGTTCTCGCCAATGTTCAGCGCGAAGGCGGTTTTGCCCATGGAGGGGCGGGCGGCCAGGATGATGAGGTCGCCTTTTTGCAGACCCGCCGTCATCTTGTCCATGTCGATGAAGCCGGTGCGCACGCCGGTCACGTCCTCGGCGCCGTTGTCGGCCAGTTCGGTGACGCGGTCCAGCAGGTCCACCACCAGGCCATCCATCGCGAAGAAACCCTGCTTGTTGCGGCTGCCTTCCTCGCCAATCTTCATGATTTTGGCTTCGGCCTCGTCCAGGATGTCGGAGACGCTCTTGCCCTGCGGATTGAAGGCGTTCGTGGCGATCTCGTCACTGGCGGTGACGAGTTTGCGCAACACGGCGCGCTCGCGCACGATTTCGGCATAGCGGCGCATGTTGGCGGCGCTGGGCACCGACTGGGCCAGGGCGTTCAGGTAAGCGAGGCCGCCCACCTCGGCGCCCTTGCCCTGCATCTGCAACTGCTCGAACACCGTGATCACGTCGGCGGGCTTGGAGGCGCTCACCAACTGCTGGATGGCCAGGAAGATCAGTTGGTGTTCGTGGCGGTAAAAGTCGCCCTCATGCAGGAGGTCTGCCGCACGGTCCCAGGCGCTGTTGTCCAGCAACAGGCCCCCCAGTACGCTCTGTTCGGCCTCGATGGAGTGCGGGGGCACGCGGAGTTTGGCGACTTCGTCACTGCTCAGTGAGTCGGCGCCACCTCGGGCGGAGAACGGGGTAGGGAATGCTGCAGCCATGGCTCAATGATAAAAGCGGAGCGGTGCCCGGCTTGTGGACAAGTCTGTGGGCAGCCTTGGGAAATGCTGGGGACTTTGCGGGATAAGTCGGGCCACAAACGACAAAGCCGGCTGGTCAGCCGGCTTTGGATGAAACCGGCCGAAACCGGTTTCAGGCGATGGTGTCAATCGCAGAGGAAGGAGAAACTTTAGGCGGCTTCACCGACCACGGCAACGGTCACGTCCACGACCACGTCGGTGTGCAGAGCCACCGACACAGGGTGCTCGCCTGTGGTCTTCAGAGGACCGTGGGGCATGCGGATCTGGTGCTTGGCGACTTCGAAGCCGGCAGCCTTCAGGCCTTCAGCAATGTCGAAGTTGGTCACAGAGCCGAACAGACGACCGTCAACGCCAGCCTTCTGCGAGATGGACACAGTCTTGCCGTTGAGCTTTTCGCCCACGGCTTGAGCGGCCGCCAGCTTTTCAGCTTGAGCCTTCTCCAGCTCGGCACGACGGGCTTCGAATTCGGCGATGGCCTTTTCGGTGGCACGACGAGCTTGACGGGTCGGGATCAGGAAGTTACGGGCGTAGCCGTCCTTGACCTTGACCACATCACCCAGGTTGCCCAGGTTGGCGACTTTTTCGAGGAGGATGATTTGCATGACGAGGACTCCTTAGACGCGGTGCTGGTCGCTGTACGGCAGCAGAGCCAGGAAGCGAGCGCGCTTGATGGCGGTGGTCAGCTGACGCTGGTAGATCGCGCGGGTGCCGGTCAGGCGTGCGGGGATGATCTTGCCGTTTTCAGCAATGAAGTCGCGCAGCGTGTCAACGTCCTTGTAGTCGATCTGTTCGACGTTGGCGACGGTGAAGCGGCAGAAGCGCTTGCGGCGGAACAGCAGGGATTGCGTGTTGCGCTTGCCCTTGCGGTCTTTGGAGAACTTGCCGTTCTTGGAGCGGGGAGCAGCCATGAGAACCTCTCAGTATCCGATTGGATGTGTTTAAACGATGTCGTTGAGTTCGGTGATGTGCAGCAGAACGCCACGTCCGGTACGCGGAGCCCCGAGAAAACCAGCCAACCCGAAGGTCACGCCTGTTTCTTGCCGGTTTAGCTTCTCGGCCATCGGGCCAAGTGCAACTGCCTTGATGTCCAACTTGACCTTGCGGTTTTGCTGGGCCTCGGTCACCTCGGATTCGTGCTGAAGCACGAGGTCGAGGGCGGGCAGGCCGGCGGGGGTGTATCTCAGCGCTTTGCGTTCAATGATCTGTGCAGACAGCAGGACGCGGTTCATGCAGTCAATCGGTGAACTGTGGACGCAGTGCCTGGACGCCTTGCGGCATCAATCAGGCAGCGGCTTGATCTTGCTGGGCCTTGCGGGCCTCTTCACGCTCAACTTGCTTCATCATCACGGAAGGAGCGGTCTCAGCCTTGTCCTTCAGCACGGTCAGGTGACGCAGCACGGCGTCATTGAACTTGAAGCCGGTTTCGATTTCAGCCAGGGTTTCCTTGCTGATTTCGACGTTCAAGCACAGGTAGTGAGCCTTGGCCAGCTTGTTGATCTGGTAAGCCAACTGACGACGGCCCCAGTCTTCAACGCGGTGAACCTGACCACCGGTGGTGGTGATCAGGGTCTTGTAGCGCTCGAGCATGGCCGGCACTTGTTCGCTTTGATCCGGGTGGATCAGCACGATGATTTCGTAGTGACGCATGGAAACTCCTTGTGGATTCCAGTTGATGGAAGCCGTCGCGAAGCGTCAAACCCGCTGACGGCAAGGGCTGCCCCTGGTTTTGAGTCCCTGGGCAACATTCAGAAAACCCGCGATTATAGCAACGAAAACGCCACCCGTGGGTGGCATATCGCTGAATCTTTCAAGGCAGGGTGTTCGTGTCCTGCCCGATTCCTTCGGTTTACTTGGCAGCTAGGCGCTGCCAGGTGTCGATGACGGTGTCAGGGTTCAGCGAGATGGACACGATGCCTTCGGCAGCCAGCCATTCGGCAAAGTCGGGGTGGTCGCTGGGGCCCTGACCGCAGATGCCGATGTACTTGCCTTGGGCGCGGCAGGCGGCGATGGCACGCGAGATCATGGCCTTGACGGCGGGATCACGTTCGTCGAAGTCGGCGGCAAGCAACTCCAGACCGGAGTCACGGTCCAGACCCAGGGTCAACTGGGTCAGGTCGTTCGAGCCGATCGACATGCCGTCGAAGAACTCCAGGAACTGGTCAGCCAAGATCGCGTTGGAAGGCACTTCGCACATCATGATGACGCGCAGGCCGTCCTTGCCGCCCTTGGAAGCGCGCACCAGACCGTGGTCGGCCAGCATGTTGGTCACACGCTCGGCTTGCTTCAGGGTGCGCACGAAAGGCACCATGATTTCAACGTTGGTCAGCCCCATGTCGTTGCGTACGCGCTTGAGGGCTTCGCATTCCATGGCAAAAGCTTCGCCGAACTCGGAGCTGATGTAGCGCGAAGCGCCACGGAAGCCCAGCATCGGATTTTCTTCTTCCGGCTCGTAGCGCGAACCACCGATCAGCTTCTTGTACTCGTTGGACTTGAAGTCCGACAGGCGCACGATGACGGGTTTGGGCCAGAATGCGGCGGCGATGGTGGCGATGCCTTCGGCCAGTTTGTCCACATAGAACGCGCGTGGCGAAGCATGGCCACGGGCCACTGATTCGACGGCCTTCTTCAGGTCGTTGTCGATGTTCGGGTAGTCGAGGATCGCCTTGGGGTGAACGCCGATGTTGTTGTTGATGATGAACTCGAGGCGAGCCAGACCCACGCCGCTGTTGGGCATCTGGGCAAAGTCGAAGGCCAGTTGGGGGTTGCCCACGTTCATCATGACCTTCAGACCGATGTGCGGCATCTCGCCACGGGTCACTTCGGTGACTTCGGTTTCCAGCAGGCCTTCGTAGATGTAGCCGGTGTCGCCTTCGGAGCAGGCCACGGTCACCAGGGTGCCGTCGGTCAGGCGCTCGGTGGCGTTGCCGCAGCCGACCACGGCGGGGATGCCCAGTTCACGCGCGATGATGGCCGCGTGGCAGGTGCGGCCGCCACGGTTTGTCACGATGGCGCTTGCGCGCTTCATGACGGGTTCCCAGTTGGGGTCGGTCATGTCGGTGACGAGGATATCGCCGGGCTTGACGGTGTCCATCTCCGAGATGCTGTGCACGATGCGCACGGGGCCGGTGCCGATCTTCTGACCAATGGCGCGACCTTCGGCCAGCACGGTGCCGGTGCCCTTGAGCTTGTAGCGCTGCTCGGCCTTGCCTTGCTGCTGGCTCTTCACGGTTTCAGGGCGAGCCTGCAGGATGTAGAGCTTGCCGTCGGTGCCGTCCTTGCCCCATTCGATGTCCATCGGGCGGCCATAGTGCTCTTCGATGATGACGGCGTAGCGTGCCAGTTCGGTCACGTCTTCATTGGTCAGGCTGTAGCGGTTGCGGGCCTCGACGGTGGTGTCAACGGTGCGCACCAGCTTGCCTGTGGCAGCCTTTTCCTCGGCCGAAGCGAACTCCATCTTGATCAGCTTGGAGCCCAGATTGCGGCGGATGACGGCCTGCTTGCCAGACTTCAGGGCGGGCTTGTGCACGTAGAACTCGTCAGGGTTGACGGCGCCTTGCACCACGGTTTCGCCCAGACCGTAGCTGGAGGTGATGAAGACCACGTCCTGGAAGCCGGATTCGGTGTCGATGGTGAACATCACGCCAGCGGCGCCCAGGTCAGAGCGAACCATGCGCTGCACGCCTGCAGACAGGGCGACCACGTCGTGGGCAAAGCCCTTGTGCACACGGTAGGAAATGGCGCGGTCGTTGTACAGCGAGGCGAACACTTCCTTCATCTTGTGCAGGATGTCTTCGATGCCAACCACGTTCAGGAAGGTTTCCTGCTGACCGGCGAACGAGGCGTCCGGCAGGTCTTCGGCCGTGGCGGACGAGCGCACGGCAAATGAGGCGTCGGGGTTGTCGCCTGCCAGCTTGGCGTAGGCGGCACGGATGGCCTGTTCCAGATCGGCGGGGAAGGGCTGGGCTTCCACCCAGCCACGGATCTCGGCGCCGGCTTCGGCCAAGGCGCGCACGTCTTCGGTGTCGAGTGCGGCCAGACGCTTGCTGATGCGGTCAGCCAGGCCGTCGTGCTGCAGGAACTGGCGGAAAGCGTGGGCGGTGGTGGCGAAACCCGTGGGCACGCGTACGCCGTTGGGCAGTTGCGAGATCATTTCGCCGAGGCTGGCGTTCTTGCCGCCGACGACTTCAACGTCCTCGTTGCGCAATTGCTCGAACGGCACGACCAGGGCGGTCGGCTCAAAGCGGTTGGTCATGTAAAGCTCCAGGATGGTGAAAAAATCTGGCGTTGCCTTGTCTGATTTCGCAAAGAGGCCTGGAGTTCTGGTTGTATGGCCTGAGCGCACCGAAGCAGGGCATCAATGTGCGATATTGTACGGTCAGGCCTATGATCTGGCTTTGTCTGTTACCTAATCCAGGGCCTGCAGCTGGGTGGTCATCGGGGTGCCTCTGCTGCCCCTGAATCACCGTCCGGTGCCCTGCCAATTCATGTCCGACCGCACTGTTTTTTTCATTTCTGACGGAACCGGCATCACTGCCGAAACGATGGGCAACTCCATCCTGGCCCAGTTCGCCATCAAGCCGCGTCATATCCGTCGCCCCTTCATTGATTCGGTCGACAAGGCTTACCAGGTGGTGCGCGAAATCAATGCCACAGGTGTGCGCGAAGGCAAGCGTCCCATCGTGTTCATCACCATGGCCAATGATGACGTGATGCCCATTCTCAAAACCTGCGAGGGCAAGGTTTTCGACGTCATCCAGACCTTCGTGATTCCGCTGGAAGAAGAGTTCAACATGAAGTCCAACCACCGGGTGGGGCGCTTCAGTGATCCAAGTCAGGACCGTGGCTACAACGACCGCATCGAGGCCATCAACTTTGCCCTGGAGCACGATGACGGCCAATCATCACGCAGCCTGGATACGGCAGATGTGGTGCTGGTTGGGGTGAGCCGTTGTGGCAAGACGCCCACCTCGCTCTACCTGGCGATGCAGCACGGGGTGAAAGCAGCCAATGTGCCCTTGATCCCGGAAGACTTTGACCGTGGCTTCTTGCCGGCGATGCTCAAGCCATACAAGAAAAAATGCTTCGGCTTGACCATCGACCCACAGCGCTTGAGTCAGATTCGCAATGAGCGGCGCCCTGGCAGCAAGTACGCCAGTCTGGAGAATTGCCGTTTTGAGGTGAGCCAGGCGGAGGCGATGATGCGCCGCGAGGGCATCGACTGGCTGTCCTCCACCCACAAGTCCATTGAAGAGATCGCGACCACGATCTTGCGCGATATCCGTCCTGATCGGTTGGTGTACTGATGAGTCAAGCTCCGAAAACCCCGGTGCCGGGTGCGACCTTGCCTTCTCCCATCGTCGAGCGAGACGGGGAATCGGTCACCATGAGCTTTGATGAGGCCAGCATCCAGAGTCGCATGCTGCTGGATGACCCGACGACCCTGGATCTGGATTACAGCCGGGTGATGATGGCGTTCTTGTTGCTGCAACCCCAGCCTGAGTCTATTTTGATGATCGGCCTGGGCGGTGGATCGTTGGCGAAGTATTGCCATCGCTATCTTCAGCAGGCTCGGATCACCGTGGTGGAGATCAACCCCGAGGTGATTGCCACCCGTGATGCCTTCCAGGTGCCGCCTGATGGCGAGCGGCTTTCGGTTGTGTGTGGCGACGGTGCCGCGTTCGTGGCCAGCGCCCTGCAGGACAGCTACGACGTCATACTGGTCGATGGCTTTGGCCCTGCTGGCGAGCAGCCTGAGGACTTGTGCAGCCTGGTTTTTTACAAGGCCTGTCGTGCCGCCTTGCGCCCGTCTGGTGTGCTCATGGTGAATTTGCAGGACAGGGAGCCGCAGTGCAGTCGTCTGATCGGACGGGTCTGGCAAATGTTTGGTGAACCGGTTGTGCCGCTGGAGGTGCCATGCGGTGGGAATATCGTGGTTCTGGCTGCAGACGAGGCCGCTTTCCAGTCCTGTGCGGGGGAACTTCGCCGACGTTGGCGCGATCTGGACAAGGTCCATCACGTTACCCTGAGCGATGTATTGCCGGGGTTGGAGGAGGAGCTCAAACCTTGGGCCAAGCCAGCCAAAAGCGCAGAAACGGCATCCGGCCGGCGGCAGCGCAAACGCTGAGCGGGATCCAACGCTTCGCTGGGCTTCGGCTCACTTTTTCGGGGTAAGGGTGCTAGACACGCACTGTTACAGAGGCGCACCCCCTTTAGTGGGATCATCTGCAAAGCGGAACACGATCGGGTGCATCACATTGCGTCTGTTGACAACTTGGCCGAGATGCCGGTGTCGTGGTGTTCATGATGGCCGAGTCAGAACCAACAGACCAAAATGATGAGTCGTGACGTGGTGGAGCGGAAACCCGATACGTCTGGATTCCATGCGTGTGAAATTGACCCGGCCCAGGATTGGGGCTTGATGTGTCGGGCACTCGAACTTCGGTTTCAGGTCTACTGCCTTGAGCAGGGGTTCCTGGATGCCATTGATTACCCCCATGGCTACGAAGTGGACGCTCACGACGGGCGCGCCTTGCACTTTGCAAGTTGCAGCAAAGCCGGTGAGATTGCCGGGTACGTGAGACTGGTGGGTGCGGACGCAGACGGGATGTTTCCCTTTCAAACCCACTGCAAGGCAGTGTTTGCAGAGCAGCAACTGCCGCCGGCGCATCTATCGGCAGAAGTCAGTCGCCTGATGGTGGACAGTGCGCATCGACGCCACCTTGATCGCTCACCAGACATTCTGTTTGGCATGTTTCATCAAATGTACGTGTGCAGCCTCCGTCAAGGAGTGCGGTACTGGTTTGCCGCCATGGAGCGATCACTCGTGCGGGTGTTGCAGCGCATGCTGAACATTCAGTTTCGCCAGATCGGTCCGGTCACTGACTACTACGGACCGGTGGCCCCCTATCTCATAGATCTCGATGTGGTCACGGCCCACATCAGCGCGTGGCGTCCGGAGTTGATTGCGGCGGCGTAGTCGATCTGGGCTGGCTGGCAGTGTAAATGTTGGTGTATTTCGTGAGAAATTTGCTTTACATTGCAGCTGGAACGTGTTGGACACATGCGGTTACACTCCCATTGCCATCCCGGTGGGATGATGACCTGAACGGGGTGTGGTGCCTTGCGTGCAGGGGCGCCCGTTGAGAGGACTGCCAGTTGCCTCCATGAATACGCTGGCCTGCTTCATCTGAAAGATGTTTTGCCATGAGCACCCTCACTGCAGAACCCGTGAATTTCGCTCCCTTCTTTACCGGCAGGGAGGTGCGACAGGTTGAAGATGTGGCCCTGATGGATCAGGTCTATCAACTCCGCCATCAGGTGTATTGCGTGGAATGTGAGTATCTGAGCGTGGCCGACTACCCGGACGGTCGAGAGCGTGATGATTGCGACGCCCACTCTTCCCACTTCATTGCCCTGAATCTGCAAAACGAGATGGCTGGCTACGTGAGGTTGGTGCGTCCGGACGCGATTCAGACCTTTCCGTTCCAGACGCACTGTGTGCAACTGCTGGACGGTGTTTCCTTGCCGCCAGCGGACAAGTCTGCCGAGATCAGTCGGCTGATGGTGTCATCGCGTTACCGCCGTCGTCGTGGTGACAAGGTGCCAGGTGTGACGGTGAATGAAGATCACCTGTCCGACCATGAGCGGCGCATCAGTTCCCCGCAGATCCTGATGTGTCTTTACAGGCAGATGTACCAGTACAGCTTGAAGCATGACATTCGCTATTGGTATGCGGCGATGGAACGTTACCTGGCAACGGCGCTGAAAGGCATGGACTTCGGGTTTGAGCAAATTGGACCTTACACCGATTACTATGGCCCTGTGGCGCCGTTCCTTGCTGATTTGCGCCAACTCGAGGATGGTTTGAGCCAGTCGGCACCCGCCCTGCTGGAGTGGATGCAGAGCGCTGACTGACCATGGGTTGGCTGGGGATGCTCCCTGGTGGGGCTGTGCGCAAGCTTCGTCACTTCATGCTGAAGATGGGGCGAGGCATGGGGCGGCGCAAGATGCTGACGTTGTCCGAGCGCAAAGCGTTGGAGATGGTTTCTTTTGCGGCCACGCACAGTGCTGCCTATCGTGTGCTGCTGCAGGAACATGGGGTGCACAGCGAAGGTTTGCGCGCCTCTTCGACGTGGTCACGGTTGCCTGTCCTGACCAAACAAAACACATTTGGCCGTTTTGCGCTCAACGAGTTGGCGCGCGACGTTCCGGCTCAGGAGTTGGCTGATGTGCTCACCAGTTCGGGGCGAGGCGGGCGCAGTTTCGGCTTTCGCTTGACGGTGCGTGATCAGCACGAAGAGGGCTGGTTCGACATCGATTTGGGCCTGCAGGATGTTTTTGATGTGGACCGCCGCTCCACACTGTTGGTGAATTGCCTGCCGATGGGGGTAGTGTTTCGGTCACGGGCCGTTGCGGTGGCCAATGTGAGCGT
>CAYOJR010000008.1:0-28906 GCA_964404335.1 uncultured Aquabacterium sp.
GTCTCCGCGCCCGCAGGTTCTCGGTCTGGGACTCGTATCTGAGACTCAGGCAGGCTCGGCAGGCCAGCACGTCGCAAGAGATGTAAAGGGCTTGCCTCCGGCCCTTGCACATGGGGCACAACATCCAGCGACGTTCGCCACCAAAGTGCGGGCTCGTGTAGGTCAGTTCTACCGGCCACTCGCGCTGGCGATAACGCACAGTCGCCCATCCATTCGTGTCAGGCACGACGAGGGTGTCGTGGTTGCCTTTGACAGAGTAGAGGTCGGCATGGGTCAGGCGAACCTGTCGTGTCGCTGTCGTCCGGTCTTTGCGTTCGCGGGGGTGCCTGTTGCCACTCAGGATGCTTCCCATGGTGCTTCCTGTTATGCCGAAATCATTTGGCAGTTGCTGGATTGCGGAGTAGCTGCGGTAACCCGTTCGTATCCGTGCATACCCGTCCGTATCGTGTTCGTACCGAGGTCTTTGGCACGAACGAAGGACGGGGGATATCAAATCCCCGTCTGTCCGTACCGCAGGTTGTTTTTTCTAAGGGGATACGGACGGCTCGGTACGAACGGTTTCGACGTTGCTCTGGCGTGCTGCCTTGCGAGGCTTGATCTGCTCCGCTGCTTGCACTTCCGCTGCATCCAGCTTCCGCCAACTGGGTGGGATGACGAGCTTGTCATCGGGTACAACACCGTCCTCCAGGAAAGCCTCGCGCTCAGCAGCATTGAAGGCAACGAGGAAGAACCGGCGCTTCGGATTCGTGCGAATCTCACTGGGGATATCAACCTCAAACAGCCAGCCTTCCGAGATTAGTTGGTTCAGTGCATCGTTGATATCGTTGCGTTTGCGCTTGATTTTGGATTTCACACCCTCTCGGTTGAGCGGGGTGCCCGCTAGGTGGGCTTGGTCCACCAGGCTGACGATCTGGTCCAGGACGGCGTCTCGCTGCGCCTGGCGTGAATCTTCCTGTGCCTGAGCCCACTGTTCATGGCGAGGAACTTCGGCTGGTTTCGGGATCCCCCACCGCATGACAACGCGTTCAGCGGAGCCGAATTCGTCCTTGGCTTCGGTCTGCGCCGAGTGAGTGTCGATCTTCAGCTCGGACCATTTCGCTTCGAAGCGCGTCTTGCCTCGCACCAGATAGCGTGTGTCGTCCTTTTCCTTGACGAGATACAGCACCTGGTTCGCATCCGCTTCGAAAGATGAGCCTCCGCGCAAAGTCATCGTCGCTGCATCAGCTCGCCCGAGGTCTTGCTTGGCAACGTGTCCGATGATCCATGTGGGCAATCCCTCGAAGCCTTGCTTGAGTGCTGCCATGGCGGCGCTACCTTGTGCGTTGTCGTTCTCGTTCTCCATGGCCAGTACGGCGGCCTTGGTGTCCATGACCACCAGCGGCAAGATTTCAACGCCATCCACGACCCGTGTGAACTGCTGCTTGTAGGTTGCTCCGACTGCTGCCACCTCGATGGGCTCCATACGAGAGGCTTCTACGAGATGCAGGCGTTTGCGCATAACCTCCGGGTTCAGTTGGAGATTGCTGTGGCCCACCATGCCGGCCAGGATACGTTGGGCTTGTTCAATGTCTTCAACAATGTAGATGACATGGCGCCAGTGCTTTGGTGCAAGCGGATCATCTGCAGCATGCAGACCGGCTGCCACCATGGACAGGGGGAGGAGCGCAGTGGTCTTGCCCACGCCGTGCGCGCCTGCGATGATCACGACTCCGTGGCCAATGAAGCCAGGAATGACCCATTTGGGCGCTCTGGGCTGGCAGTCGAAGTCGATGTACTGCGCGAGCGGGTGAGTGCTTTGGACGGTGTCTTGCGGAGCCTTCGCTTGGTCGAGCAGGGCCTCCAGGGCATCAGCGCCATCCCGTGCAGCCAGATCATTCACATCGCTGTTGTCAGGCCAGTCTGTCGGCATGCTGACAGAGTGACAGCCAACCTCCTTGGCGATCTTGGCGGCATCAAGTTCTTTGCCTTTGTCTGGAACAAGAATGATTCGAGCGTCTGGGTGCAGTGCTTGGATCTGTTTCGCGACGTTTCCAACTCGGCCCCAGCCAAAGGCAACTACAGCGGCTTGCCCCGCCGCCTGCCAGCATGCCCACGCTTGGCCAATGCCTTCACAGATGAAGATGCGGCCGCCATTTGTATGGCGTCCAACCATGAACCAGCCCTCCATGTTGCAACCCGGTAGGTTCAGCTTTGTGGGTTTTTTTGCGGCTTTCAGTCGTGACTCAAGCTCGCCTGATGCGATCAACTGCAGGCTGGAGATGGCGCCGTCCTGGCGCCAAACGGGCACAGCCAAGGCTCCAGCCATGGACTGGCCCATGATGTGTAGCGGGTCACCTATTGGGATGACGCGCAAGCCCTCAGGGCTGCCGTTCTTGCGCAGGATGTAGGGGTGATCGAGCGTCGCAGGAGTGCTGCGGTCCCAGACGGCCTGAGCGTCGTTGCTTGTATTGGCCTTCTGCTTGGCCAAGTATTTTGCGACGAATGGCGGATCTTCGTCGTAAGCCTGGTGCATCGACTTGATTGTCCCAGCCGTGTAGCCATGCTCCTTGGCTATGTGAAACAGTGTGCCGGCGCCAATCCCTTTGTCTGCACGGTAGCTCTTCCAGAGGTTGCGTGTAGAGCTCTTCTTGTAGGTGCAGCCGCCTGCGCTCCATTGGTCGAATACTTCGAAGCTGATGCCTGCCGCTCGTGCTGCCATGCCCACACGCATCCACTCGTCATAAGGAATGTCAGGCGAGATTGCAAACAGTGCTGCCTCGGCGTTCTTGAGGTCATCCATGGTGCGCTTACTTCACCAAGGCTGCGCGCAACTCACCCACGTTCCAGCGTGTCGCGCGATCAGAGAGCTTCTTCGGTTGAGGCAGTTGCCCGCGCTGGACCATGCGCCAGATGGTGGCGCGTGAGACCCCGACGAGGCCAGCCACAGTCTGCACCTGGACGTAGGCGCTGGCGGGCAAGGAGTCGAACTGTGAAAGAGCTACGGAAATCGCGGCTGTCGTGCTCGACGATGACTTTGCAGGCATGAAATGCTCCAGACAGAAGGTGTTTGCGTCCACGTGATGTGGCGTGAACGTCTGTGCAGTCTGGAGATTTGGTCTGTGAATGTCAGGTCAGAAGGGTGGGGTCTTTTGGCTAGGGAGGGGCTTCGCAACAGCGCTCAGATTAGAAATCCAGGTTCGCCGTGGTCTTGGCCAGACTGGCGTGGTGCACCTCCATGTGACAGGACTGGCTCTTGATGACACGGAACGGGTGCTCCACTATGACCTGTATGCGGGCCTTGATGCGCTCGACTTGATTCGCCATTACGTCTACCGAGCGCAATCGAGCCATTTCTACAGACCTTCTTAATGCCGCTGCGTTGGGTCGGAAAGGCCACTCACTGCTCGGCATCGCTAAAAGGATAAATCCGGCAGTTGCAGCAGGCTCCGCCTATGAACTCTTGGTTCTTCTTGATAGTTCCGCAGGGGTAGGGTATGTCCTGCCGTCTAAGCAGGCGGTAAGGCGGTGTAAGAGTACCCCTGCACATGTCATAACCCTCATGGCTCAGCATTGATCGGGATTGCTGGGTGCCGCAGTCGAGCGAGCGCCAAGGTCCGCATTCAAACCATTGGAGGAATACATGAAATTTGCATTCAATAGCATCGTTGTTGCTGCTGCTTTCGTCGCTGCTGGTGCAGCCAACGCAGCCAGCGTGACCATTGATAACGTCGCCACTGCTGGCGATCTGTACACCGTCGGCGGCGGCGGCGCCCTGACTTTCAGCGCCAACCTGCGCAACGCCCTGAACGTAGGTTCGGTGGCCGCTTCGGCTTTCGGCGGTGCTGAGTCGCAAATCGTGGGTGCTGCTGGTTCTTACTCGAACATCACGGTGTCGGCCCCCATCACCTCAATCATCTATGACGACGTGACCAAACAGGTCATCTCCGTCAAGACCCTGGGTGGTGCTCGTCAAGATGCCAAGGTGGTGGCTGGCGTGTCCAACGGCGGCTGGGTTGAAGTAGGTAACCTTGATATAAACCTGCAGACCAAGGAAATCTTCGGCACCATCGTGGGCCAGAACCTGGCTGGTGTGAATGTGAACTGGTCCGGCAAGCTGTTCGACTTTGCTTCGGTCGCCGGTGACACTTCGTTCGCTGTGGGCACGGGCATCACCCAAATCAACACCCTGGCCCTGACTACCAGCGGTTTCGCTGAAATCAAGAAGGCGTTAGATCTGCAATTCCTGGGCGAGATCTCTCTGCAGGCTGCTTCTGCAGACTTTGGCAATATCTCTGTATCACTTCTTTCCGGATGGCCAATGCCTCCTATTCAGGCCCCGGTTATCCCCGAGCCTTCTACCTACGCTCTGATGGGGCTGGGCTTAGTCGGTTTGGCTCTTGCTCGTCGTCGCGCCACGAAGTGAGCGTCTGGCTTCGCCCCGACCCACAGGGCGACGTGATCGCGCCGTGAATCGTGAACACCTGACTTTGAGCTGTCCACGTGACGCGGCGCCACGCCAGCATGCGCCGAACCATTCGGCGATGCAGCCGCCCTGGTCATGCCGGCATCTCCAACCATGGTCGGAGCTTATTTGTGCAGACGCTCCTTAGGTGTCACAGTGGTCTTGGTCTGCTAGTCGTCTAGCAGCCACGGCGGGCAGGTATACCTTCTTCCAGATTCTCTTTGCTGTCGAATCATCTATGCCGAACTCCACACCGACTTGGGATGCTGCGGCGTTTTCGCTATTTCCTGCCTCCACAAGGTCGTCGAAACGTTGACCAAGTGCATACCAGTCGACATCGGCAGGCCGACGATTCCCGGCTGTGAGGTGCAGCTCACGTAGAAGAGCCTTGCCTCGCATTTTTTGAGGCTTGCACATTGCTGCTTCGAATGCACCGGCAAGGTGTTCGGTAATGTCATCCGGGAGCGGTTTCCCTGCCCTCATGTACTCCGCCGCTAGCAAAAGCACTTCGGCTGCAGCATCTGGATTGGCTTCAACGCGGTTGAGAAGTTCAATCCCGCGTACATCTAGGTTGATCTTTGCCATGGCTCAGTTGTTCTGTTTTTCTTGATCGCACGTGGCGGCGGGAGTCCCTTGAGAGGTGCGCTGCGTCGCGCAGAAGGCTGCCCAGTCGGCCATCATCTTGCGGCGCTTTTCGAAGAGGTCGCCCCGTCGATACGCTGCTTCGACCTTGTCGCTGATGGTGTGTGCCAAAGCCATTTCGGCCATCTCGCTGGGGTAGTTTGTGCACTCTGCAGCCCAGTCTCGGAATGTGGAGCGGAAGCCGTGAGGTACACAGGGCGCTTCCATCCTGCGGATCACCGCAGACAGCGTCATGTCCGAGAGCTGCCCACCCTTTGCGCCCACGAATATCAGGTCTGTTTCTGCATGGCGTGGAATGGACTTCAGAAGGGCAATTGCTGGTTCTGACAGAGGGACGCGGTGCTCCTTGCCTGCCTTCATGCGGGGTCCAGGAACCACCCACAGTCCATTGTCCAAGTCCATTTCGCTCCATCTGGCGCCACGAACCTCTCCAGATCGTGCCGCGGTCAGGATGACAAGCTCCAGTGCCTTTGCCCCCATGCCCTCGTGCTTTCGGAGGGCAGCCATGAAGTTCCCGACTTCTGCGGCGGGCAAAGCATCGTGATGCTCGACACGTGCGACCTTGGATGGTTTGGGGAGCAGCTTGTCTAAATGGCCGCGCCACCTGGCGGGGTTCAAACCATTACGGTAGCCACGGGCCGTGGCCCAATCCAGAATTTGCTCAATGCGGCCGCGAAGTCGTGAAGCGGTTTCTGTTTTGGTCTTCCAGATTGGTTCGAGCACCGCAAGAACCTGAGGGAGGCCTACGTCTTGCACCAGAAGATTGCCGATGGCAGGGTAGGCGTAGGTCGTGAGGGTCGCTGTCCACTGCTTGGTGTGCTTCTCGTTACGCCAGCCTTCTTTGTGGGCGTTGATGTAAGCCTCTGCCGCCTTCTGGAAAGTGATTGCGGCCGCCTGAGTCGCTTTCAGGGCGCTACGTGCCTGGCGAGCTTCATCAATAGGGTCGATGCCAGCCTTGATCTTGGCTCGCGCTGCACGTGCTGCTTCTCGGGCTGTTGCGAGGGTGACGTCGGGGAAGCCGCCCAGGCCATAGTCCCGTCGCTTCGAGCCAACCATGGCGCGCAGTACCCAGGATTTGGCTCCTGTGTCCTTGACTTTGAGGGCGAGTCCGGCAACGCCCCCGACAAAGTGGGTTCCGGGTTCGGAGAGGTTCCTGACCTCCAGCGCGCTGAGTTCCTTCGCCTTCTTTGGCATCGTTCACCTAACATGAGATCCATCAAAAGAGCCATCAACGATGGTGCGATCGCATGTTATGGGTTGAGACGATGTGAGTCAACGAGATTCAGCTATATATGGTGAAAACGCTCATTCGTGCGATTTCATGATGCACTGTGAGACGCCGTCCTCGCGGACACCCTCTCCGCCAAAACAAAGCCCAAGTGATTTTGTCACTTGGGCTTTTTGGTTTTGGGACTTCGTCGCGTCGTGCCGCGCGACGGAGATGCGCGCAGGATCAGCCGCAGCAGGCGCCTCCGGAGCAGCAGGAGTCAGCGCCGGTGATGGGCGCGAGTTTGGTGATCTGGACGCGCCATTGTTGCGGGCCTTGCTCCAGATAGGTCCACTGGAATTGACCCGGCGAGCGCGCGTCAAACTGGTGGTGTAGGGGGGCGGGGTCGTGGTCATTGACCAGTTGCAGGGAGCCACCCTGTGACAGCGCGTCGAAGCGGCCGAAGATCAGGGCGTGACGCTCGTAGGGGGGGATGGTGCGAACGTCAATGGTGTCAGTGGCGGGAGCAGACATGGGCAAACCTTTCAGCAGGTAAGGGGAGGGAGAATCGATCAGCTCAACCGTCTTTGCCATCCAGCCGGGTGGCCAGCAGCCAGGGCGTGTAGACAAAGAGATAGAGCACAAAAGCCAGCGACCAGGCCACGGCGGCGGTCACCAGAGACAGCACCAGGGCTTGAGGCCACAACACGGGCAGGAACACGCGGGCCAGGGCTGCGCCCATGACCAGCAGGTAGGCGATCACTTCGGGGCGCGACGCTTTCATGGCGCGACCGGTGTGCCCTCTGGCAGTGCGCGTGATCATGCCGATGATCAGGCCACCGGTCACACCCACGGCCAGTGCATGCACTCCGGCAGACACGGACACGAAACCCCACTGTGCGGCGCCGAGCAAGGCAAAGCCGAGGGGCATCCACAGGTAGGCCGCATGCAGGATCCAGAGAATGGGCCGGTCACGCGTGACCCAGGATTGCCAGTGCGCCAGGCGCAGGGCATGCAGCACCGCTGCGGCGCCCAGGGCTAAGCTGTTGGCAGGGTTGGCGGGCAGGGTCACCCACATCAGCAAGGCCAGCGCGGTGACGCCCAGCGTGACTTGCTCCAGGCGTGGGCGGGCCTCGATTTTCAGACCCGGTGTGACATTGACGGTGAACACCGGTATCACCCGGCCCGCGATCACACATTCGATCATCACGATCAGTCCCAGCGCCGCATGCAGCACCTGCAGGGGCGAGATGGGCAGCCAACCTGCCACCGACAGGTGGAATGCCAGATTGCTCAAGGACAGCAACACCAGAATGCCGCCAATGGGCAGGTTGCGACGGTTGCCGGCACGGATCAGCAGGCGCAGAAACACCACCGCCACGATGGGCAGCAGGGCCAGGTCCAGCACCGCATAGATCAGGTGGGGCGCGCCAAAAGCCGCCAGGCGGGCGGCCAGCCACAAGCTGGCCAGCGCGCCCAGTGCCGGGCCGCGTGGTGTGGGCAGACCGGTCCATGACTTGCCTGCCGTCAGCAGGAAGCCGATGATCACGGCCACGGCGAACCCGTAGAGCATTTCATGTGCGTGCCACAGCAGCGGCAGCATCGGCACATTCATCTGCAGGTGGCCCAGATGCATGGCGATCCACAGCGGCACCGAGATCGCCGCCAGCGCTGCCGCGCCCAGGTAGAAGGGCCGGAACCCCAGTCGCAGCACAGGCCAGCCCGACAGGGGCTGGGACGATGTGCCTCCGGCGGGGGCAATGGGCAGTACGGGGCGATTCATGCCTTGGATTGCTTTAATGATTCATTTCCAATGAATGTTATAGCAATGCGGCCTCTAAAGCAATACCATGTATGCATCTTTGGAGTTCGCCATGCGCCTTGCCGAATACACCGACTACACCTTGCGCGTTCTGATGTACTGTGCTGCCCACCCGGAGCGTCTGGTCACCATTGCCGAGTTGGCAGAGCACCATGGTGTGTCCAAGAGTCACTTGATGAAGATCGTCAACGATCTGGCGCGTCAGGGGGTGCTCGACACCCGACGTGGCCGCAGTGGTGGCATGCGGCTCATGAAGAAGCCCGAGGACATTTGCATCGGCGATGTGATCCGCCAATCTGAAACCGACTTCCGGCTCGTCGAGTGCTTTGACAGCCGCACCAACCTGTGCACGCTCACGCCATCGTGTCGGCTCAAGCGTTTGCTGGATCAGGCACTGAAGGCTTACTTCAAGGAACTGGACGGCGCGACCTTGGCTGACATCGCTGGGCCGGTGGGCGGCTTGCGTCAGCCCGTGGCGTTGCCACATGCGCGCAGTCTGAGCCTGAAGGTGCAGTCATGAGCCGTGTGCGTCGGCCTTGCAGAAGGTGCATGTACCGACGGTGACCGGGGTCACAGCAAGCCGGCCCACACGCCCGCTTCGCGCAAGGCGCTGACCGCCAGGACGATGGGGGCGACCCAGGCGAACCCGCGCACCAGCCGGTCAAAAACGGGCCCTGCCAGATGCGACTCGAGGTAGTGCCGCACGAGCAGGTGGCTCTTGTACCAGGCCAGAAAGGCCACCAGACAGGTCATGAGCAGGCGACTGGCCCCGTGCTGCGATTGACCCGCTGCCGTGACGCTCAACAGCGTCAAAGCGACCATGGCAGCCCAGGCGAGCAAGGCCCCAGGCACCGAGAAGCCGAACAGACGATAGGTTTTCATGCGAAGGCGTAGAACAAGGCAAACAACATCAGCCAGGCGAGATCCGTGGCGTGCCAATAGGTCGCCACCGACTCCAGGCCACGATGGTCTTCCGCGGAGTAGACCCCCAGCGCCAGACCCGTTACGCCCCAGCCCATGCCCATCAAGCCCCAGCAGGCATGGATGGTGTGGGCAATGGTGACGTAGTAGTACACAACCACAAAAATCCCGGCGGAGGCGTCCACCCCGTGCGCTTGATTCCATTGCCACTCCTGCCACTTCAACACGGGGTACATGGCGGCAATGAGCATGGCCACCACAAACCACCCCAGGGCCTTGCGCCGCTGCCCGCGTCGCATGCTGGCCAGCCCTCGCGTCAACAGGTAGCCGCTGGTGACCATGGTCAAGGTGATCAACACACCGCCCAGGGTCCACAGCTGTGCCGCCCCCGATTGAAACTCATGCGGATAAAACCAGCGCGCCACGAAGTACACGACGAAGAACATCGTGAACTCGAAGTACTCGAGGCACACCCCCATCCACATCGCCTTGTAGCCCGGCATGGTGTCGGGCACAGACGGAACCTCGGGCGCAGCTTCTGCGTCAGCGGGAGGCAAAGGCAAGACGCCAGTGTTCATGATGAGTCCCTGTTGCAGGTAGGGTGACGCTTTTGAATTCACGCTTCCAAAGATACATTACGTATGAATCTTTTGCAAGACCATTTGGCACACACGGAACGAATGGCACCACGGGCAGAATCACTGCAAGTGCCAGCTGCCAGTCGATCAGATGTGCCATCCTCCGTGGTCATGCTGCACCGTTGATTGCTCACCCCTGAAGAAGGCTTGTCATGTCTCATGCTCATCTGCACCTTTCTCCCTCCGGTCTGTATCCGTTTGATGCCCGGGGCATTGCCAAGCGCTTCCGCCACGCGGCCATCTTTGGTGCACTCGATGCCTTGCAGCCGGGTGAGACGATGCGCTTCATGAACGACCACGATCCACTGCCCTTGCTCGAGCAGCTCCGTCAACGTTATGGCGAGCGCGTGAGCATCGAGTACAAGCAGCGCGAGCCCGGTGCGATCGTGATTGACTTCAGTGTGGTCCGATGAACACCGTCACCGCCACCTGTTCCGCTGAGCTGGATGCGAACATGAACACCGATGTGGACGCACCGGTCGGCCCCCGCTTGTCGGGTGATCTGGTCATCTGGCTGCTGATCCTGGCCGAGCTGCTCACCTTTGGCATCTTTTTCCTGGCCTATGCCTTCACGCGGGTGGATCAGGTCAGTGTGTTCAATGCTTCGCAGGCCACGCTGGATCTGCACATGGGGGGGCTCAATACCCTGCTGCTCATCACCAGCAGTTGGGCCGTGGCCCGCGCGGTGCAGGCGGTACGCCGTGATCGCAGTCGCTCCGGCGCCAACTGGTTGGCTGTGGCGCTGTGCCTGGGGGGCGCCTTCCTGGTGTTCAAGACGGTGGAGTACATCGGGAAGCTGGAGGCGGGCATTGATGTGTCCACCAATGACTTCTACCTGTTCTACTTCATGCTCACCGGCTTTCACTTCTTGCACGTGATCGTGGGCATGGTGATGCTGAGCCTGCTGTGGTTCTTCACCCGGCGTGGTGCGTATGGGCGCGGCAACTGTCACTCGCTCGAAACCGGCGCTGCGTTCTGGCACCTGGTCGATCTGTTGTGGATCGTCCTGTTCCCACTGGTTTACGTGATGCGCTGAAAGGATCGATGATGGACGTACGCTATCTCAATCGCATCTGGGGCTGGATGGTGCTGGCCACCCTGATCACCTTTGCTGTGGGTGAAACAGGTCTGAGCCAGATCGGCGGGGCCTGGACAGTGGGCCTGATCTTTGTGCTGGCTTATGTCAAAGGAATGATGGTGATCCTGGACTTCATGGAGCTCAGGCATGCCCCCGCGCTGTGGCGTGTGGCCTTGTTGGTATGGATCACTCTGACCGTTTCAGGCATCTTGCTGGCCTGGTGGCTGGCCAGGCAGGCCTGAACCAGGCGAGCGCGTCGGTCAGGGCATCTCGATGGCCAGGGCGGTGGCTTCTCCGCCGCCAATGCACAGTGTGGCGACCCCCTTGCGCAGCTTGCGGGCCTGCAGCGCGTGCATCAGCGTCACCAGGATGCGCGCACCCGAGGCGCCGATGGGGTGACCCAGGGCGCAGGCGCCCCCGTTCACGTTGACGATGTCGTGGCTGATGTGCAGTTCGTGCATCAGGGCCATCGGCACCACCGCAAAGGCTTCATTGACCTCCCACAGGTCCACGTCCTGCACCGACCAACCGGCGCGTGCCAGTACCTTGCGGGTGGCGCCAATGGGGGCGGTCGCAAACCAGTTGGGCTCTTGGGCGAACACGGCATGGCTCACGATGCGAGCCCGTGGCGTCAGGCCGCGTGCGGCAGCCGTGGAGGCCCGCATCAGCACCAGGGCAGCGGCGCCGTCGCTGATGCTGGAGCTGCTGGCGGCGGTGATGGTGCCGTCTTTCTTGAAGGCGGGCCTGAGGGTGGGAATCTTGTCGAGCCTGACCTTGCCGGGCGCCTCATCGGTGCGGATGACGGCTTCGCCGTTGCGGCTGGGGACGGTGACGGGCGTGATCTCGGCGGCAAACGCGCCGGAGGTGGTGGCCGTGATGGCGCGTTGCGCGCTGGTGATGGCAAAGCGGTCTTGCTGATCGCGGGTGAACTGGTACTTGGCGGCGCAGTCTTCACCAAAGGTGCCCATGGAGCGGCCCGGTTCGTAGGCGTCTTCCAGGCCGTCGAGCATCATGTGATCGAAGATGCGATCGTGGCCGATGCGGTAGCCGCTGCGGGCCTTGGGCAGCAGGTAGGGGGCGTTGGTCATGCTTTCCATGCCGCCCGCCACCACCACGTCGGCGCTGCCTGCTGCGAGCATGTCGTGGCCGAACATGACGGCGCGCATGCCCGATCCGCACATCTTGCTGAGCGTGACGGCACCGGTGTGAATGGGCAGGCCGCCTTTGAGTGCCGCCTGACGTGCCGGGGCCTGGCCTTGTCCGGCCATCAGGCAGTTGCCCATTAGCACCTCGTCCACGGCATCGGGCGAGATGGCCGCGCGTTCGATGGCGGCGCGGATGGCGACTCCGCCCAGATCATGGGCCGCGAGCGAGGCAAAGTCGCCCTGGAAGCTGCCCATGGGGGTGCGGGCAGCGGCAACAATCACGATGGGGTCAGTGAACATGATGGCCGCTCACTTGGGTGCCAGGCGGATCGCGCCGTCGAGACGGATGACCTCGCCATTGAGGTACGAATTGGCGAGGATGTGACCGACCAGCGCTGCGAATTCGGCCGGCTTGCCCAGTCGAGCTGGGAAAGGCACCATCTTGCCCAGCGAGTCCTGCACTTCGGCGGGCAGACTCAACAGCATCGGCGTTTCCATGATGCCGGGGGCGATGGTCAGGACGCGCACGCCGATGCGGCTGAGTTCGCGGGCCAGTGGCAGGGTCATGGCCACGATGCCACCTTTGGAGGCGGCGTAGGCGGCTTGTCCGATCTGACCGTCGAATGCGGCCACCGAGGCTGTGTTGACGATGACGCCACGCTCGCCGTTGGCGTCGGGCTCGGTGCGGCCCATGATGTCGGCAGCCAGGCGGATCATGTTGAAGGTGCCCACCAGGTTGATCTGGAGGGTGCGCGAGAAGGAGGCCAGTTGGTGCACACCGTCGCGCCCGACCACCTTTTCTGCGGTGGCAATGCCGGCGCAGTTCACCAAGCCGCGCAGGGTGCCCATGCGTGTGGCTTCGGCCAGGGCGCGACTGGCGCTGGCTTCGTCACTGACGTCGGTTTGCACAAAGTGCGCGCGGTTGCCCAGTTCGGCCGCCGTGGCTTCGCCGGCCTGAACATTGACGTCGGCGAGCACCACCTGAGCGCCGTGTTCGACGAGGTGCCGTGCTGTCGCGGCACCCAGGCCGGAGCCGCCGCCGGTGACGACAAAGACGTTGTTCTGGATTTCCATGTGCGTTGTCCTGATGGAGGGGGCCGATGCCCGGGTGGAGGTGACGTGATGCACAGGGTAAGAGATTTTCGCGGACGCCTTGGAAAATGGCACAGTAGAGGCCATGAACATCATCATTTTGGGCGCCGGCCGCGTGGGCGAAAGCGTCGCGGAAAGCCTGGTTTCGGAACAGAACGACATCACGGTGATCGACCAGGACCCCGTGCGTTTGCGTGTGCTGGAAGAACGGCTGGATCTGCGCGGCGTGGTCGGCAATGGCATCCAGCCGTCGGTGCTGCGCGATGCCGGGGCGCAGGATGCCGACATGGTCATCGGCTGCGCCACTTCCGACGAGTCCAACCTGGTGTTCTGCAAGGTGGCACACAGCGTTTTCCAGGTGCCGACCACGATCGCGCGTTTGCGTTCCCCCGAGTTTCGCGAGGGTGATGAGCTGTTGTCCAAGTCCGGCTTTGCGGTCGATCAGGTCATCTGTCCGGAGGACTCGGTCACGCACTACATCAACAAGCTGCTGGCGTACCCGGAGGCCTTGCATGTGCTGGAGTTTGCTGGCGGGCGGGTTTGCCTGATCGGGGTGAAGGCCGTGGCGGGCAGCGTCCTGGCGGGTCGCACGCTGGCCGACTTCAAGCAACTGTTCCCGAAGTTCGAGATGCGGGTGGTGGCGCTGTATCGGCAGGATGTGGGCATCGAGCCCACGCGCGATACGGTGGTGCTGCCGGGTGACGAGATGTTTGTGCTGGCGGCGCAGGAGCACATTCGCCCTGTGCTGCGTGCCATCCACAACGTGGACCAGCCGGTGCAGCGCGTGATGATCGGTGGTTGCGGCAAGGTGGGGTTGCGTCTGGCGCGCAGCTTGATCGGACAGTATCAGGTCAAGCTCATCGAGCAGAAGTTGCCGCGCTGCGAGTATCTGGCGAGCCAGTTGCCGTCGGATGTGCTGGTGCTCCACGGCGACACGGTCGATGAAGACTTGCTGGAGGAGGAGGGCGTTGCCGACATGGACATGTTTGTGGCGCTGACCGACGACGATGAAGACAACATCATGGCGGCGATGCTGGCCAAGCGACTGGGTGCGCGCCGGGTGATGGCCTTGATCAACCGGCGTTCGTACGCCGACATGCTCAACGGCGGCATGATCGACATCGCGGTGTCACCGGCCCAGACGGTGATCGGAGAGTTGCTGACGCACATCCGACGCGGTGACGTGGTGGGCGTGCACAGCCTGCGTCGGGGGGCAGCCGAAGCCCTGGAAGGGGTGGCGCGAGGCGATGCCAAGACCTCCAAACTGGTCGGGCGCCGGATCGCCGACATCCATCTGCCCGGCGGGGCGCGTTTCGGCGCCATCGTGCGGGGCGAGGGCAGGCAGTCCCAGGTGCTGATGCCGCATCACGACACGCTCATCGAATCGGATGACCACATCATCATCTTCATCCCGCACAAGCGTCTGGTGCGGGCGGTGGAGAAGTTGTTCCAGGTGGGTGCCACCTTCTTCGGGTGAACGTCATGCAGTTGTTTGGTCCGGTCCTGGCCTTGCTGGCGCGCATCCTGATGGCGTTCGCCTTTGCCTTTTTTGTGCCGCTGGCCTGGGCCTGGTTTGCCGATGATGTGGCCTTGCGGGCCGTGTGGGCTGCCTCGTTCGGCCTGGCTTTTGGCAGTGGCTGGGTGCTGCTGTTGCTCACCCGTCGTCACAGCCGCGAACTCTTGCCACGCGATGGTTTCCTGCTGGTCAACCTCGTGTGGGTGGTGCTGACCGCCTTCGCCATGGTGCCGCTGCTGTTCACGGTGCCCGACATCACCGTCAGCAAGGCATTCTTCGAGGCGATGAGCGCCCTCACGGCCACGGGTGCCACCGCCCTGTCAGGGCTCGACACCTTGCCGGTGTCGGTCAATGTGTGGCGCTGCTTCCTGCAACTGGTGGGCGGACTGGGGATCGTGCTGCTGGTGGTGGCGGTGTTGCCACTGCTGGGCCTGGGCGGCATGCAGCTCTACAAGGCCGAAACGCCAGGCCCGATGAAGGACGCCAGGTTCACCCCCCGCATCGCCGAGACGGCACGCGGCTTGTGGGCCGTTTACTTCGTGCTTTCCGTGGCGTGTTTGCTGGCCTATCGCTGGGCGGGCATGAGCTGGGCTGATGCCTTCATGCACATGTGCACCACCATGGGTCTGGGCGGGCTGTCCTCGCACGATGCAAGTTTCGGCTATTGGAATTCACCCGCCATCGAGTGGGTGGCCACCTTGTTCATGACGCTCGCGGGCATCAGCTTCCTGCGCTACTTCATGGTGTGGCGCTCTCGTTCGCTCAAGCCGGTCACGGACGATCGGGAGATACGCATGTACATCGCGGTCTTGCTGATGGCTGCGCTGGTGGTGTTCATTCATCTGTTGGAACGCCAGCCTCAGGCCCGTGTCGCCGACACGCTGCGCACCGCACTGTTCCATGTGGTCTCGGTGGCCACCACCACGGGCTATGCCTCTCAGGACTACACGCAGTGGCCTGTGGCGCTGCCGGTGCTGATGATGTTTCTGGGGGCGTTCGCCTCGTGCGCAGGTTCGACCGGCGGTGGCATCAAGATGGTGCGCATGGTCCTGCTGATCAAGCAGGCGCGGCGTGAGCTGGTGCGCATCATCCATCCCAGAGTGGTGAACCCGGTCACGCTGGGTGGGCAGACGGTGCCACCCGCCGTCCTGCAGTCGGTGTTGGGCTTCATGCTGATCTACGGCGGCGCCACGATGGGTTTGACCTTTCTGATGCTGCTGTCGGGGCTGGACATCGTGACCGCCTTCTCGGCCGTGGTGGCCACGGTCAACAACATCGGTCCTGGGCTCGGGCAGGTCGGCCCAGCGGCCAACTATGGCGTGCTCAGCAGTTTCCAGCTCTCGGTGTTGAGCTTTGCCATGCTGCTGGGTCGGCTGGAGTTCTTGACCGTGCTGGTGCTGTTCACCCGTCATTTCTGGCGTCGTTGACGCTGCAGGTGCGGGTCAGGCTCATGACAGTCGCACGGCTGCCAGGGCCTCGTAAAACTGCGCCAGATGAATGCCATCGACCACACCGTGGTGCGCCTGCACGGCCAAGGGCATCACCCAGCGCTCTCCGCAGGGTGTGAACTTGCCCAGCGTGATCACCGGGATGTAGGCGTAGAGCGGGTCATACGGGTGCGTGAAGGCTGTGAAGGCCAGCCACGGCACCGTGGTGATGAAGAACATGTGGTGCTTCGCGCCCACCGACAGATCGGGGGCGACCTTCACGGCGTCCATGCGGGCCTGGGCCTCACGGCAGTAGGCGTCGAAGTCGTCGAGGTGAATGCCGTCGCAAAACGAAAACAGACCGCCTTCGCGCGCCACGGTGTAGCCCGGGTCGGTGCGGTCGAACTCGCACAGCACCCCGTCGATCACGCGCTGGCGGAAGGCCGCCACCGATTGCACGGCGCACGATACCGCGTAGCTGAGGCCCAAAAAGAATGACCGCTCCTGCGCCTGGCAGGCCTGTCGGATGTGGGTGACATCGACCTCACAGGTGACGCTGAGCTGGGGCATCGCCCGGTCGGCGAATGCTTTCAGGATGTCGGCGCGCGGGTAGGTGGCGAGGTCGACGACACGGGGCGTGGGACGGGTCACGGAAGGGGCCGAGGCGTGAAGGATGCGGCATTGTCCTGGTTGCGGGTGGGGGCAGGATTGGCACGCGCTAAGGGTTTACCCTAAAATTGGCTTAGTTCTCACTCTCGGTCCTCATCATGCCTGTCGATCCCAACACCAGTCTGAACCTCCTGCTGGGTTGGAGCGCCGCGCCGCTGACGGTGGCGTTGGCCTATTTCAGCCAGTTGGAGCGGGGTTCCATCCACTCCCTGCAATCGCACGACCGTGCCCTGTCGCGGGCGCTCAACACCTTCAACACCCAGTGCTTCAATCTGGGGCTGGATTCGGTGAATGTGTCGCGCAACGTGGTGCGACAAGCCGAAGAGCTGGGCCTGCCCAGTGCGCTGTTGTCGGCCACCGATGAGGTGCTGTCGCAGCAGGAAGCCTCCCTGCGGGCCACTGCGCGCAAGGTGGTGCGTATCGCCTACGCCTATTGAACACGGTGAGTCGGTCCGCCGCACTCGCGGTGGCGTGGTCTTTGGCGGCCTGGGGGGGCGGTGACGCTCGACGGCCAGCGCCGCTGTGCGGCCACGTCCAAGATGCCGAGCGCGGCAAAGGGCATCACGGACCGTGGGGTCCGCTCAGTGGGGTGAGTGCATCCAACGTCCTGCCCATTTTTTCATTTCACTGACCCACAGCACCGCACTGCCCATGGCCAGGCACAGACCCCACTGCGCCACCGTCAGTGGCGCCGTGCCGAACGCCACGTTGAGCACCGGCAGGTGCACCACCGCCACCTGCAGCAAGGCCGACAGGCCCACTGCGCCCCACAGCCATCGGTTGACGCTGCTTGGCTGGAACACGCTGCGCGTGTCCGAGCGGGCATTGAAGGCGTTGAACAACTGCGCAAACACCAGCACGGTGAAGGCTGCGGTGCGGGCCAGATCCAGGCTTTCCTGGCCTTCGATCAAACCGCCGGGCAGGTACAGGTCCAGCGTCAGCAGGGTGCACACCGCGATCACCAGACCGTTGAGCATCACATCCATCCACATGCGCAGGTCGATCACCCGCTCACCGGGGTGGCGTGGCGGTCGCGACATCACATCGCCACTCGGCGGGTCCATGCCCATGGCCAGTGCCGGGCCGGAATCGGTAATCAGGTTCACCCACAGCAACTGCGTGGCGAGCAGGGGCAGGATCACGCCGTGCGTGTTGTCGAGCAGACCCAAGCAACCGGCGGCCATCACGCCGATGAACACGGTCAGCACTTCCCCCATGTTGGACGACAGCAGGTAGCGCAGAAACTTGCGGATGTTGTCGAAGATGGCACGCCCCTCGCGCACGGCCTCGACGATGGTGGCGAAGTTGTCATCGGCCAGGATCATCTTGGCCGCTTCCTTGCTCACCTCGGTGCCGGTGATGCCCATGGCGACCCCGATGTCGGCCGTCTTCAGGGCTGGTGCATCGTTGACCCCGTCGCCGGTCATCGCCACGATGTGGCCCTGGGCCTGCAGGACTTCGACGATGCGCAGCTTGTGGACCGGCGCCACCCGGGCGAAGACCGAGGTGGTGCGCACGGCTTCGGCGAAGGCAGCGTCGTCCAGGGCGTCCAGCTCGACGCCCGTGAGTGCGCGTGCCCCCGGCTCGACCAGGCCGAGATCGGTGGCGATGCGCTCGGCGGTGCGCGGGTGGTCACCGGTGATCATGATGACGCGCAGGCCCGCGCGTCGCGCCTCGATGATGGCGTCACCGGCTTCCTCGCGCGGTGGATCGATGA
This sequence comes from uncultured Aquabacterium sp., assembly GCA_964404335.1. Taxonomy (GTDB): domain Bacteria; phylum Pseudomonadota; class Gammaproteobacteria; order Burkholderiales; family Burkholderiaceae_C; genus Aquabacterium. The sequence goes on from CAYOJR010000008.1 coordinate 18,316, forward strand.
TGCCCACGGTGCCGACGAAGATCAACTGCTCCTCGAGTGCGTGGCCTGCCTCCAGGTCTTCGTGAGACGCCAAGGGGCGGTAGGCCACGGCGAGGGTGCGCAGGGCCGCTTGCGAGAGTTCGTCCACGTGGGACAAGGCCTGGGCCCGGCGTTCGGGTGTCAGCGGTTCGATCGCATCGCCGACACGCAGGTGGGTGCAGCGTGCCAGCAGCACATCCGGGGCCCCCTTGCACACCAGCACGGGCGCGTTGTCTTGTGTCCGATCACGGGCCAGCACCGACATCATCTTGCGGTCTGACGTGAAGGGCAACTCGGCGAAACGCTCGAAGCGCGCTCCGCGCAGTCCCTGCACCCCCAGCTTGTGCTCGGCCACCAGAAAGGCCGCCTCGGTCGGGTCGCCCTGGATCTCCCATTCGCCCGTCGCCGTCTGGCGCAGGTCGGCGTTGCCGGCCAGGCTGCCGCCACTCAGCAAGGCGATGTGCTCGCTGTGCACATTCCCCTGGGTCAGGGGCTGGCCCAGATGCTGCACTTCACCGGTCGGCGCATAGCCAACCCCGGTCACGTGCGTGTGGCCCGAAGCGGTCATGCCCCGCTGCAGCGTCATCTCCGAGCGGGTGAGGGTGCCGGTCTTGTCGGTGCAGATGACCGAGGCCGATCCCAGCGTCTCGACCGACGACAGGTTCTTCACGATGGCACGCTGACGCGCCATGCGCTGCACGCCGATGGCCAGCACCATCGACAAGATGGCAGGCAAGCCTTCGGGTACAGCGGCCACGGCCAACGACACGCCCAGCATCATCACCGACACCAGGGCCGGCACACTGTGCACCTCGGTCACCAGCAAGACCGAGCCCACCACCACGGCGCAGATCACGATCACGGCCAGGCCCAGCATCTTGCCGACCAGGCGGATCTCCTTTTGCAGCGGGGTGGCATCCTGACGCGTCCCGGCCAGCAGGTGGGCGATGGTGCCCATCTGGGTGGCCATGCCGGTGGCCGTGACGATGGCCAGGCCCGTGCCCTGCGCCACCGCCGTGCCCTTGAAGACCATGTTGCGCTGGTCGGCCACGGCGGCGGGCGCGTGCAAGGTGTCGGCATGCTTGAGCACGGCTTCGCTCTCGCCGGTCAGGGAGGCCTCCTGCACGCGCAGGGCGTTGGCTCGGACCAGGCGGGCGTCGGCGCCCACAGCGTCGCCTTCGCTCAGCACCAGCAGGTCGCCACGCACCAGCGTGTCGTTGGACACCCGTTGCACCGCACCATCGCGCATCACCGCCGAAGTGACGGCCACCATGCGTGCCAGGGCCGCAGCGGCATCGGCGGCCTTGGCTTCCTGCACATAGCCCAGCACCCCGTTCAGTCCCACGATCACCACAATCACCAGCGCGTCGATGGGCCAACCCTGTTGGCCTTCGATGTGCCAGGCCAGCACGGTCACCACCACCGCCGCCATCAGCAGGTATATAAGCGGATCCTGAAACTGAGTGAGCAGGCGGCGCCAGGCCGGAGTTGGCCGTGCACTGTCGAGCCGGTTGGGCCCATCCTCGGCCAACCGACGGGCGGCTTCGGCGGCACACAGACCCCGTGCGAGATCGGTCTGCAACGCGGCTGCAACGGCGTCAACCGGCTGCAAGGAGGGGGAAGGGTGCTGATCGTGCGCGGCCATGATGGAGGGAAGGCAAGCGAGACACGGCAGACAGCGCTGCCGCCCTCAACCATACAGGTTCGCAGCGCCCTCTGCTCAAAGGCGTGGTGACATCACCACCGGTCTCTCACCCTGAAGCAGGTGAACAGGCGTCACCAGATCGGCCAGCGTGACCTTGTCCAGCACGGCCAGGTACTGCGTCATCGCTTCTTGCAGGGTGTGTTTGAGCAGGCACAGCCCATCGAGCCGACAGGTGTTCAGCGCTGCATCGAAGCACTCCACCAGGTTGAAGTCCTTCTCGGTCTGCCGCACCACCGCCCCCAGCACGATCTGGTTGGCCGGCATGTGCAGTCGCAGGCCACCACCACGCCCCCGTGTCGTCACCAACCAGCCGTCGGCGGCCAGTGTCATGGCGATCTTGGTCAGGTGGCTGCGCGAAATGCCGTGCGCCAGCGCGATTTCGCTGATCGTCGGCGGGTTGGGGCGACCCTCTGTGGCGGCGCAGTACATCAACACCCGCAGGCTGTAGTCGGTCCACTGAGTCAATCGCATCGCATCACCAAAATATTCTCACGAGATGAATCTTATACGCTTAGAATGTGCATGTTGTATGAATCTTTAAGGAGCCCTTCCATGCACGCCCCCCACTCCGTTTCGCCTGCCACCCCTTCCTCGGCCGATCTGGCTCAACAGTCCCTGGGCGAGATCGCCGTGGCGCTACCGGGTGCCACCGCTGTGTTCCGTCGCCTCAAGCTGGATTTCTGTTGCGGGGGCCACGTGAGCCTGGTGGACGCCTGTGCCACCAAGGGGATCGATGTCGACGCGCTGGTGAACGAGCTGAAGGCCCTGGTGCGTGACGATGCGACGCCCGTCACCCCCGAACCCTCTGCGCTGGTGGATCACATCGTGTCGCGTTACCACGAGGTGCACCGCGCCCAGCTGCCCGAGCTGATCCGCATGGCCCGTCGCGTCGAGGCCGTGCACCGCGAGCACCCGCAGGTGCCTGCCGGCTTGGCCGACCACCTTGAGCGCATGAACGAGGAGCTGTGCGATCACATGGCCAAGGAAGAGGGCGTGCTCTTTCCCATGCTCAAGGCCGGGGGCCACCCGATGGTGGGTCAGCCCATTGCCATGATGCGCCACGAACACGTGGACCATGGTGAGCATCTGGCACTCCTGGCACAGCTCACCAACGAGCACAACCCGCCTCCCGGTGCCTGCAACACCTGGCGCGCCCTGTTCGCGGGCACAGCGCAGTTGTCGGATGACCTCATGCAGCACATTCACCTGGAGAACAACCTGCTGTTCCCCGTTTTCGAGGGCGCCGGACGCTGAGGTGAATTGAACTGACAAATGGACCCGAAGGCGACAGAGTGCTCAACTTGTCGCTTTCCGATTCTCAGATGCGTGTGGCGGCAGGTAAAATTCGCTTACGCCCTTCGCATGTCAGGGTCATGACCGTGCACCACCCAAGAGAACACGATGATCTTTGGAAAACTGCTGCCCCGTGAGGGCAATTTTTTTGAGCTGTTCAACCAGCACGCTCAACACACGGTCACGGCGGTCCACGCCTTTGCCGAACTGGTGAAAAATTATGGCGATCCAGCCTTGCGCGAGCGCCACAACCGCGCGGTTGACGAAGCCGAGGCCGCTGCCGACACGGTGACGCTGGAAGTCAACCGGTTGTTGCACCAAACCTTCATCACCCCGATCGACCGTGAGCAGATCCACTCGCTGATCAACACGATGGACGACGTGGCCGACCTGCTTCAGGACACCGCTGAAGCGATGTCGCTGTACGACATTCGCGCCATGACCGAGCACATCGTTCGCCTGACCGATCTGTGCGTCCGCTGTGTGGAACGCCAGAAGACCGCTGTCGGTCTGCTGCACCAGGTGGGCCAGGCCCAGACGGCCGCCGCTGCTCTCAAGATCTGTGCCGAGATCGACCAGCTCGAAGGCGAGGCCGACAAGGTGCTGCACACCGCCATGAGCAAGCTCTTCCGAGAGGAGCCCGATGTGCGCGAGGTCATCAAGCTCAAAGCCATCTACGAGTTGCTGGAAACCGTCACCGACCGTTCTGACGATGTGGCCAAGCTCATCGAGGGCGTGATCCTCGAGAATTCCTGATCCGAGGGGCCCGACCATGGCAACCATGCAGGTGGCTCTCTGGGTCATCATCTTCCTGGTCGCGCTGGCGCTGGTGTTCGACTTCATGAACGGCTTCCACGACGCCGCGAACTCGATCGCCACCGTGGTCTCGACCGGCGTGCTCCGACCGGGGCAGGCGGTGATTTTCGCCGCTTTCTTCAACTTCATCGCCATCTTCGTTTTTCACCTCAGCGTGGCGGCGACGGTCGGCAAGGGCATTGCTGCGCCGGGTGTGGTCGATGTCTATGTGGTGTTCGGAGCGCTGTGCGGGGCCATCACCTGGAACGTCGTCACCTGGTACTACGGCATCCCGAGCAGCTCTTCGCATGCGCTGATCGGCGGCATCGTCGGCGCCGTACTGGCCAAAGCGGGCACCGGTGCCCTGATCACCACCGGCATCCTGCGCACAGTGGCCTTCATTTTCGTGTCGCCGCTGCTGGGATTCCTGCTCGGCTCACTGATGATGGTGGCGGTGGCCTGGATCTGCCGCCGCACCGCACCGGCGCGGGTCGATCGCTGGTTCCGTCGCCTGCAACTGGTGTCGGCTGGGGCCTACAGCCTGGGCCACGGCGGCAACGATGCGCAAAAGACCATCGGCATCATCTGGATGCTGCTGCTGGCGACCGGGTATGCCTCCACGACGGACACGAGCCCGCCCACCTGGACCATCATCGCCTGCTATGCCGCCATCAGCATCGGCACCATGATGGGTGGCTGGCGCATCGTCAAGACCATGGGCCAGCGCATCACCAGGCTCAAGCCGGTGGGCGGTTTCTGCGCCGAAACCGGCGGTGCGCTGACGCTCTTCATCGCGACCGGTCTGGGCATTCCGGTGTCCACCACCCACACCATCACCGGCGCCATCGTCGGGGTCGGGTCGGTGCAGCGTGCCAGTGCGGTGCGTTGGGGCGTGGCCGGCAACATCGTCTGGGCCTGGGTGCTCACCATCCCCGCGTCGGGCCTGGTGGCGGCCCTGGCCTACGGCGCCAGCCGCATGTTGTTTTGATTCGACTGGGCGGTGTTCGCCCGGTTGCTGGCAAAAAAGGCGCCCACCTCGTCAGAGGGGGCGCCTTTTGCATGGGCTTGGCTTGTCTCAGGGGCTCAGGGCTTTGCCACGGTGGCCATCACCCAGTAGATGCCCGCTGCCATCAGGGCCGAAGCCGGCACGGTGATGATCCATGCGGCGGCAATCTTGAACACCGCCGAGCGTTTCACCAGTTCTTGGCGGTACACCTTGCGCATCTGCTTGCGTTCGGCCTTCGTCAACTGTGCTTCGGCGGTTTTGGCCTTCAGTTGCTCCAGCATGGTGCGTTTTTGCTTGATGTCGGCCTTGGTGAAATCGTTCAGGTAGCGTGACACCGTTTCCTTGTCGTCGCCCAGGTGGTGGCTTTTGATCTCTTCGATCATCTGCGAATAGTTCGTCTTGATGAACTCGCGCAGGAAACCCACCCCGAACACCCCACCCAGCGCAATGTGGGTCGAGCTCACGGGCAACCCCATCTGCGAGGCGATGATCACCGTCACGGCCGCCGACATGGCAATGCTGAAGGCTCGCATCTGGTCCAGTTCGGTGATCTCGCCGCCCACTGTGCGGATCAGCTTGGGGCCGTACAGGGCCAGGCCCAGCGCGATGCCCAAGGCACCCACCATCATCACCCACACCGGGATGCCTGCGCTGTCCGACACTTGGTGTCCGCCGTGGAGCACCACGTCCGTGATGGCGGCCAGCGGTCCGATCGCATTGGCCACGTCGTTGGCGCCGTGAGCGAAGCTCAGCAGGGCCGCCGCGCAAATCAAGGGCAGCGTGAACAGTGCGTTGATGCCGGCTTTGTCGTTGCTCAGGTTGGGCGCACGGCGGCGAATCGAGGCACGCATCAGCGCCCAGGTCAGCACGCCAATCACCATGCCCACCAGTGAGGCGGTCAGGAAGTCGGTCTGCCAGACCTTGTTGAGACCCTTCAGGATCAGGTAGGTCGCAAACGCGAAGGCCATCAGGCCAATCAGCAAAGGCACGGTGCGCTGTGCCGCACCCACCATGTCGGCCTGGTAGGTGATGGCACGTTTGATCCAGAGCAGGAACCCGGCTGCCACCAAGCCGCCCAGCACTGGCGAGATCACCCAACTGGCGACGATGCCAGTCATGGTGCCCCAGTTGGCCGCATCCAGTCCGCCTGCCATCACGCCTGCCCCCAACACCGCACCCACGATGGAGTGAGTGGTGGACACCGGCGCACCGATGGCCGTCGCGAAGTTGAGCCACAGCGCACCTGCCAGCAGGGCCGACGTCATGACCCAGATGAAGCGGCCGCTGTCCGAGATGGCCTCGGGTTTGATGATGCCCCCCCGGATGGTGGAGACCACATCGCCCCCGGCGATCAGGGCACCAGCCACTTCGAAAATGGCTGCCAGGATGATGGCACCGGTCATGGTGATGGAGCGTGAGCCCACAGCCGGTCCGACGTTGTTGGCCACGTCGTTGGCGCCAATGTTCATGGCCATGTAGCCACCAATCATGGCGGCCATCACCAGCATCACGCCCTGCGGACCCTTGGCGCCGATGCCCAAAGCCGCATACAACATGATGCAGACCACGAATATCAGACCGAGACCCAGGCGGAAGGTTTCCTTGCGTCCGCTTTTGGTGGCCTTCTCGATTTCTGCAAAGTCTTTGAGTTGCATGAGGTAGGAATTAGCTGTAAACCCTATATTGTGACAAATGTGTGGCGGGGGCCGGTACACACATCTTTACCACCCACGCACACACAGTTCACGGCCCGGGTGCAACATGAAATCATTCACCATCTCATTGAAGGAGTGATGACCATGACACCCCGCACCCCTGCCGTCCAAACCTCCTCTTCACCCCTGCGCCGCCTGTGGGGCATGGGCAGCGTGCTGCTGATTGGCGCCGCTGTGGCCGCCTTCAGCGTCGGCGCCCTGGCCGGGGGGCACCGTGGGCACCCAGGTGACCATGGCCCCAAGGGATATCAGCGTGGCGATGTGTGCATGCATGGTGGCCACATGGGGCAGCAAGGCGGCCAGCACATGATGGGTGGCACCCGTCACCTCGACCGCCTGCTGGGGGCTGCCAAGCTCACCGATGCTCAGCGCACCCAGATTCGTGACATCCAGGCCAAGACGCACGCTGACCTGAAGAACCTGCACACCCAAGACCCTCTCCCGATGGCCCACGGCCTGTCGCTGCTCAGCGAAGCCAACCCTGACGCGGCAGCCGCAGAGCAGGCACGCCAGGAAATGATGGCCCGCCATGACAAAGCCAGCCAGCGCATGCTTCAGGCGCAACTCGACATCGCCAACGTGCTGACACCGGCTCAACGCGCTCAGATTGGCACCACGCTGAAGGCACGCGAGGAGCGCATGAAGGAGCGCATGAGCGAGCGTGCGCAGCGTCGAGCCGAACGACAGGCTGCGCGCGCCGCGTCGCAACCGGCGGCTGCGGCATCTGCATCACGCTGAGTGCCCCTTTCAGACCGACCTGGAGCACGCGACAATGGCAGACATGAGCAATGAGCACATCCTGTTGATCGACGACGACCTGCGCCTGAGCGCCATGGTGGGCGACTACCTGCGCGGCCAGGGCTACGACGTCTCGAATGCCCCCAGTCTCACCGCCGGTCGGGAACTGCTGGCCCGTCAGGCCTTCGATGCGCTGGTGCTCGACCTCATGCTGCCCGACGGCGACGGGCTCGACCTCTGCAAGGAGTTGCGCGCCTCGCCGCGCCACCGGCATCTGCCCTTGCTGATGCTCAGCGCGCGCGGTGAGCCCACCGACCGCATCGTCGGGCTCGAAGTGGGGGCCGACGACTACCTGCCCAAACCTTTCGAGCCACGTGAATTGCTGGCCCGCATCCGCGCCTTGTTGCGCCGGGCCGGTCAGTCGTCGGACGACGGCGATGATGTGCTGCGCTTCGGTCGCCTGGAGGTGGACAACGGTCTGCGTCAGGCCCGTCTGGACGGCCAGTCCTGCGACCTGACCTCGTACCAGTTTGACCTGCTGCATGTGCTGGCCCAGCACCCGGGTCGCGTGATGAGCCGCGACCAGATCATGGACGCCCTCAAAGGCCACCCGCTGGAGGCCTTTGACCGCTCCATCGACGTCCACATCTCGCGCATCCGCGCCGCCATCGAGGACGACCCGAAGGAGCCACGCCGCATCCTCACTGTGCGGGGCGTGGGCTATGTGTTTGCCAAGAAGCAGGACGCCGACATCGGGGTTGCATGAAAACCCTGGCGCTGCGCATTTACCTGACCGTTGTCGCGGTCCTGCTGATCTTCGCGCTGATCACCGGCTGGCTGGCCCAGCACAACCTCGAACACGAACGTACCCTCGTTCAGAGTCAGTCGGCCTGGACCGAGCGCGCGGCCGCCTGGGGTGAGTTGCTGGAAAACAGCCTGCCGCCCGTGACCGCTCCCAAGGTGTTGCAGGCCGAGGTCTTTCTCGACTGGGCTGACCGTCTGCGCCTGCCGATGGCGCTCGACACGCCGGACGGGGAGCGCATTGCCACCTCCGCCTTGCTGCAGGAGCGTTTCAATCAGCACGGTGAGCGTCGTCTCTCGCTGTACCGTATTCAACTGTCGGATGGGCGCACCCTCTGGATGAGCAAGCGCGTGGTGCGCAGTCCGCGCCAGCACCCGGGAGGCGCGGCCTCCTTGCCGGCGGGGCTGCCGTCACCCGATGCGACGCCTGTCCCCATCCAGCCCTGGCTGGAGCCCTTGTCGTCGATGCTGCCACCCTGGTTGGCACACGGTGCGCCCGCCCTCATCCTGTCTTTGATCCTTCTGTTTGTGGCCGTGGCTGTCAGCGCCTGGCCGGTGGCCCACCACCTCACCCGACGTCTGCAGGCCTTGCGCCAGGGCGTGGAGGTGTTCGGCGCCGGAGAGCTGCATCACCGTGTGGCCGTGGAGGGGCGCGACGAGGTGGCGACCCTGGCGCGCAGCTTCAACGAAGCCGCCCAGCGCATCGAAGATCTGGTCACCTCCAACCGCAGCCTGCTGGCCAACGCCAGCCATGAACTGCGCTCGCCTCTGGCACGCCTGAAAATGGCTGTCTCGATCATGGCCGACCTGCCGCCTGAGCGTGCCGCGCAGATCAAGGACGAAATTCATCAGGACATCCGTGAGCTGGATGCGTTGGTGGAAGAGGTGCTGCTGGCCAGCCGCATCGATGCACGGCAAACCATCGATCACGGACCGGTGGACCTGGTGGGACTGGTGGTGGAAGAGGCCAGCCGCGTGGGTGCCGAAGTCGATGTGGCCGAAGGCTTCCCGACACAGCCGTACTTTGGGGACGACCGCCTGCTGCGTCGCGCGGCGCGCAACCTGTTGGAGAACGCGCGCCGTTATGGCGGATCAGACGTGCAGGTGCAACTCACCTACGATGCCGCGTACATCTTCCTGGGTGTGAACGATCGCGGACCCGGTGTGCCCGCCGATCAGCGCGAGCGCATTTTCGAACCCTTCTACCGCCTGCCCGGCCATGCCGAGCACGCAGGCGGGGTGGGCCTGGGGCTCAGCCTGGTGCGCCAGATTGCTGCCAAGCATGGCGGCCAGGCGCGCTGCGAAGCACGCGAGGGCGGGGGCAGCTGTTTCGTGATCCAACTGCCCAAGACCCCTCCCGGGGTCTGATCCACCCGACCCCGCAGGGGGTCAGCCCTTGCGTCCGATGCTCTCGTACACCAGGCCTGCCTTTTGCACGAGGCTGGGCTCGTACAGATTGCGGCCGTCGAAGATGCTGGGGGTCTTGAGGGTGGCCTTGATGCGGTCGAAATCCGGGCTGCGGAATTCCTTCCACTCGGTCACGATCACCAGCGCATCGGCACCGTCGAGTGCGGCCATCGGGTTCTCGGCGTAACGCAGGCGAGGCTCGTCGCCGAAGATGCGGCGGGCTTCGTCCATGGCCACCGGGTCGTAGGCCGTCACCGTGGCACCGCGTTCGAACAGCTCGGACAGCACCACGCGGCTGGTGGCTTCGCGCATGTCATCCGTGTTGGGCTTGAAGGCCAGGCCCCACAAGGCAAAGTGCTTGCCCTTGAGGTCTTCGCCAAAGCGGCGCGTCACCTTCTCGACCAGCACGTGCTTCTGACGGTCATTGGCCGCTTCCACGGCCTTGAGCACCAGCAATTCCTGCCCTTCGTCGCTGGCGGTCTTGATCAGGGCCTTCACGTCTTTCGGGAAGCAGCTGCCGCCGTAGCCGCAGCCGGCATACAGGAAGTGCGTGCCGATGCGCGGGTCGGAGCCGATGCCCACGCGCACCGCTTCGATGTCGGCACCCATCTTCTCGGCCAGCAGGGCCAGCTCGTTCATGAAGCTGATGCGGGTGGCCAGCATGGCGTTGGCGGCGTACTTGGTCAGCTCGGCGCTGCGTACGTCCATCACCACCAGGCGTTCGTGGTTGCGCTGGAAGGGGGCGTACAGGGCGCGCATCAGCAAAATGGCCTGCTCGTCGTCGGCGCCCACCACGATGCGGTCGGGGCGCATGAAGTCGTCCACCGCCGCGCCTTCTTTCAGGAACTCGGGGTTGGAGACCACGGCAAACTGGGCATCACTGCCGCGCTTGGCCAGTTCATCTGCCACGGCTGCACGCACCTTGTCGGCCGTGCCCACCGGCACCGTGCTCTTGTCGACGATGACTTTGTAGTCTGTCATCAGGCGGCCAATGTTGCGGGCCGCAGCCAGCACGTACTGCAGGTCGGCCGAGCCATCTTCATCGGGTGGGGTGCCCACGGCGATGAACTGGATGGTGCCGTGCGCCACCGCACGGGCCACATCGGTGGTGAA
>CAYOJR010000009.1:0-26076 GCA_964404335.1 uncultured Aquabacterium sp.
TGCTGGGCCAGCTGGGCAACCGCGTGCAGCACGCGCTGCGCGCCTTCACCCCGCGTGACCAGAAAGCCGTGAAGTCGGCCGCCGACACGATGCGTGCCAACCCCGGCCTGGACATTGCCACCGCCATCACGGAGCTGGCCGTGGGCGAGGCCCTGGTGAGCCTGCTCGATGAAAAGGGCCGCCCCGGCGTGACCCAGCGCGTGTTCGTGGTGCCGCCGGGCAGCCAGATCGGACCGATCACCCCGGCGCAACGTCAGGCGCTGATCAGCCAGTCGCTGGTGGCGGGTGTGTACGAGCAGGTGGTGGACCGCGAATCGGCCCACGAGAAACTCAAAGGGCGGGTGGCCGCCGCCCCAGCGGCCCCGCATGACACAGACGAGCGCAGCCTGCGCGACGAGGCTCAGGAGGTGGTGCGCAAGCCCCGCTCGACCCCATCGGACACCGGCCGCAGCGCGCCAGCCGAATCAGGTGGCGGATGGCTGGGCGACCTGCTGCAAGGCAGCGGCCGCAAGGACTCGGTGCTGGAAACGGTGGCCAAATCGGCCGCACGCACCATTGGCTCGACCGTGGGCCGCGAAATCATCCGTGGCGTGCTGGGCTCGCTGCTGGGCGGCAGCCGCCGACGTTGACCCGTCACGGTGCCACGCACCGTGTCAATGCGCGTGGTGATGTCCGTCGCTGCGCGCAATTTCGAGCAGACGCGCCACCTCATCGGGGTATTTGCGCACATTGCTGCGATGCCACAAACCGATCAGCAACATGACGCTGGCCACAAACAGACCGAACGCCGTGATGGCCCCGTAAGCTGACAGCCCGGAGTGGGTCAGCCCGGCGTACATCAGGCCCAACAGCAGAATGCACGCCTGCTCGTTGAAGTTCTGCACGGCAATCGAACGCCCGGCCCCCATCAGGTTGTGCCCCCGATGCTGCAGCAAGGCATTCATGGGCACCACCAGGAAGCCGCCCAGACCACCCAGGATGATCATGAAGGGCACGGTAGGGGTGATGTCGCGCAGGAAGTTCATGCCGATCACCAGGACGCCCATCGCCACACCCAGCGGAATCACCAGGGTGGCCTTGTCGAGACGCATCTTGACCGACGCCACCACCGCCCCCACTGCGGTGCCAATGGCCACCACCCCCACCAGCGCCGAGGCCTTCGTGGTGTCGTAGTTCAAGGCCACGGCGGCCCAGGCCAGCACGATGTAGCGCAAGTTGCCCGAGACACCCCAGAACAGCGTGGTCGTTGCCAACGAGATCTGTCCGAGCTTGTCGCGCCACAGGCGCGAATTGCACACTGCGAAATCACGGACCAGGAACAGCGGGTTGGCTGCGTAAGGCTGCAAAGGCGTGTCCGTGCGCGGAATGCGCAGATTGAACAGCGAGGCGATGACGTAAAAGATGATCAAGGTGGCGATGGCCGCCTCGGCTGGGGTGCTGATCCCCGTCTCCACCCCCGGCATGTCAAGCGACAGCAGCCAGGGCGCAATCGCCTGCCCCATCAACTGACCACCCAGCACCACGCCCAGGATGATGGACGTGATCGTCAGCCCCTCAATCCAGCCATTGGCCTTGACCAGTTGCGACGGCGGCAGGAGTTCGGTGAGGATGCCGTATTTGGCTGGCGAGTAGGCCGCTGCCCCCAGCCCCACCACGGCGTAGGCAAGCAAGGGATGGGAGCCAAAGAGCATCATCAGGCATCCCACCACCTTGATGGCGTTGGAGATGAACATGACCTTGCCTTTGGGCCACGCATCGGCGAAAGCCCCCACAAAAGGCGCCAAGATCACGTAAAAGAGCGCAAACATCGGCACCAGGGCCGCCCGCTGCCACTCTGGCGAGCCGTCTGTCTTGAGCAGTTCAACCGCAGCGACGAAGAGCGCGTTGTCGGCCAGCGAGCTGAAGAACTGCGCCGCCATGATGGTGTAAAAGCCTTTTTTCATGCGCGAGCGTCGTGAGAGATCATTTCCGTGAATTGCATGCCAGACCGACGAACTTGTCCTGGCACCACGCAGCCCCGGTCAGATCAACGGCCGCCGGTTATAGCACGGCCACCCATTTTGCACCCCCGATGGCGGCAACTTGACGCGTGAACGGGGGTGCCAATGGCACGGCGCCCTCGGGGTGGCAAAATTGCGTTCATGCCGCGCCCGCTCCAAGCCCTGATCCATCTCGACGCCCTTCATCACAACCTGCAGCGAGCGCGTGACTGTGCCCCGGATGCCCGCGTCTGGGCGGTCGTCAAGGCCCACGCCTATGGCCACGGTCTCAAGCGAGTGTTCGAGGGACTGCGCAGCGCCGATGGCTTTGCCCTGCTCGACATTGCCGAAGCGCAGCGCCTGCGCGAACTCGACTGGCGCGGCCCCATTCTGCTGATCGAAGGCGTGTTCGACCCACGTGACCTGGAATGGTGTTCGCGACTGGGTCTTTGGCACGTGGTGCATTGCGAAGAGCAGATCAACTGGCTGGCCCAGCACAAGAGCGAATGGCCGCACCGCGTGTTCCTGAAAATGAACACCGGCATGAACCGCCTGGGCTTCACACCGCAGGCCTTCCGCAATGCCTGGCTGCGCCTGAGTGCCCTGCCCCAGGTCGATGAGGTGTCCTTCATCACCCACTTCTCGGATGCCGACAGCCCCAAGGGCATCGCGCAGCAAGCCGAGGTGTTCCTCACCCACACCGCCGATCTGAGCGGCGAACGCAGCCTGTGCAACAGCGCGGCCACGCTGCGTCATGCGCACGACCCGGCCATTCGGGGCGACTGGATCCGTCCCGGCGTGATGCTCTACGGCGCCTCGCCGGACTACCCCGAGCACGACGCCACCCACTGGAACCTGCAGCCCGCGATGACGCTGCACAGCAAGCTGATCGGCATCCAGCATCTGCGGGCGGGCGACACGGTGGGTTATGGCAGCACCTTCACCGCCGACGGCGACATGCGCATCGGGGTGGTGGCCTGCGGTTACGCCGACGGCTACCCGCGCCACGCGCCCACCGGCACCCCGGTGCTGGTCGATGGCGTGCGCGTGCCGCTGATCGGGCGGGTGTCGATGGACATGCTGGCCGTGGACCTGAGTCTGGTGCCGCAGGCCCATCTGGGCACCGAGGTGACGCTGTGGGGCTGCGGCCCGCACGGCAGCCTGCTCTCGATTGACGAGGTGGCCCACCACTGCGGCACGATCGGCTATGAGCTGATGTGCGCGCTGTCACCGCGTGTGCCGGTGGAAGTCCTCCAGCCTCATCAGGGCTGATCACCCGAGCCTGCGCTGAACCCGTCGATTTGGCACGCTGTTGTGCATCAAGGCTGGCATCCGTCTTGCTGACATCCCGGGTCGCGGCCCCGGACGGCCAGCGACTTGAAACGGGAACCACATGAACATCGAACACCAACGTCACCAACTGCGCATGACCGTGCTGATGACGCCCGACATGGCGAACTTCTCCGGCAATGTGCATGGTGGCACCATCCTCAAGCTGCTCGACCAGGTGGCCTACGCCTGCGCGAGCCGCTATGCCGGCTCGTACGTGGTCACCCTGTCGGTGGACCAGGTGACCTTCCGCCAGCCCATTCACGTGGGCGAGTTGGTGACCTTCCTGGCCTCGGTGAATTACACCGGCACGTCGTCGATGGAGATCGGCATCAAGGTGATCGCCGAGAACATCCGCACCCAGGTGGTGCGCCATGCCAACAGCTGCTTCTTCACCATGGTGGCGGTGGACGATCAGGCCAAGCCCACGCCGGTGATCCCGTTGACGCCCAGCACCCCGGAAGAAGAGCGCCGCTTCAAGGCGGCCAAACTGCGCCGCCAACTGCGCCAGGAGCTGGAACAGCGCTTCAAGGCCATCCAGTCGGGCGAGGTGCCGACAAGCTGAGGGCACAACCCGCTCACCTCCCTGGCGTCCCTGACAATAGGGACATGGCCAAAGAGAAAACCGTCTACACCTGCAGCGAGTGCGGGGGCGTCAGCCCCAAGTGGCTGGGCAAGTGCCCGCACTGCAACGCCTGGAACACCCTCGAAGAGACCCGCGCCGAGCCCGCCGCCGGCAAGAACCGGATGCAGGCGCTCTCGCGCGGCCTGAACGCAGCGCAGCCGGTCACCACCCTGTCGCAGATCGAGGCCGCCGATGTGGCGCGCACCCCCACCGGGCTGGAAGAGCTGGACCGGGTGCTGGGCGGGGGCATCGTCTCGGGCGGTGTGGTGCTGATCGGGGGCGACCCCGGCATCGGCAAGTCCACCTTGCTGCTGCAGGCGCTCGACGCCCTGTCGCGCCAGATGCCGGTGCTGTATGTGACCGGCGAAGAAAGCGGCGCCCAGGTGGCGCTGCGGGCACACCGACTGGGCCTGGACGGCTCACAGGTGCGGGTGCAGGCCGAAATCCAATTGGAGAACATCATCGCGACGATGGAGGCCGAAAAGCCGTCCTTCTGCGTGATCGACTCGATCCAGACCCTCTACTCCGACCAGCTCACCTCGGCGCCCGGCTCGGTGGCCCAGGTGCGAGAGTGCGCGGCACACCTGACGCGCGTCGCCAAGGCCAGCGGCTGCACCACGGTGCTGGTGGGCCACGTGACCAAGGAAGGCGCCATCGCCGGCCCGCGCGTGCTCGAGCACATCGTGGACACGGTGCTGTACTTTGAAGGCGACACCCACAGCAGCTTCCGCCTGATCCGCGCCATCAAGAACCGCTTTGGCGCCGTCAACGAGATCGGCGTGTTCGCCATGACCGACAAGGGCCTCAAGGGCGTGACCAACCCGAGCGCCATCTTCCTGTCCACGCACAGCGAGCCCGTGCCGGGCTCCTGCGTGCTGGTGACGCTGGAGGGCACGCGCCCGCTGCTGGTCGAGATCCAGGCGCTGGTGGACGCGGGCGGCCCCAGCCCGCGCCGCCTGAGCGTGGGCCTGGAGCGCGACCGCCTGGCCATGCTGCTGGCCGTGCTGCACCGCCATGCGGGCATGGCCTGCTCGGACCAGGATGTGTTCGTCAACGCCGTCGGCGGTGTGCGCATCAGCGAACCAGCCGCCGACCTGGCGGTGTTGCTGGCGATCCAGAGCAGCCTGCGTGGCAAGCCACTGCCCAAGGGCTTCCTGGCGTTTGGCGAAGTGGGCCTGGCGGGCGAGGTGCGCCCGGCGCCGCGCGGTCAGGAACGCCTGAAGGAAGCCGCCAAGCTGGGCTTCAGCATCGCGGTGGTGCCCAAGGCCAATGCCCCCAAGAAGCCCATCGAAGGGCTGACCATTCACCCGGTGGAGCGGGTGGAAGAGGCCATCAGCCTGGTGCGCTCGCTGCTGTGAGCGGAAGCCTCACCGGGCTGGCCGGGCAGGACGATCCTGCCGTCCCCTCGACCGGAAGAGGTCGCCTGTGGGCTCAGCGCCGGATGGCCTTGCGCAGATTCAGGCCCGACAGCGCCAGCGCCCCGAAGTACACCACCGCCGCGCCCACCATGCAGGCGGCGAGCGCGCCGATGCGCACCATTGGCTGCGCCCGCAGACCCACCCAGTCGATGTGCTGCACCGCCAGCCACAGGCCCACACCCAGGATGGCCGAGGCCACGCCCACCCGCAGGGCAAACAGCCACCAGCCCGGTGAGGGCTGATAGCGCCCCGAGCGACGCAGCCCGATCAGCAACCAGGTGGCGTTGACCAGCGAGCCCAGGCCGATCGACAAGGCCAGACCGGCGTGACTCAGAAAGGGCACGAACACCGCGTTGAAACACTGCGTGATCACCAGCACGATGATGCCGATGCGAACCGGGGTCCTGATGTCTTGCGTGGCGTAGAAACCGGGCGCCAGCACCTTCACACCGATCAGGCCAAGCAGGCCGACGCCATAGCACGACAGCGCCAGCACGGTCTGCTGCACGTCATGCGGGGTGAAACGACCATAGTGGTACAGCACCGCCACCAACGGCTCGGCAAACAGCAGCAAGCCCATGGCCGCCGGCAGCGCCAGCAAGACCACCAACCGCAAACCCCAGTCCAGCATCTCCGAGAAACGTGCCGCATCGCCCGCCGCCTGAGCGCGCGACAGTTGCGGCAGCAGCACCACACCCAAGGCCACCCCCAGCATGGCCGTGGGGAACTCCATGAGCCGGTCGGCATAGGTGAGCCAGGACACCGACCCAGCACCCAGATGCGAGGCGATCTGGGTGTTGATCAGCAGCGAGATCTGCGCCACCGACACGCCCAGGATGGCCGGCGCCATCTGGCGCAGCACACGCTTCACGCCCGGATGCGACCAGGCGCGTCGCCACGCCCCCGGCATCAGGCCGATGCGCGGCACCATGCCGATCTTCAGCAAGGCCGGCACCTGCACACCCAGTTGCAGCAAGCCGCCCACCATCACGCCCACGGCCAGCGCATACACCGGCTCGATGCCTTGGCGCTCAAACAGCGGCGCCACAAGCACGGCTGCGCCGATGGTGGACAGGTTGAGCAACACGGGTGTGGCCGCCGGGACGGCAAAGCGGCTCCAGGTGTTGAGGATGCCCGCGCTCAAGGCCACCAGGGACATGAAGCCGATGTAGGGAAACATCCAGCGCGTCATGACCACGGCGGCATCGAAACCGCCGCTTTCTTTCAGGCCCGAGGCCATGACCCAGACCAGCACCGGTGCCCCGACCACGCCCAGCACGCAGGTGATCAGCAAGGCGCCAAACAGCACCGTGCCCACGGCATTGACCAGATCATGGGTGGCCTGGTCGCCCTTCTGGGTACG
Source organism: uncultured Aquabacterium sp. (assembly GCA_964404335.1). Lineage (GTDB taxonomy): Bacteria > Pseudomonadota > Gammaproteobacteria > Burkholderiales > Burkholderiaceae_C > Aquabacterium. Next base: position 6,715 of record CAYOJR010000009.1, read on the forward strand.
GGTTTCAGCCAGGATGGGCACGAAGGCCTGCGAAAACGCCCCTTCGGCAAACAGGCGGCGCAGCAGATTGGGAATGCGGAACGCCACGTTGAAGGCGTCGGTGGTGGCGCTGGCCCCGAAGGCCGCCGCGATCAGCAGCTCCCGAACCAGACCGGTGATGCGTGACGCCAGGGTCAGCAGGGAAACGATGGACGCGGATTTGAGCAGACTCATCGCCGCATTATAGAAAGGCACGTCTCTTGCCCGCCCCCGAGATTGGACGGATCACACGGACTCTGTTATGATGTTTGGCTTTCCAACCAACTTTGCCCTCGTGGGGTGCGAATTGGCGTGAAGCGGGCCAGCAAACTGACACTCGGTTTGTGCGCAGCGCAACGGCCAGGCATCTACAGGGCCAGCAAATCATGGCATCTGCATCCAAAGCCAAGAAGACCGTTCGCATCGCCTCGGGCCGCAAGCGCGCTCGTCAAAACGTCAAGCTGAACGCCGCCAACACCTCGCTGCGTTCCAAGTTCCGCACCGCCGTCAAGAGCGTGCTGAAGGCTGTGGCCACCGGCGACAAGGCCAAGGCTTCCGAAGCCTTCAAGAACGCCCAAAGCGTGATCGACTCGATCGCCGACAAGCGCATCTTCCACAAGAACAAGGCCGCTCGTTACAAGAGCCGTCTGTCGGCCAAGGTCAAGGCCATGGCCGCCTGATTCAGGCCCGCGCCTCGCTGACCTCGGTCAGCCCACAACGCCCGATGCTTGCATCGGGCGTTTTGCTTTGTGCTGAATATTTGTGGTTTGAGAGTGCAAATTGCACATGGTGGATTGACGGCGCGATTCAGGATCATGGAAACTGCCTTGACTTGTCACTTCGTCACCGTCATCGCTGCGCCGCTGTTCACGCCACCGATGATGTTGATCAGCCACCCCACGTTGTTCGCATCAACCTGCTCGGATGTCCATGAACCAACTCAAGATCTCCACCCGCATCCTGGTGATGCTCACTGTCCTGTCCGTGCTGCTCATCGTGGTGGGCGTGCTGGGCCTGCGAGGCATGGGCCAGACCAATGACAGCATGCGGTCGATTTACGAAGACCGCACGGTGCCCCTCAAGCAGTTGGGCGACATCAACTACCTGGTCAACCGCAATCGCGTTCTGGTGATGGACATGGTGATGTCCCTGAACCGCAACGTCGAGCAGGCCCACCTGGACAAACGCCTGGATGAGCTGCAGAAAAATGCCGCAGAGATATCGTCCATCTGGAAGGCGTACAAATCGACCAAATTGACGCCAGAAGAGGCCACTTTAGCGGCCGACATGGAGAAGTTGAGGCTGGCTTATCTCAACGAGGCCCTGCTCCCCGCAGCACAGGCCCTGGCCGCCCGCGACGCAACGCTCGGCAACGAACTCTATGAGACACGGATCAGCCCGCAGGCCCCACCAGTTCAGAAAGCCCTCGCAGCGCTGATGACACTGCAAGAGAAGACCGCCGCTGAAGCCTACGAGGCTGCCGTTGCCAGCTATGAGCGGGTGCGCGCCATCTCCGTGGCTTCCATCTTGATCGGCATGGCCCTGGGCGCCGCCATCGGTTGGTCGCTGCAGCGAGGCATCCGCACCTCGCTGGACGAGGCCATGGCAGCAGCCCATGCAGTGGCCACGGGCGATCTGACGCACCGCATCCGCTTGCTCGGCAATGACGAAATCACGGCGCTCCTGCGCGAGCTGGCCACCATGCAGGCGGCTTTGTCCGATGTGGTGATGCGCGTGCGCCTGGGTGCCGAATCGGTGTCCACCGCTTCGTTCGAAATTGCCCAGGGCAACCAGGATCTGAGCTCCCGCACCGAAAGCCAGGCCAGCGCCCTGGAAGAAACCGCCGCCTCCATGGAGCAGTTGAGCTCCACGGTGCAACAAAACGCCGACAACGCCAAACAGGCCAACCAGTTGGCCAACAATGCGTCCAGCGTGGCCGTGCAGGGCGGCGAAGTGGTCGGCCAGGTGGTCGAGACCATGAAGGGCATCAGCGAAAGCTCGCGCCAGATTGCCGAAATCATCAATGTGATCGACGGCATTGCCTTCCAGACCAACATCCTGGCCCTGAATGCTGCGGTGGAAGCCGCCCGGGCAGGTGAACAGGGTCGTGGGTTTGCCGTGGTGGCCTCTGAGGTGCGCAACCTCGCCCAACGCAGCGCCGAAGCCGCCAAGGAGATCAAATCCTTGATCACTGCCAGTGTTTCTCGCGTCGAACAGGGCACCAGCCAGGTTGACCAGGCCGGCGCCACCATGAACGAGATCGTCACCAGCATCCGCCGTGTTTCGGACATCGTGGCCGAGATCAGCGCCGCGTCCAGTGAGCAGAGCGCCGGTGTATCGCAGGTGGGCGAAGCGGTCATGCAACTCGACCAGACCACGCAACAGAACGCCGCGATGGTGGAACAGATGGCCGCCGCTGCCAGCAGTCTGCGCGGTCAGGCTCAGGATCTGGTGCAGACAGTGGCCTCCTTCAAGGTGCATGCACAACAGGGCGACACATCCACCGCCCCCCCGCGTGCAACCCCCCGGGCCGCCTCGACTTCGACTTCGACGCCAACGCCGAAGCCAGCGCCAGCCACAACCCCAGTCGCCCGCCCGACGACAGGCGCTGGCCCAGTCACACGCCGCCCCACCCCGTCTGTGGCGGTCAAGGCCCCCGTGACACCCAGTCGGCCCGCCGCCCCACCGGTGAGCCCGCCGCCCTCTGACGACGACTGGACATCGTTCTGAAAAAAGCCCGCGCTAGGCGGGCTTTTTATCGGGCAACGGCACCGCACCTGTCGGCAGGTCCACCAGACAGGCTTCCACCACCTGCAGACCGTTGTCCTTGGCAAAGTTCATCACGAAATCCCAGGCCATGGGCTCGAGCGCGCGCAGCGCCTCATTGACGACCACGCATTTGATGTCACCCAAGGTGGTGGGAACGCAATAGGGGGAGTAGCCAATGTGAGCACCCGGACCCTGGGCGGCACCGCCGGGGCGGAAGCCCGACATCACGCCAGCGAGTCGCTCGGCCCAGTCACTGGGGCGGAAGGGGCGGCCGTTCTGAGTGATGCCTTGAATGAAGAATTCACGCGAGGGGGCCGATGGGGATGGAGGTGGGAACGTCGACACGGTGGTGCTTCCGACGGCTGCTCAATGGGTGATTGACAGAAACAGCAGCCACCAGATTGTGTCTGGCGACCACGACAACCAAGCGCACGCACGGGGGTAACCGAGCGCTTCGCCTTGGCACAGGACACGTTCGCAACCCATGTCGCGCACATGACAGCTTGTCATTGTCATGGAGCCTGGGCTCCGCCGCAAGCCTGTCGCACAGAATCTGTACCCCGAGACAGGTCTGCGCAGCCCGCACACATGCGCAAACCCGCGCCTTTTCCTTAGAATGCCCCTTGGCGCAGTGCCTGCTGCGCCGTTTTTCTTTCCTGATGTGAGACCTGAGCCATGAACACCCCCGTGTCGATGCCCCATGTGATGCCCACTTACGGCCGCCTGCCCATTGCCTTGTCGCATGGCGAAGGCGCTTACGTCTGGGACACCGATGGCCGACGCTATCTTGATGGGCTCTCAGGCATCGCGGTCAACACCCTGGGCCACAAGCACCCCAAGCTGGTGGCAGCACTGCAAGATCAGGTCAGCAAGATGATCCACAGCTGCAACTACTACCAGGTGCCGCTGCAGGAAGAGCTGGCGCGCCTGCTGGTGGAGCGCTCGGGCCTGACCAATGCATTCTTCTGCAACTCCGGCCTGGAGGCCAACGAAGCCGCACTGAAGATTGCCCGCAAGTTTGGCCATGAGAAAGGCATCCACCGCGCCGAAGTGATCGTGTGCGAGCGCGGCTTTCATGGCCGCTCGATTGCCACGCTGTCGGCCACCGGCAACCCCAAGATCCATGCAGGGTTCGAACCGCTGGTCGAGGGCTTTGTGCGGGTGCCGTTCAACAACATTGCCGCGCTGGAAGAAGCCGTGGCCACACACCCCAATGTCACCGCCATCTTCATGGAAACGATTCAGGGTGAAGGTGGGGTCACCCCGGCCCGCATCGATTATCTGCAGGCCGCGCGCCGCCTGTGCGACGAAAAAGGCATCTTGCTGATGCTCGACGAGGTGCAGTGCGGCATGGGTCGCACCGGCAAGTGGTTCGCTCACCAGTGGGCCGGCATTCAGCCCGATGTGATGCCGCTGGCCAAGGGCCTGGGCTCGGGCGTGCCGATCGGTGCCGTGGTGTGCGGCCCCAAGGCCGCGAATGTGCTGCAAGCCGGCAATCACGGCACCACCTTTGGCGGCAACCCGCTGGCCATGCGCGCAGGTGTCACCACCATCGAGGCGATGGAGGAAGAACAGCTGCTGGCCCAGGCCGACCGCGTGGGCAAGCACCTGATGGCAGCGTTGCAGCGCGAGCTCGGCAATGAAAAGGGCCTCAAGGAGATTCGCGGCCAGGGCCTGATGATCGGCATGGAGCTGGATCGCCCTTGCGGCGTCATCCTGACGCGCGCGATGGAAGCGGGCCTGCTGCTGAGCGTGACCGCCGACACGGTGGTGCGCCTGTTGCCACCGCTGATCTTCACGACCGAACAAGCTGACGATCTGGTCGCCATCCTGGCACCCATCGTGCGTCAATTCCTGTCTGAAAGCGTGGCCTGACCATGAAGCCCGGAATGAGTCTGATCAAGCATTACCTGCAGTTCAAGGACCTGCGTGCGCAAGAGTACGCCTATCTGTTCGAGCGCGCTGCCATCATCAAGAAGCGCTTCAAGAACTACGAGAAGTACAACCCGCTGGCCGACCGCACGCTGGCGATGATCTTCGAGAAGGCGTCCACCCGCACGCGCGTGAGCTTTGAGGCGGGCATGTACCAGATGGGTGGCTCGGTGGTGCACCTGACCACCGATGGCAGCCAGCTGGGTCGCAGCGAGCCGATTGAGGACAGCGCCAAGGTGATCTCGCGCATGGTGGACCTGGTGATGATCCGCACCTACGAGCAGGCCAAGCTGGTGAAGTTTGCCGCCAACTCGCGCGTGCCGGTGATCAACGGCCTGACCAACGAGTACCACCCCTGCCAGATCCTGGCCGACATCTTCACCTACATCGAGCACCGTGGCTCGATCGAGGGCAAGGTGGTGGCCTGGGTGGGCGATGGCAACAACATGGCCAACACCTGGCTGCAGGCCGCTGAGATCCTCGGCTTCACGGTGCATGTGAGTACCCCCAGTGGCTACGAGATCGACCCGGCCGTGGCGGGCATCCAGTCCACCGACTGCTACAAGGTCTTCAAGAACCCGATGGACGCGTGCCGTGGTGCCGATCTGGTGACCACCGATGTGTGGACCTCAATGGGCTATGAGGCCGAGAACGAGGCCCGCATGAAGGCCTTTGCCGACTGGTGCGTGGACACCGAGATGATGTCGGTGGCCCAACCGAATGCACTGTTCATGCACTGCCTGCCCGCCCACCGTGGTGAAGAGGTCGAGGCGGAGGTGATCGACGGCCCGCAATCGGTGGTGTGGGATGAGGCAGAAAACCGCATGCACGTGCAGAAGGCACTGATGGAGTACCTGCTGCTGGGTCGCATCGGCTGACCGGCCGAGCCCTCAGAACTTGTACGCCAGTCGCAAGCCGCCCCAGTGGCGGCCTTGCACCGTGATGGGGGTCGACGCTTCCTTGAGCATCACGAACTGCCCCTCGCCCATGTCGCGCCGGTAGGTCTGCAGCAGGAAAGGCTTCTTGTTGCGTGCCGAGGCCAGGCCGGTGCGGTCGTTGAAGATGCGCCGCCAGCGTGAGTTGGCCGTGTTCCACACGACATCGCCTGGCCGCTGCGGCTGGCAATACTTGCGATTGTGGGTGGGGATGTAGCCATTGCGATCCACCCCGATGCAAAAGATCACCTGAGGCAGGGCCTCCAGCACAGGCTCCTGTATGGCCGGGAAGGCGGCATCGGTGATGGCATTGAAGCGGGCCAGAAACTGCGGCGGATCGCTCCCGGAGATCGGCTGGTAGGTCTCATCGAACAGATCCGCCAGGGAAATCCGCCGGGATGCCACCGCCGCTTCCAGCACCTCGGACAGACGTGCCGCCACTTGCTGCGCCATCTCGATATAGGGTGTGTCGTTCGTTCGGACACCGCAGGCCGCGATCGTCTCCATGAGCGTTTCCGATACGCCGAGCACGGTTTCGCTGCGGCCCACGGCCTTGTTCAAGGCCTCGCAGGTGCTGCGCACATCCTGCGCCATGTGTTGAGCCTGGTCATGGATGCCAGCGGACACGTCCACGCTGCACCGCGCCGAATCGTTGATCTGCCCCACGCCCTGCTGCACCGCCAGAACCGCTTCCTGGAAGCTGCCCTTGCGAGCCTGGGTAGCCGAGGCGTCCCAGTGAATGTCGCTCTCCAGCGCATGGATGCGCTCATCCAGGCTGGCCACGGTTTTCATGATGGTCTTGGACGTGGCCTCGACCTGAGTCGACAGGTCCTTCACCGCATCGGCCACCACGGAAAAACCCCGACCGGCCTCGCCGGCCCGCTTGGCTTCCACCTAGGCATTGAAGGCCACCAGACGCGTCTGCAGAGCGATCTGGGTGATCTGCTGGGCGGCCTCCGCCACTTCTCGCAGGGATTCCACCAGCGCAGAGACTTCGTGTTCGATGTTTTCCACCGCCGCGCGTGCCTGACCGACAGCGTTCAAGCTGTCTTCCGTGACATGGTGGATGCCCTCCTGGGACGAGCGGATGTCCTGAAGTTTGCCCATGAGCGCCACAAGCGCATCGCGCTGACGCTTGGCCATCGCGGTGGTGTCCTCCAGGGCACCTTTCAGCATGGCCGCCTCCAGGCCCAGCCCGGAGGTGTCCTTCTGCAATTGCACAGCCAGCGCCGTAACGGCCCCCAAAGACTGCGCAGACGACGGCACGTCGGCTGAACCCTCAAGCTCAGCCGACGATGCCCTGTCGACCGCAGGCCCCCACAGGCCCTTCAAAAATGACAGTGGCATGGCAGGCCCTCATACAGAATAGGCTCATCGCCCGGACCTATCGATTCACCACTCTCTGAGCTTGACGCGCAGCCGGGCGATGGACTGGCTGTGAAGTTGGCACACGCGTGATTCGGTCACGCCCAGAACCGCAGCGATCTCCTTGAGGTTCATGTCCTCTTCGTAGTAGAGGCTCATGACGAGTTGCTCGCGTTCGGGCAGTTTCTGGATGGCGTCGACCAGGGCATGGCGCATGCGGTCGTCCTGCAGCAGGTGCAAGGGGTCGTTGCCCTTGTCGGCCACATGGCGGTCCAGGAAGTCCTGATCGCCCTCGGCACCGTTCATGTCTTCGAGGTAGATGAGCTGGGTGCCACGCACCTTGCCGAGCATGTCCTGGTAATCGGCCAGGTTCATGCCCATTTCTTCGGCGATCTCGCTTTCGTGCGGCGCGCGGCCCAGGCGTTGCTCCAGGCGATGCACGGCACTTTCGATGTCGCGCTGCTGTTTGCGCGAACCTCGGCTGAGCCAGTCTGCGCCGCGCAACTCGTCGAGCATGGCGCCACGGATGCGTTGCGTGGCAAAGGTCTCGATCTGCACGCCCTGGGCCGGGTCGAAGCGACTGAGCGCGTCGGCCAGACCGATCATGCCCACCTGGATCAGGTCATCGACCTCGACGTTGGCTGGCAGTTTGGCCATCATCTGATGCGCCAGACGACGCACCAGCGGGCTGTACTGGCGCAGCATGGCATTGACGTCAAGACGACCGGTGGCTGAGTACGTGCTGGGTTCCATGTACATCAATTATGGGCCGAGGCAACGCGAGCCGGCAAGGCCGACCCCGGAGTGGTGAGGTGTTCGAACGCGGCTTCGCCCAGGCTCAGCGGCAAGGCGCCATGCAACAAGGCGGCGGCCATCTCCAGGAAATGGGGATCGGGGTCGGTGGTGGCCGCTTGGAGCGGATCAAGCTGGTGCGCGCTGCGCTGTGCAACGCCGAGAAAATCGTCGGCGCAACGTGCCAGGCGCTGGGCCACCGGCTCGGCCTGCGCGCTTTCGACGGGGGCGCACACGAGGAGGTCATAGCTCATCCAGCCGCCGCGCTGACTGAGGATCTTGACAGCGGCATAGGCGTCGGTGAGGCCCTCGGCCATGTCGTTGGTGAAGACCAGGGGACGCAGGGACAGCGCCTGACTGGCCTGACCAAACAGGCGCACGATCTCGCTGGCAGAAGCATGCACCAGCACCACGTCGCTGCGAGGCGAGGCATCGGCCAGGGCCGGCAGCAAACTGGCGCAGGAGCCACGGGCGTCCACATGGCGCAGGGGCAGTCCTCGGGCGGCCATGTAGCTGATCTGGCTGGACAGAGGCTCAATGCCTTCGGCAAGGTCAAAGGCCACGAGCTCGCTGGGCGCGCGGGCCTGCTCACCGGCATCAACCACGAGGGTGTGCAGACCGAAGCTGGCATAGGCTGCGCACAGGCGCTCCAGCACCAACCCGCCGCACCCCGACTTGTCGTTGGCCACGACGGGGATGAAGCGCAGGACGCGCGAAACAAACATCTGCCGCAAGCCCTGAGCCTGGTCAACAGGATGGTGGGCGCGGGTGCCGGCAGGGCCGGCCTGGGGGTGAGCGTGGCGTGTCATCGGCGCAATCTGCAAGCGAATGGACGAACGTTCAGGGAACCCCGAACGCTCACATGGCACGTACGGCGGTTTGAGCTTCGGCGTGGCTGGGCGCAGAGAACACGAGGCTGACCTCGGTCGGGTCGAGGCGGTAGGCCGGGTTCAGGCTGGCGCGCAGGGCGCGGTGCACCAGAGCCTGCGAGGACAGGCGGTGCCAATCTTCGGGCACACGCTGGCCGTTGGCCACACCCACCACCTTGAGCTTGTGACGGATCAGGGCGTCCAGAGCCGGGCCGAGCTTGACGGCTTCGTCGAGCTTGGAGAGGATGACGCCGGCACAGGCGTCGGCCTGGTAGGCGTGCATCACGTCTTCGATGGCGTCACCCTGGGCGGCGGTGTTGATGACCAGCAGCTTCTTGATGCTGGGGTGAGCCAGCAGGTCGAGCAGTTCCTTGGTGCGACCGTCGCGCTGGGCCATGCCGGCGGTGTCGATGAGGATCATCTTCTTGCCCGACAGCAACTCCAGCAGGTCTTCCAGCGCAGCACGGTCATGGGCCATGTGCACGGGCACGCCCAGGATGCGGCCGTAGGCACGCAACTGCTCGTGGGCGCCGACGCGATAGGCGTCCAGCGTGATGAGACCCAGGTTGGACGCGCCGTGCTTGGCGGCAAAGGTGGCGGCCAGCTTGGCAGTCGACGTGGTCTTGCCGACGCCGGTAGAGCCGATCAAGGCGAACACGCCGCCCTGGTCTTCGATGGCACGCTCGCGGTCGGCGGTGTTCAGGTTGCGCTGCAGCACCTGGGTGGCCCATTGCACTTCGTCATGGGTGCCGTCGGTGACTTCGGCAGGCATGGCGTCGAGCATCTTGCGGATCAGCACGGCCGAGAAACCGCCGTCGAGCAGCTTTTGCGCCAGTGCGGCCTGGGACGGGGTACGCCCGAGCTTCTCGACGAAGGCCATGGTGTCGAAGCGCTCCTTCATCATGGCGCGCATGGCACGCAACTCGCCCATCATGAAGGTGTTGGCTTCCTGGGCGGCCTTGAGGGCTTCGGCGGTGGCCGCATCGACGGCGCTGGCGCGCGGGGCTTCGGGGCGTGCCGCAGCGGCGGGCACCATCTGGGCCATCGTCAGATCGGCTGGCGCGGCCGGCATGGCACGGGCGCTGCGCGCCGATGCCACCGTGCGCGGTGTGCTGACAGCGGCTGCGGTTTCGGCCTGGTAGGCAGCCCAGTCTTCGGCCAGATGGTCGTCGTGCGCAGGCGCCCCCATCGAACGGTGCACCAGATCAGCGCCCAAGTCGATGGCCGCCGCAGAGGCGGGCATGGGGGCAGCCTTGGGCGCGGCAAAGCGCTGGCTGAGTTGCGCTTCGGGACTCACGGACACAGCCGGTGTGGGTTCGGTTCGCGTCTGCAAGGCAGCCTGACGGCGCTTGAGCATGCGCTCACGCACATAGTCCTGAAAGGACAAGGTGCTCATGGCCAGTTGCTTGACGTCGTCCTGCACCGAACTGGCCAGATTGGCCATGGCCGAGCGAGCGGGCGCCTCGGGCGCCTTGCGGGCGCCACCAGACGCCGTGCTGGCGGCGGCACCCTGAGCAGGCGTGTCCTTGACGTAGCTGTCGATGGCGGGGATGCTCTCGCCGGCCATCGCCAGGATCTCGATGCCGCCTTCGGCTGCGGGCTTGGTGGAGAGGACAACGGCGTCGTCGCCGAATGCCGCCTTGACCTTTTGCATGGCCTCGCGGCTGTTGCGTCCAATGAAGCGCTTGACGTTCATGCGTGGCCTCCGATCAGTGTACCGATGCGAATCGAATGGGTCTCAGGGATCTCGCTGTGGCCCAACACCTTCAGACGCGGGGCCGCACGCTTGAGCAGACGCGCCACCGAGGGGCGGATGGCGTCTGGCACCAGCAGGCAGGCCGGTTGACCCATGTTTTCCTGGCGCTGGGTGGCGTCGGCCGCCTGGCGCGTGAGGTGGTCGGCCACGCCAGGGTCCAGCATCGGACCGTTGGGCGAGGTCAGGGCCTGGGTCAGCAGGCGTTCGAGGTCGGGCTCGATGGCGATGACATCCAGCTCCTTCACCGGGCCATAGATCTGCTGCACGATGGCAGGAGCCAGGCCAACACGAATGCGGCGCGCCAGTTCGGCCGGATCCTGCGCCAGCTGACCACCGGCCGAGGCGCTTTCGGCCAGGGTTTCGATGATGGAGCGCATGTCGCGGATGTGCACCCCCTCTTCCAGCAGGAGCTGGAGGACCTTTTGCAGGATGGGAATGCCGACCATTTTGGGAACCACGTCTTCGATGAGTTTGGGAGCCAGTTTTGTCACATGCTCCACCAGTTGTTGGGTCTCTACCCGACCCAGCAGCTTGGCGGCGTGCAGTTGCATCAAGTGTGAGAGATGTGTGGCCACGACAGTCGATGGATCAACCACCGTGTAACCCGCCATTTGTGCGGCATCCCTTTGCCGCTCCTCCACCCACACCGCCGGCAGGCCGAAGGCCGGATCGGTGGCCGCCGCGCCCTGAATGGGGTTCGTCACATGCCCGGGGTTGATCGCCATCAGCATGTTGGGAAAAACCTCGCCCTCGCCCACCACGGCGCCGCGCAGGGTGATGCGGTAGAAGCTGGGGCGCAGCTCCAGGTTGTCCTTGATGTGGACGGACGGCGGCAAAAAGCCGACTTCTTGCGCGAACTTGCGGCGAACACCCTTGATCCGGTTGAGCAGGTCGCCGCCACGATCCTTGTCGACCAGCTGAATCAGGCGGTAGCCGACTTCCAGGCCCAGGGTGTCCACAGGCTGCAGATCCTCCCAAGTGGCCTCGCCGCCGGGGGCGGCTGCAGCAGCCGTCTTTTCGACAGGCTTGGGCGCCAGACGGGCGGCCTCTTGCTTCTGGTGATTGCGCCAGGCCCCGTAGCCCAGCAGGCTGGCCACCGGCAGGAAGACGATGGAAGGCATGCCCGGGATCACGCCCAGCAGGAAAATGATGCCGGCGGCCACACCCAGCACCTTGGGGTTGGCCAGCATCTGACCCATGATCTGGGAGCCAACGTCCTGCTCCTTGCCGACACGCGAGACCACCATGGCGGCGGCCACCGAGATCAGCAGCGCCGGGATCTGGGCAACCAGGGCATCACCCACGGCCAGCAGGATATAGGAGCTGGCGGCTTCGGACGCCGACAGACCGTGCTGCACGACGCCGATGATGAAGCCGCCGATGATGTTGATGAACAGGATCAGGATGCCGGCGATGGCGTCGCCACGCACGAACTTGGAGGCACCGTCCATGGAGCCGTGGAACTCGGCCTCTTCGCCCACCTCACGGCGACGGCGCTTGGCCTCGACCTCGTCGATCAGACCGGCGTTCATGTCGGCGTCGATGGCCATCTGCTTGCCAGGCATGGCGTCCAGGGCGAAGCGGGCGCCCACTTCGGCAATACGCTCGGCGCCCTTGGTGATCACGACAAAGTTGATCACGACCAGGATGGCGAACACGATCAGACCGACGGCGAAATTGCCACCGATCAGGAAGTGCCCAAAGGATTCGATCACCGCACCCGCAGCGCCGGTGCCGGTATGGCCTTCCATCAGCACCACACGGGTCGAGGCCACGTTCAGCGCCAGACGCAGCAAGGTGGTCAACAGCAGCACCGCCGGGAAGGCCGCGAAGTCCAGCGGACGCAGCATGGTGGCGGCCACCATCATCACCATCAGCGCGGTGGCGATGTTGAAGGTGAAAAACAGGTCGAGCAGGATGGGCGGCAGCGGCAGCACCATCAGCGCGATCACGGCCACCACCACGATGGGGGCGGCCATGGCCTGAAAGCGCTTGGGATCACCACCCATCAGGGCCTGGATTCTCTGCAACGTCGGGTTCATGCTTCAGCCTCCGCTTGCATGGCGGCAGCCCGTGCCTTCGCCTTGTCGGATTGTTGGGGGTCCAGTTCGCGCGGCACCTCCAGGTCGGGCAGGTTGCCCGGCATCGGGGCCTGACCGGTCAGGGCCTGACGCAGCTGGAACACATAGGCCATCACCTGGGCCACAGCGGTATAGAGGGCCACCGGCACCTCCTGGTCGATCTCGGTGTTGGCGTACAGCGCACGGGCCAACGGCGGGGCCTCCAGCACCGGCACGCGGTGTTCGGTGGCCACATCGCGAATCTTGAAGGCCAGCAGGTCCAGCCCCTTGGCCACCACACGGGGTGCACCCATGCTCGCTTCGTCGTACTTGAGGGCCACGGCGTAGTGGGTGGGGTTCATCACCACCAGGTCGGCGGTGGGTACGGCAGCCAGCATGCGCTTGCGGGACTGCTCACGCATCAACTGCTTGATGCGGCTCTTGATCTCCTGGTTGCCCTCTTGCTGCTTGAATTCTTCCTTGAGGTCCTGATGGCTCATGCGCATGCGCTGGGCAAACATGAACTTTTGCAACGGCCAGTCAATGAGCGCAAACGCGGCGATCACCAGCAGCATCGAGCCGAGCACCTCGGCCAGGGTCACGCCCAGCGTGGCAATGGCTGCGGGCAGCGGCATCGTCAGCAGATCGACGGTGCGCGGCCAGGCCTGATACAACAGAGAAATGCCCACCACCCCCAGGATCAAACCCAGCAGGCTGGCTTTGAGGGCATCCACCAGTTGCTGCTTGGAGAACACCCGCCCGATGCCGCTGATGGGATTGAGCTTGCTGAACTTGGGTTGCAACACCTTGAAGGACATCACCCAGCCGCCGGCCAGCACACTGGCCGCGACGGCCGCCAGCATGATGCCCGCAGCGAATGGGAGCACCACGAGCAAGCCCTCGAGGCTCCATTCGTTCAGGCGCTGGACCATCATCTCCGGAGAGGCGACCGTGCGGGCATCGAAACGCAAACCGGCGTGCAGCAACTTCTGCATGTGGTTCATCCACACCGGCGTGAGCCCCATCAGCACCCCGGTGGCGGCCAGCACGACCAAAAAGTGACCCAGGTCCTTCGAACGGACCACCTGGCCTTCTTCTTTGGCTTTCTGCAGCTTCCGCGCGGTGGCGGGTAACTGTTTGTCTTGTGCGCTGTCGTCGGACATGATGGGGCAACACTCCTGCTTGGAGAGGATTGTTGGCCACCGGCCGCCAAACTTGAGCGAGATAAGCAGGGCTGCTCGGCCCCTTTTCCCTTTACCTGACACGCCGCAGGGAACATCTCCCCCCATGCAGGCGCTGCAAATGTGACAATTGCCTGCAAAATCAGGTTTCATCCGCAGATGGATGCGCGCCAGATTCACCACACTGGTACGACCGTCTGAAACAGGCTCCGGGCCCCCTACTCACTCATGCCGTGTCGATGACCTCCGAGACCCCCCAGTTCCGCGCCCACTGCGAGCGCCTGATCGGCCTGTTGCCCGACTTGGCGAACAGCGTGATCCACCACACCCTGGAGACCCTGCGCGCCCCCAAGGGGGATCTGGCTGCGGCGCAGGACCGGCAGTTGATCTTTGGCACGGCCAGCCACGTCCAGCAGCACCAATTGCGCTTTCTCGAAGCGTTGACGCACCGATTTCAGGCCGAAATCGCCCAGGCACGTCAGGCACGCCCCGAGAGCAACACACCCAAAGGGCCTGACCTCAAGCTCAGTGAGCTCAGCCTGGTGGACGAGTCGGCCGCCGAAACCACCATCGAAGTCGCCCGCACCGTTCAGTTGATCGATCTGATGGCCGAATGGTCGCTGCGTGAGCTGCAATCCTTTTCAGCGGCGCTGCGAGGCGAGGCCCAGATCAGGGCCGAGGCCAACCCCTTCAGCCCCGCCGCGTTTGCCCGAGCGCTGAGTGATGCGGTGTCGGTGCTGCAATTGCCCGGACCTGAGCGTCAACTCCTCCTGCGGGTCGCCGGCAAGGAACTGGCCAAACAGCTGCACCGCTTCTATGGCGAGGCCAACCTGCAACTCCACCAGCAGGGCGTGAACCCGATCGAATTCAAATCGGTTGTCAACCCGCATGGGCCGGCCGCCTCAGCACTGGATGTAAGCCGCCCCGGGGCCCTCGATGCGCTGCTCCAAAGACTGCCGGCAGCACTGCAGATGAGCCCGTCGGTGGTCACGGCGGCGCTCGACCGTGCGCTGCAACAGCTGCCACTGAATCAGATCGGCCACCAGATCGAAGACCCACGCGCCATCCAGAAGCTGAGCCAATTGCTCGAACGCATGGTGACCGAGAGCGCCTCGGTACCCGCCGTGCAGCCGGTCGTGAACGATCTGCAGACCAGCATGATCCGTCTGGCCCTGCAGGAACCTGCCCTGGTCGATGATCTGCAGCACCCCAGTTGGCAGCTCATCAACGACCTGGTCTCATATGTGAGTGGCTTCCGTCCCGATGAGAGCGCCGAACAGCATCAGTTCATCGAGCAGATCCGCCCGGTCATTGACCAGTTGGTGGCCAACACCGAGCCCACGTCTGCAGACTTCATCCAGGCCCATCACGAAATCCAGGCGGCCATCGAGGCACAAAGCGACGAACTGCTTGCCAGTCGCGAAGCCACCCTCAAGGCCCTGGAAGAAGCCGATCACCTGGAAACGCTCAAGGGGCTGTTGCATCAACAAGTCGAACATCACCTGGAAAACCACACCGTGCCCATTGTGGTGAGCGACTTCCTGCGCGGGCCCTGGGTGGACGTGATGGTGCATGTGATGACGCAGGCAGAGATCGACGATGCCGAAAGTCAGGGATTGATCAATGTGGTGGAAGATCTGGTCACCAGCCTGCAGCGCCCCACCACCCTGGAAGAGCGCGACCGCCTGCGCGCCATATTGCCCTCACTCACCGAGCGCCTGCGCAAAGGCATGTCGATCATCAACTGGCCACCCAAGCTGCGCGGCGACCTGATGGAGCAACTGATGGTCGTGCATGGGCGTTATCTGCGCAGCCCGCCCATGCCCCCCGAGGCGCCACGTGAGATGACACCGCACGAAATCGTCTCGCAGATGCGCTCCGAGAAGATTGATTCGATCTGGGAGCACCTCAATCCGGATCCGGAGCCCCGGGTTCATGTGGGCGCCCTGCCCACCGTGCCGATGGGCTTGAACGCTGCCAGCGACGACAGACCCTCAGGAGCAGAGGTCGCCGAAACCTGGGTCATGGAACTGCGGCCCGGCACCTGGTTCAAGCTGTCACTGCACGGCGAGTGGATCAATGCGCGTCTGATCTGGGTGAGCCGCAACCACCGCTTCTTCATGTTCACGGGGCAGCAGGCCGACGATATCCACACCCTGCCCCGCCAGGTGCTGTGCAAATTGCGGGAACAAGGTCTGGTCACCGCCGTACAGCAACGCAGCCTGGTGCAGCGCGCCGCTGACAGCCTGATGGGCGACCTCGGCGACTGAAGTCGCCTGTGTGCACGCCTGGCACGATCCGCCCCCTCTGCGGGTGGGACGGACGCGTCAGACGTTGCTCGTGGCGCGCACCTCGTCGAGGCCGGTGATACCGGCCAGCACCTTCTCGATGCCATCCTGACGCAGGGTCCGCATGCCCTCGAGCATGGCCTGGCGTTGCAACTCTTCAGAGCGCGCCCCCGTCTGGATCAGGCGACGCAGCTCCCGGCTGATGCTCATCAGCTCATGGATGCCGGCGCGCCCCAGGTAGCCGGTCTGGTTGCAGTGCTCGCAACCACTGCTGCGGTAGGTGTGCAGCACCCCATCCTCGGCAAAGCGTTGCTGCCACTGGCTGCGCACATCGGCCACGCTCATCAACGTGCTGTCCTTGCCAAATGCATGCAGGTAGTCACGCGCCAACTCATCGAGATAGGCTTCGCTGGCCGGTTCGGCCACCCGGCAGTGGGTGCACAAACGACGCACCAGGCGCTGCGACAGCACCACCAGCAGCGAGTCTGCAAAGTTGAACGGGTCCATGCCCATGTCCAGCAGGCGGGTCACGGTTTCCGGTGCACTGTTGGTGTGCAGGGTGGACAGCACCAAGTGGCCCGTGAGGGACGCCTCGACCGCCACGCCGGCGGTCTCCACATCCCGCATTTCGCCCACCATGATGACGTCCGGATCGGCGCGCAGGAAGGCGCGCAAGGCCTTGGCAAAGGTCCAGTCGATCTTGGCGTTGACCTGCACCTGCCGCAAGCCCGGTTGGGTGATTTCAATCGGATCTTCCGCCGTCCAGATCTTGCGCTCGGGCACGTTGATGAAACTCAGGGCCGAGTGCAATGTGGTGGTCTTGCCCGAACCAGT
Source organism: uncultured Aquabacterium sp. (assembly GCA_964404335.1). GTDB lineage: Bacteria > Pseudomonadota > Gammaproteobacteria > Burkholderiales > Burkholderiaceae_C > Aquabacterium. The sequence continues at coordinate 23,514 of CAYOJR010000009.1, forward strand.
GGGCCCGGCGCACAGGATCATGCCGTAGGGCCGCTCCATCGCCTCGGTGAGTCGGCTCAGGTTGTACGGACTCAGGCCGATCTGGTCGAGCGGCAGGGGGCGCGCCGAACTCAGTATGCGCATGACCACGTCTTCCAGCCCATTGTTGGTGGGCACCGTGGCCACCCGCAATTCGATGCGGTACTGCGGCACGAAGCGTGCGAAATTGATCTTGCCGTCTTGAGGCCGACGCCGCTCCGAGATGTCCAAATCGCACATGATCTTGACGCGCGCGATCATCGCCGAGCGGTAGTTGTGCGGCAACTCCAGATACGGGATCAGCACGCCGTCCTTGCGAAAGCGGATCTTGATCTTCTCGCGACCGGGGTAGCTTTCGATGTGGATGTCGGAGACGCCCTGGGTGTGAGCCTCGATGATCATGGTGTTGATCAGCCGCACCAATGAGTTGTCGCTTTGCTCGATGGGACGATCATCATCCTGTTGCGTGCGCTCGTGCCCTTCTTTTTCCAGATCTTCGATGAGCTTGCCCGAGCTCATCTTCTCGAGCTCCATGGCGCTGGAATCGACCGACGCGGTGAACGGCTGGTCCCAGACATCCGCGCCCATGCGGTGGTAGGCCTCCTTGATCATCGTTTCGAGCTGCACGGCCTGCGCCAGCACGGGCACCACCCTGCATTGGGCGATGAACTCCAGCTCGGAGAGCACCAGGCGCCTGCTCGGATCGTCGATGGCCACGATCAGCGCGCCATGGTTCAACATCAGCGGCACCACCTTGAGTCGGGCCGCCACGTTGTAGGCCACCTTGGTCAGTGCGCCGGGGTCGATCGGGAACTTGGTCAGGTCCACCAGCGGATAGCCCATCTTGCGGGCCAGCGCCAGCAAGAGTTGCTCGTAGCTGACCAGCCCCATCTGCACCAGCAACTCACCCAGCGCCACCGTGCGGTCCTGACTCTGACGCTCCAAGGCACTGTCGAGCTGCTCGTCGGTGATCAGGCCCATGGCAATCAGCGCCTCGCCAATGCGCACCATGGGCATGCTGCCTTGCTTGTCGATGGCAACCAGCAACTGCTCACGGGTCACCACCTGCTGCGCGCGCAGCACCTCGCCGAGCTTTTCCTTGCGCAGAGCGGCCTGCTCGCCCATCTCCTGCGCCAGCTCCTCCTCGCTCAGCGTTTCGGTGTCGATGAAACCTGGCCCGCGAGGCAGACCAAAATCGGCGTCAGCAAGCACCTCGCGTGGCACAAAGAGACGGGTGACAGCGCCCTCACCGCCTTCGGTCGGGAACAAAAACAAGCCAAAACTGGTTTCGGCGTGACCCACGGTCACCCCTTCCAGTTTCGCGCCACCCTGGATGGACACCCGGTAGGGCGAGATCAGACAGTCGTCCAGCGCGTCGGGCGCTGTGGGCGTGACAGGCCGGGTCAGGCGCAGGCTACGGAACTGGTTGAAATGCAGCGGCATGGTCGTGCGCGCTGGCGGCACCTGCACGTGGGCAACGCCTTCCTGGGGCACGAAGAAGCTCAGACGCCCCTTCATCACCCGTCCATTGAGCCCCTCGATTTCACAGGGCTCCGACTCGGTTTGCGGTGTGGCCGGAGGATAGGCCGCAAACGGTGGCATGGGCCAGCGAAACACATCGGTGTCCAGCTCGGTCGCATCGTCCCCCTCCATGACGGTGAACTCCAGCGGCGCCAGATCCGGCTTGTCCTTGTGGATGGTTTTCCGAGAAGAAGAGGGCAGTTTGGAATCGCGCATGTCCATCCAGTCAGCAGTCAGGCAGTTGCCACCACGCAGCCCTTCAATGTAGGCTTGACGACATGCTATAAAAAAAGGACGTGAATCGTGCGGGATGCATGCACATTCCCGGCATTTTCAGGTCAAAAATCGCGCGGTTTGAAGCTCAATTGCATCAAGGGTGGCACCCGGCCATCCACATCGGACGGCAGAACCTCGGTACGGTCCAGCGCACGCAGCACCGCGTCGTCCCACGCAGACACGCCGGACGAGCTCACCAGACGCCGCGACATGATGCGGCCATCCGGTGCGCAACGCACCTCGACGACGGCCTGCGGATTGCCGTTGATGGCTTCGGCAAACACGATGTTGGGTTTGACACGCGCAATGATGCGCCCCGCATAGCCCGCCGAGGGGCCGCTGGAGCGCGCCGCCGTCCCCGGGCCGGCTGCCTCCCCGCCCAGCGAGGCCATCATGCGCGCCAGGTTGGCCTTCCGTTGGGCCTCCAACTCGGCCGCACTCAGGCTGCGGCTTTGCGGGGCGGTCACGGCAGAGGGTTTGACAACCTTCTCCGGCTTGGCAGGCACCACCTTGGGGGGCTCAGCCTTCTTCACGGGCTCGGGCTTCTTCGGCGGCGGCTTCGGGGGTGTCTTGGCAATGACCAGATCGGGCGGCCGCTGAGGCTCGGGCTCCGAACGGTTGACAGGCGCTTCGCGCGGCGCCTCACGTTGCACAGGTGGAGGCGGTGCTGCCCCCCCGGCAACCTGGGGAATGTCCGACCAGACCTCGGCTTCCACAGGGGCCGGGTCGCTCATCTTCCAGTTCATGC
>CAYOJR010000009.1:26176-27278 GCA_964404335.1 uncultured Aquabacterium sp.
TCCGACCAGACCTCGGCTTCCACAGGGGCCGGGTCGCTCATCTTCCAGTTCATGCTGAGTGCAAGACCCAGCAACAGCACGCCATGGGCCGCCAGCGCCAGCCACAACCCGGGTCCACGCCAGCGCTCCGACTCCTGCGGACGCCATCCGGCTGGCGAACCGATGACCATGCCAGACGGTGCATTCACGCCTCAACCTCCGGTGGTACGCACGGACAGGCCCACCCGGACCACACCCGCTTTTTGCAGCACGTCCATGATGCGCACCACCTCTTCATAGCGCACATCCTTGCGGGCGCTGATGATCACGGGCACCGCTGTCGGGCCGCTCTCCGCTTCCCCCTGCAGCGCCTTGACGCGCTCGGCCAATTCGCTCACCGCCAAGGTGTCCTCATCCTGACTGTTCACGCGCAGGCGCACCCGCTCATCGTCCTGCACCACCAACTCGATCACCTTTTCGGGCGCCTGACGGGCCTTGCCCATGCTGGGCAGGTCCACCACACCGGTCGGCATCAAGGGCGCGCTGACCATGAAGATGATGAGCAGCACCAGCATCACGTCGATGAACGGCACCATGTTCATCTCATTGCGGGTGCGACGGCGGCGACCGCCGCCCCGGGCATTGAGTTCGGCCACGGTCAGCGTCCCATCGTGTTGCGCACCGGCTCAGGCGCACCCGGCAACGCGGGTGCCGCACTGCGCGCCAGGATGTTGGAGAACTCCTCGATGAAGGACTCCATCTGGATCGCCACGCGGTCGATGTCACGCGCAAAGCGGTTGTAGGCCAACACCGCAGGAATGGCGGCAAACAAGCCAATGGCCGTGGCGACCAGGGCCTCGGCAATGCCGGGCGCCACCGTGGCCAGCGAGACCTGCTGCACGTTGGACAGGCCCGTGAAAGCGTGCATGATCCCCCAGACCGTGCCAAACAGCCCGACATAGGGTGACACGGAGCCCACCGAGCCCAGAAAGTCCAGGCGCGACTCGATGGTGTCCATCTCGCGTTGATAGCTGGCCCGCATGGCGCGACGTGCGCCGTCCAGCAGCGTGCCCACATCGGTGATGCGGCGCTCGCGCAGTTTCATGAACTCGCGCATGCCAGC